>JAJDVM010000206.1 GCA_022826125.1 Defluviicoccus sp.
AGATCTCACCGATCGCCCGCTGACCGGGTCCGCCACCTGGCTCGGCATCATGGTGGGAACGCCGGTTGTCGGGGACGATCGCGGCGACCGGCTGGTCGGGACGGCGGCGCTGAACTACGGCATGCCGACCGGCGGGCTCGATGCCGGGTTCAGCGGCATCAAGAACATCGACCGCGGGACAGCGCATAGCGTCGAGGCGGTTATCTTCTCCGACCTCGAGGTCGGCGCGGACGGGACGTTCTCGCGGGGCCAGTCGGGCGGGCGTATCCAGGGCGGCTTCTACGGTCCCGGCCACGCCGAGGCGGGGGGCATCTTCGAGCAGTCCGACATCGTCGGCGCCTTCGGCGCGAAGCGGCAGTAGGCTCCCGATCGAGGAAATCCCTCAAGGCTCCAGGGAACTTGACCGCGCCCCTTCGTGCATCTTCGCGAAGACAACCCTCCAGACCCGGCTGCAGGGCGTACGCGCGAAGGGAGTCGCGGTGGAGGCCGTCCGGGCGCCTCTCCCGCCTCCCGGCAAGCGGGTGGACGTCGGCGCCGGCCTCTCGGCCAACATCCAATGCGTCGTCCTTCGCGGCACCGACGTTGTGGAGCCGGTGGTGGCGGAGATCGCCGGTGATACGACGGATTGATGCGCTGTTCCTGGAGTGCCTGTTTAACCGCGCCCGCCAGATGGCTTCTCATTTGCGCCGCGATGGCGGGGCGGTCTTGGCGGCTCTTCCTGCCGTCAACCGGACAAACGTATCTTCGGTCTTGGCGAGCTTGGCGCTCTCATTGCGGGCAAGAGAACTCACTACGACACAGAAATTCCAGAAAAGATCAATTTGCTGGCCCAAGTCCGCTACCATATCGTCCTGGCGGACTGAATAATGTGGACTCCGACCGTCGTCGTCGCCGGACCGCGCATGTCCAGTCCGCACAGCAAGGGCCCGCCGGGCTGCCTCGGCAGGGCGGCGAGCACCCGCGCCGCTCCCGGCGCCAGGTCCGTGGTCACCGTGGCGCGACGCCGCGACGGGACCCCCGACGTCTCGTCTCGAATCTCCATCGCTTCCAGCCGGCCGGGCAGCCCGGCGAAGCTCCCCTCCGCCGATGGCGGCCGGCGAGCGGCGCCGCACAGGGCGAACGAGTTCGTAGAGCTCTCCTACCTCGCACCGGGGATCGCGCGACCGCCAGGATCGTTCCAGGAACGCGCGCCGACGCCGGCGCGACGATCGTCTCGCAGCCCGTTATCGAGCGTGGTCGGAAGCCAGGCCGGTGGCCGCAAGGTTGCCCCGATCATCGACACGAAGCGGGGGTGAGTTGCGGATCGAAAATCTCATACCAGGCATGAGACAAGCCAACGTCTGCCGGCCAATCCGCACGGTCCGCTCCGGTACGCCTTTTCGGTGCGGCCGACATGCTCACGAACCGGTCGCGTCGGCAGCGGACCGTATCTCCCGTTCCAGCTCCGGCGTCAGTCTCCCGTCGGCGGTCAGGCCCGCGGCGGCCTGAAAGGCGCGGACGGCGGCTCGCGTCCGGAGTCCGACGACGCCATCGAATGGGCCCGGGTCGTAGCCCAGCCTGGCCAAGGCGCGCTGGACCGCGCGAACCCGCCCGGCGTCCCATGGGCCGGGTGCCGTCGACCTTCCCCGGTCCGCCGGAGAGGGCGCGCCCGCGCCCACCGGTTCGCGGACCGCGGCCCGGCTCCGTGCGGGCGCGCTCGGAGCGGCTTCACCCGCGGGCGAATCCGGCGCCGCGGCTCCGGCGCCATCGAGCCTCACCGCGTCGGTGCCCAAGTGCGGCAAGGGTATTGGAGACTCATCCCCCGATTGCGCCGCGGAGACGCCTGGAACGGGCGCGGTGTCGCTCCCCTTCCCGGCGCCCGGCCTTTCCTCGGCCGGGTCGCTCGACCGCTCGGGCATCGGCACCGCCCGGTCTGGCGGGGCGCCGACGTCGGCCGCCAGGTACCACCCCCCTCCAACCGCGATCGCAAGTACCGCCGTCAGCGCCAACACCCGGCGTCCGGGGAGACGCCCCCCGTCGTCGCGGAGAAAGACACCAGGCCGGCGCCCGCCCTCCGCAGCGCCCGCCACCGCCTCGAGCCGCGCAGCGAGCGCGGCCCCGTCCAGACCGAGACGGTTCGCATACGATCTGACAAAGCCGAACCGGTAGGGGGTGTCCGGGAGTTCGTCGAGACGCCCTTCCTCGATCGCAAGCAGCCAGGCTTCGCGGATCCTCAATTCCCGGGCGAGATCCTTCACGTCGCGCCCGAGGCCGATGCGCGCATTGCGAAGGCGTGCGCCGATTTTCCGGGCTTCGCTGCCCGGGTCCGCATGATCGGAGGCCTCAGATCTCGGCTCCGCCAGCGTTTCCGCCTCCCCGCGTGCCGGCAAGCCCGCCGGTCCTTCGGCGGAACAAACCAAGGCCGTCCAAGTCTAACCGCCCGCGGGCTTTCCCCTCAATGGCCGCGTTGACCGGGGAAACTGCTCGCGAGCCGTGCGGTGTCGATTGCGGCCGAAAACCGCGCACTCTCGGCAATCGAAAGTCTCTCGGTTGGGCCCCGGCCCGTACTCCCAGGCACGGTGCCGAGGGCGAGGGTCGCGCTCAAGATCCTCCCGGGCCTGCGGCGCCGACGCGTTCATGCCGCGCCGCGCTCATCGCTCCCGTCGCACAGCCCCGCCCGAATCCAGCAGCGCCCGCTGGGTCGGCGGTCGACGCCGAACGCGCAGACAGCGCGGCTCGACCGCCGTTACGATGAACCCAGCCACCTGAACGGGCAGCGAACGATGTCCCGGTCGGGGCGCCGCGGGCAGCATCGCCGATCACGCGGGCCGATGCGTCGATCGGCCGAGGGGTAGCACCGGCCGGAGGGCCGGAAGGAACGCGATACCTGTCGTCGGGCGCACTCGGGGGTAAGAACGGCGCGGCCGCGGGCCTCGGCCTCGGGCGGCTTCGGCCTGCAACTGGTCTCGCTAGCGACGGAGGAGCGGGCCTCGACACCCAGCGGCCCGGCCAGGAGTTCAGTTTCGGACGGCCATGCTCGGTCGGGGCTTTCCGAGCGGGCACTGACCGACGGAATTCTCCGAGCGAGTCGTCGGGATCGACGGGACGCCGGCGGCGCGCGAGAAACCGGACGAGTTCCGCGTGCGGATCGAGCGCTCGGACATACCCCGCTGTCGACCGCCGCGATCGTCGCGGGATATTCCCGCCCCGCCGCTCGGAAAATCCCGGTCGGCGATATCGCTCCGCTTCGGATCGCCCATCCGACGATCCTCCCCGTCGAGAGGGCGGTCCGACGCTACTCCTCGCATGCGGGGCAGCTGGAGCGCTCGCACCGATTACTGGCGGCGCGACAGGCAAATGGATACGGGGCGGCTCCTTCGGCCCGGTCGAGCCGAGGCGGTGGGCGCGTTCGAGCAATCCGACCTCGTGGATGCCTTCCGGGCAATACGACAGGCGAGCCTCCCGGTTTCCCTCTTGACGCACCGAACCTGCCTCCGCTTCCCTTCCGGTCCGGCCCGGACCTCCATGGGGGGCGAAGCGGGGCCGTCCCGGCGAACCAAGCGGCCATCCCTCCGGGCCGGGTGGGGTCCCGACCTCACTAGCAGGGAAATGGCCGCGAGCCCCGCGGCACCCGTTGGAGCGACGTGGACGGCATGACACTTCAAATCGAATGGGGACGATATACCTGAGTGCCCTTGATGTAGCTCACGCCTCTTTGTTCCGTCAGACGTTCAGCGGTGGCTTGTAGCGGCCGACTAGATTTCGCTCTTCTTGAAGCGGAACGGTCTTCTCCGGATTGCCGGTGTGGGGGTGGATATGTGTCATGCCCATACTGACCGCCGCCTGCCATTTCTCGTGAGCGGGAGTGAGCCGAGCTCGGAAACTCTCCGTTTCACCGATATAGAGCGCCTGCCAGCCTGTGGGGCTCTGCTTGGCGAAGATGTAGCAGCCAGGAACATCGTTCCAGGACGGGTTCGGGTCGTACACCTTGAACCTCGTATCCCGGTTCCTGAGCGCCTTGGCGGTCATCATCAATACGCGGAGACCCGCGCTGCCGATATAGGTCAGGCCCGCGCAGTCGATCAGCATGGCGCGGTCGCTCTCGTCGTGCGCGTCGCGGATCGCTTCCTCGAACCAGGGGGCGTTCACGCCGTCGACCCGCCCCGCGACCCGGACGGTAAGCACGCCATCACTCCGGTCGGTCGTCACATCCATCGTCGGTGCTCCCGTCGCTAGAGCCACCCGAACGCCGCCCAGACGATTAGCGCGACGAACCCGCTGCCGATCAGCAGGACACCGGTCGAAACGAACCGGCGGCTCGGGCGGTCGGCGGGCACCGTAAATCGCGGTGGCCAGCGGCGCGTCTTGTCGAAGTCGCCCGGTCTCATCCGCTCGCGACGGCTCTTTGCGGCTCGACGCTGAAGCCGACGCGCCGCCACACGGACGCGCGCTTGCGCGGCAGGTTCCAAACGGTCGGACGGCTGGTCCGCACAACCGCCACGCTCAAACACAGAACAACCAACCCGCCAAACCAACCCATCGGCCATCTCGACAAAAACGTTGGTGAGAAATCCGGGCTAGAAAGAAAAGCTGAGCGACCCGCCGACGCCCAGCTCGTCCACGCCCGTGGTGTAGCGGGCTCCGATGCCAAGGCGGACCGAGCCGAAGGGCAAGCCCGCACCGACGGTCGTCCGCAGCCGGGGATCGTAGGCGTCTGAATCGATGCCGCCGAGCCCGGCCTGGAAGCCGACCGGCCCGGTGGTTGCAATGCCCGCGAAGGAAACCGGTCCCTCGGTCCTGGTGCCGAGTCTCGCTCCGGCCTCGGCACGGCGAAAGTCCACGCCGTTCTCTTCGGCGTAGATGCCGACGAGAAAGGGCGTGAGCAGCAAGTAGGGCGGCAACGGGATGTCGAGTTCGACAACGACCTGCGTCATCCACAAATCGTCTCCGCCGCCGATGGCCCGCAGCTCGACATGGCCGCTGTCCGAGAGCTTCGCGGCAGCCCACGCCCCGCCCAACAGGTCTCCGTTGGACGTGTCCCCCTCGAACAGGTCACCATCGAAATACTCGACCAGAGCGCCAGCGGCCAACGGTCCGGTCGCGTAACCGGCGGCGCCGAACAGCATCCCGTCGAGCGCGAACCCCGCCAGCGAGGCAAAACCGTCGGCTCCGTCTCGCTGAACGGCCGCCTGCAGGGACGGCTGGGCGTCGGCGAGATCGTCGAGATGTTCGATCTCCGACGCCGCGGACGGTCGTGCCGCGACGGCAAGGGCGAGCGTCAGGACGCCGATGACCGTGCACAAGAGCGCGCAGCGCGTCGGATGGTGTCGGCTCTTGCCGCTCACGAACTCCGCATCCTGGGGCTGATCTGTATGAGACCCGTCGTCGGCCACCGTCGCCCCCATCGATTTCCTGCTCTCGAGCGGTTTTCTTCTCGATGATCCTACACCGCCCGAAATAACCTCGCAGCAATTGCAGCCGCGTGATCCTGCGCACGCCGACCCTCAAGTCCGGGTTCTTCAACAGCCCCACGCGGCATCCTTGCCATGTGGCGCCGAGGATGGCGGTCGCGGCGGCCTTCAGCCCCTTGCGGTCGTCGGAGATCACCAGCTTGACGCCCCATGGGCCCGCGCCGGGCGAGCGAACTCGGGAACCCGGTCCAGAAAGTCTCGACACCGGAGGCTCCGAACGCCTTCATGCCGAGAATATGTGGCCAATCGGCGCGGTCATCCACAGGAAAGCGCGTTGCGCCGCGGGCGAGTGAGACGGACCGCAGCCCAGTCGCCCTATTCCGGCTCGTTCCCGGTGTCCGGTTGGTATCCGCTGTCGCCGTCCGCGGCCAGCTTCCCGACGGTCACCAGCGCCTCGACGCCGTTGTACGCGGTCGAGGCCACGCTCATGACCGGCCCGCATCCGGACAGCGCCACCGCAACGGCTACCGCGGCGCAGCCCGCCACCGTCCGCCCGGCAAGATCGCCAGCACCGCCGAGTACACGCATGCGGTCTCCCATGTGGGCGCAAGTCACCCTATTCCGAATCGTCGGCCTGGCGCAACGCACGTGCCCGGGGCGCCGACCGTAGCGAAAATCGTTCGCCAGTCCGGGCGCGACCGGGCGGGTTTGGGCATCCTGGATTCCTGGACGGGCTGGCCTGGGAGCGCCCGGCATGCGCAAACCGCCCTCCCGTATATCCACTTCTCGCGGCCCGGAACCCATGCCCTTCGGGTTTCCATGGGGACCGGCGGCAAGAGCCCAACGTCCGGCCGGTCCCGGCGGCCATCGCCGCCATCGAGCAGCGCCACGGGATCGTGCAATTCGCCATGTCCAGGCCAACCGGGCGGCGGACACCCGGTCGGCGCCTTGCTGGCCGATCGCGACGACATCAAGCGCGCGGTCGCGACTTCCGGGGTATTGGCGGTTGCCCATCGGGTCCAGACGACGAGCGTGTCGCCGGGGGGACGCAGGAATTCGAGGGCGGCATCGAATTCGGGGTGTGGTCACCGACGCCGGAAGCCGTATCGGTTTCGGTGAAGACCTTCTCGCAGCCGGCCCGGCGAAGCGCCCCGAGCTGCGGCTCGGGGGTCCGGTCCCGCGTGGAGAAACTGGCGTATCCGGCGAGCAGGCCACTTCACGGAATATGGCGGTGGGGGAAGTCGGCAATCCGCCGCACGGTCCGCGGAGAATGGCGCCGGCGCACGCTCCGCGGCTCCGTCAGAACGCGATCCGCCAGCCGGACAGCAGGACCCCTTCGAGGCCGGCGCTCCGGCGGTGGCCCGGGTCGCGGGAGAGGGCGGCGCCGAGGCGGTATTCCCCGAACCTCGTCGGCCGCTGCCAGTGCAGCGCGAGGTCGACCTGCCGCCCTTCGGGCGCCAGCCCCGCCGTCACGCGCTCGCGAACCACCCGGCCTACTTTGGTCCGTCCTGCGGGGATCGCGAGGCGCGCGCTGCCGTCCTCGACGCGGAGCGGCTGCGACAGCGACACCCGGAACGCGCCGCCGCCGGTCGTCCGCCTGGTGGCGTGGACCGCAAACGCGCTGGTCACCAGCGGCGAGATCGCCTCGAACACACCGCCCTCGACCCGGGCGCGGATCGCGCCGATCTCCGCGCTGCCGCCGATGCGCCACCCGCCGACCGCCATATCGGACTCGAGTCCGGCGAAGGTCGCGCTGCCCCGGAGGCTCCCGAAGGCGCCCCGGGGCACGGTCCCCAGCAGGGAGCGCCGCTCGCCCAGCCAGCCGGCGCGGAGGCCGAAGGCGGAACCGGGCGCGCGCCAGGTGAGCGCGGCGCCGGACGCGGGAGGCTGCCCGCCGGCGCCTTCGTTGGTGAGCGCGCTCGCGGTCAGCCCGGCCGCGACCGGAACGCTCGCCACCAGGCCGCGCCCGGCGAGCGAGAAGTGGCTCGCGTTGGCGGAAGCCGACGCGCCCCGTTGCGTCAGATGGAGCGCCGGCGCCGCGCCGCCGGGGTCGGCGGGAGACCCCAGCAGGGGGATGCGGAGGTCGTTCGCCGCGGCGCCGGAAGGCCGGGAGAACGAGATGCGATTGAACTCCGAAAGCCGCTCCGACAGCAGCGGGCCCGAATCCGCCCTCGACAAGCCGCCCAGATCGTACCAGAACGGCGCGCCGAGGGAGTCGAACGCCGCGATTTCGCGGCCCGCGAGCGACGCGGCCAGCCCGTCGCCGAAGGCCGCGCCGAGCCGCAGGCCGGTTTCACCGAGCAGGGCTCCCGAACCGTCGACATGGGGACCGGCCGCGACCACCGGATCGCCCACCGGCGAGGTCGCCGCGCCGAGGTCCATCAGCCCCCGCCCGTAGACCGCCGCTTCGGCATAGGCGCCGCTGCCGTCCGCCGTGTCCAGAAGGCGCGCGACCAAGTCGGTATTGGAGAGCTGGCCGCGGAAGAGCTGCTTCATCAGCGCGAGACCGCCGGTGACGAACGGGGCCGCGTAAGACGTGCCCCCTCCGGCAGCGGTGCCCTGGACCCCCATTGTTCCCTGATGCGGCCCGAAATACGCCACCGTGACTTCGTCCCCTGGCGCCGCGAGGCAGTAGTCCGCCGCAATGCCGCAGCGGTTGGAGAAACCGGCGATATCGCCGTCCTGGCCGATCGCGACGACGGTGACCGTCTGGGGTGAGAGCACGCACGCTGTGGGCGGCGATTTCGGTCCGATCGGCTCGGATTAATCGAGGTTTTGGGGTTGGTGCCCCCCGGCGATCTTGCAAGAAGGCCGCCGGGGGGGCTTTGTCTCGGTGACGACTAAATCAACTGA
>JAJDVM010000289.1 GCA_022826125.1 Defluviicoccus sp.
CGTTTCGGCGACGGGAACCCGCGCAAACCCCGCCCGGCATGCGGGTGTCGGAGCGAACCGAAAAAAAACTCGTGGATGGTCGGCCTGCGCCGACCATGACGGGGCGAGGCATGGGTGGGGCGCTTCGGCCCCAAGCGGCGGGCGGTCCCTCGATACGGCGCTGGCGCGCCTACTCGGGATGAGGTGGGTTTTTGGCGAGGCAACCTCCCTCTCCCCGCGATTCGCGGGGCGCCGCACCCGCCTTTCCTTCCCCCCACCCGCTCGCGGGAGGGGCCGGGGGAGGGCTCTTTCGGTCGGGCGGGCTGTCTATACTGTGCCCGCGCCCGCCGGGCGCGGGCGATCTCGGGGAGACTTTCATGCAGTTTCGCGTTGCGCGCGCCGGCGCGTTCGCACTCGCCGGCGCCCTAGCCGCGCTCGGCCCCGCCGGCGCCGGGGCGAAGGAGTGGAAGCTCACCGCCGGCGCCAGCCATCCGCCGGCCGTTCCCTGGGTGCGGGCGATCAAGCACCACGTGGTCCCCGAATCCAACCGCATGCTCAAGGAGCTTGGCGCGCCGGACACGATCGCGTGGACCGAGGCCTATGCGGGCACGCTCTACAATTTCAGGAACACGCTGGAAGGGGTGGGCGACGGGCTCGCCGATATCGGCTGGGTCGGCACGCTGTGGGAGCCGGTCAAGATGCCGCTTGAGAACGTGACCTTCCACGCCCCCTTCGCGACCGGCGACGTGCACCGTCTGATCGACGTCCAGGAGGAGCTGCACCGGACCGTCCCGGCGATGAACGCCGCCTGGCGCAGGAACAACGCGGTCTATCTGGGCGGACAGGTCGCCGACAGCTATCACATCGTCTCGAAGACCCCGCTGACCTCGGTCGCGGAGCTCCGGGGCAGGAAGGTGCTGGCCTCGGGGCCGGCGGCGAGCTGGCTGAAGGGGACCGGGGCGACGCCGGTCGATGCCGGGCTGCCGCTCTACCGCGGCAGCCTGGAGAGCGGGGCGGCGGACGCCGCGATCATCGTCACCACCGGGATCCTGCCCTTCAAGCTGCACGAGGTCGCGCCCCATCTCGTGAAGGTCGATCTGGGCGCGCCGATCTCCGGCGCCCTGGCGATGAACCTCGACACCTGGAAGAGCCTGCCGCTGCACATGAGGACGATGTTCCGCTTCCTCGGGCGGGAGTATGCGCGCAGGCAGACCGACATCGTCGCCGCGACGGTGCGCGAGGCCATGGCGGCTCTCGAAAAGGAGGGCGCGAAAATCTCCGACTTCCCGGACGCCGAGCGTGCGAGATGGGCGAAGCTGCTGCCCGACCTCGCGGGCGACTGGGTGGCGCGCAACCAAGCCAAGGGCCTGCCGGCGAAAAAGGTGCTCGCCGCCTTCATGGACGGGATACGCAAGCGCGGCGGCAGGCCGGCGCGGAACTGGGACAAATAGGCGGGGGCGCCCTTCGATACGCGGCCCGCGGCCGCTACTCAGGGTGAGGGATTTGTTGAATTCAAACGGAAAAATCCCTCATCCCGAGCATGCCCCGGACCCCGTTCCGGGGTAGGCCCGAAGGGCCGTATCGAGGGACGGCGCGTTTCCATCCGCCGGGGATTGACGGCGCGCCCGCCGTTTGCCGAGATTCCTCCCGTTCCAACCCGAGGATTCGCCCGATGCCCTATATCGATGCCGATTCGCATGTCTACGAGGTCGAGGAGACCTGGGACCATTTGCCGGAGAAGTACCGGTACCGGCGTCCGGTCCCGATCACCGTGCCGCGCGAGGACGCGCCCTATATGGGGGTCGACAACTCGTTCTGGCTGGTCGACGGCAAGGCGATGCAGTGGACCTGGGGGCCGGGGACGATCCAGATCGGCTGTCCGCTGACCTCGATCCACGCCGGCATGAAGGAATTCTCGATCGGCAACCAGTCGCTGATGGACGTGCCGGCCAGGCTCGCCGATCTCGACCGCGCCGGGGTCGACCTCCAGGTAATCTACTCGACGCTCCTGTTCGCGCCGCTCACCGACGACGACGCGTTCGAGACCGCGCTCACGGTGAGCTACAACCGGTGGATCGAGGCGCGCTGCGCCGAGGCGCCGGACCGGCTGAAATGGTCGGCCGTCCTCCCGCTGCGCGAGCCGCAGGAGGCGGTGAAGGAAATCTACCGGGTGAAGGACGCGGGCGCGGTCTCGCTGATGTGCTTCGGCACGGTCGGCGAGCGGATGCTGCACTTCCCCGAGTTCGACCCGGTCTGGGCGGCGGCCGAGGAGGTCGACCTGCCGATCGCGGTCCATGTCGGCTGGCCGACGGGCTCGCTGCGCCAGATGTGCAACGAGCATTCGAGCTCGCTCAACGTCTCCTTCACGCTGCCGCTCCTGATCGGCTTCTACAGCTTCGCCGGCGGCGGCATCCTCGACCGCTTCCCGAAGCTCCGGGCGATCTTCCTCGAAGGCGGGTGCAGCTGGCTGCCCTGGTATCTGGAACGCATGGACCACTACTACCCGGTGGCGGAGTTCTTCCGGTCGTCCTTCGGGCACGATCCGATCACCAGCGTCTCGCCGGAGAACTTCAAGGACCGGATCTACCTGACCTCGGAGGCGGACGAGACCCTGCTTCCCTTCGTTCTCGACTTCCTCGGCGAGGACAACATCATGATGTCGGAGGACATGCCCCATCTCGAAGCCCGCGAGGGCTCCGGCGAGGGTCTCGGCGCGCGCACCGATCTGACCGACGCGCGGAAGGAAAAGATCCTCTGGAAGAACGCCCAGGCGTTCTACAAGCTCGATTTCGCCCCGGCCGCCCGGGCGGCCGCCGAATAGTGGCGGGCGCGATGGAGGGCCGGGTCGCCTTCGTCACCGGGGGCGGCAGCGGCATGGGGCGCGAGACCGCGCGCCTGCTCGCAGAAGTGGGCGCTCGCGTGACGGTCTGCGACCGCGACGGCGATGCCGCCCGCGAGACCGTGGAAATCGTCGAGGAGGCCGGCGGAACCGCCCGGGTCGAGGAAGCGGACGTTTCCGACTCCGGCGCGGTGAACCGGGCGGTCGCGGCGGCGGCCGACGCGTTCGGCCCGATCGACGCGCTGGTCAACATCGCCGGCATCTACCGGATCGCCGCGGTGGAGGACATCGCCGACGAGGACTGGGCGCGCATGTTCGCCGTCCACGTCGACGGCACCTTTTACACCTGCCGCGCGGTCCTCCCCGGCATGATCGCCGCGAGGTCGGGCGCCATCGTCAACATGTCCTCGCTGCACGCCGTTCGCGGCCAGGCCAACGCCGCCCACTACGCCGCCGCCAAGGGCGCGATCATCGGGCTGACCAAATCCATCGCCCGGGAGAAGGGACCGTTCGGCATCCGCGCCAACGCGGTCGCGCCGGGGCCGATCGACACGCCGCTCTGGCGCGGCGCGGTTCCGCCGGACGAGATCGACGCCGTGATGGCGAAGCGCTCCGAGGTCATCCCGATGGGCCGGCTGGGCGCGCCGGCGGAAGTCGCGCAGACCATCGTCCACCTGCTGAGCCCGGCGGCGAGCTACATCACCGGGCAGGTGGTGACCATCGACGGCGGCGAATCGATGGCCTGAGGGCGCCCCTCGCTACGGCGCCGCGGCCGTTCGGACGAGCCGCCATCCGTTCATGCCGTTCTCCACGTAGGACATGACCTCCCGCCTGCCGTCGCCGGGAGAGGCGGTGCCCAGAATGAATTCCGAAGTCTCGCTTTCGCTTGCCGGCTTCCTCGAATTCCACAGGGCGGCGAACAGCACCGCCATGTCGCCATAGTGGTCGAGCAGCGACACGAATATCGCGTCGCACTCGCTTTCCACCAGCTCCGCGACCAGTTCGGACAGCGGCCCGTCGTCGATGTCCTTGTCCTCCGGACCGATCTCCACGCCGGTCTGCGGATCTTCGGGCAGCATGCCGAACCCCCGGAGCTCGTCGACGCCCACCCCCAGCGACTCGAGATACCGGGAGCAGGGTGCGTGCGCGGAGAAACACCCCCCGAGCTCCGACCGCTCGCCCGCGACCTGGTAAATGCCGAGATACATCGCGAGCAGGCAAAGCGCGCGCAGCCCGATCACCGTTCCGTCGAGCCCGAACTCGGCGAACTCCTCGGCCTGCGTGAGACCCGTTTTCTCCAGCGCGCCCCACGCCTCCCGGTACCACCCGAGCTCGGGATCGCCGGCGACGACGCAGCCATGTTCCCTGAAAAAGGGCTCGACCCGGGACCAGGGGTGCCGCCTCCCGCGATGCGGCGGCGGACGGCCAACGCTCCCCGTGCGATCCGTCATGCGGCGCGGTCCGGCGGGAAATTCAACCTGGAGGGGAAGGGGGTCTCGGCAGCGAACGGGGCGATCATGTCCGGGCTCCTCTCTGTTAACGGGAAAAAATTATCCCGTTAACAACTATAAGGAATCTCCGGCGATGTCGAGGGCCCCGGCGGAGGCCCGCCCTTCAGTTCACGTTCGCGGCCTCGCCCAAGGTGGGTCCGATCTCGCGGTTGATGACGAGGTCGGCGACGCCGTCGAGGTCGGTCGCCTCACGGTTGAGGATGACAAGCGTCGAACCCGACTCCTTGGCCAGCACCGGGAAGCCCGCCGCCGGGTAGACCACCAGCGAGGAGCCGATGGCGAGGAACAGGTCGCAGGCGAGCGTCTCGCGCCGGGCGCGCTTCATCTCCGGCTCCGGCATCGCCTGGCCGAACGAGATTGTCGCCGTCTTCACCGGCGCGCCGCACATCGTGCAGGCGGGCGGCCGGCCGTCCTTCTCGAACGCCTCCCTGATCGGGGCGAGCTCGTAGCGGGCCTGGCAGGACACGCACTTCGCATAGGAGCCGTTGCCGTGGAGCTCGATCACCTTCCCGGCCGGCACGCCCGATTCCTGGTGCAGATTGTCGATGTTCTGGGTGATCACGCTGGCGACCTTGCCGGTGCGGACCAGCTTGGCGACCGCGCGGTGGCCGCGGTTCGGGGTGGCGTCGACGATGTCGCGGTCGATCAGGAACTTGCGCCGCCACGCCTCCACGCGGGCCTCCTCCGAGGCGAGGAACTCCTCGTAGTAGATCGGCGTGGTCTGCGACCAGATGCCGGTCGGGCTGCGGAAGTCCGGGATGCCCGATTCGGTCGAGATCCCGGCTCCGGTAAAGACGACCGCGCGGCGCGCGTCCGCGATCAACCCGGCGAGGCGCTCGATGTCGGCGCGCGCGTCCTCCATCTCAGCCGGCCTGGAACTGGTCGAACGCGGCCAGCGCGTCGGCGCCGTAGACCGCCGCCGGGCCGCCCCCCATCTCGATCGCGACGCCGACGGTCTCGGCCATCTCGTCCCGCGTCGCGCCATGCTTTATCGCCGAGCGCACGTGGAAGACGATGCAGCCCTCGCAGCGGGTGGCGACGGCGATGGCGATCGCCATCAGCTCCTTGGTCTTCGCGTCCAGCGCCCCGTCCTTCGAGGCCGCCCCCATCAGGTCGCGCAGGGCGCGCATCTGGTCGGGCGCGGCGCGGAACAGATTGCCGGCGCGCGCGTCGACCTCGCCCGCCAGCGCCTTGTAGTCCTTGCTCATCTCGTTCTCCCTCAGCTCGCCAGCTCGTCGCGGTCGCGGAAATGGTCGAGCGCCTCGGGGTTTGCGAGCGCCTCGACGTTTCTCACCGCCTCGCCGTGGACGATCGAGCGCACCGCGAGCTCGACGATCTTGCCGCTCTTGGTGCGCGGGATGTCGGGCACCGCGGCGATGCGGGCCGGCACGTGGCGCGGCGAGGCGCCGGCGCGGACGCGGTCCCTGATCCGTTGCTCCAGCGCACCGTCGAGCGCGCGGCCCGGGGCGAGCTTGACGAACAGCACCACCCGCACGTCGCCCTGCCACTGCTGGCCGATGGCGAGACCTTCCTCGATCTCGTCGAGCTGCTCGACCTGGCGGTAGATCTCGGCGGTGCCGATCCTGACCCCGCCCGGGTTGAGCACCGCGTCGGAGCGGCCGTAAATCACGGTGCCGCCGTGCTCGGTGATCTCGGCGTAGTCGCCGTGGCACCAGATGCCCGGGAAACGCTCGAAATAGGCCCCCCGGTAGCGCGCCCCGTCGGCGTCGTTCCAGAACTTCACCGGCATGGCGGGGAACGGGCTCCGGCAGACCAGCTCGCCCTTCTCGCCGGTCACCGCGCGGCCCTCGTCGTCGAGCACGGCGACGTCCATGCCGAGCCCGAAGGCCTGGATCTCGCCCCGCCGCACCGGCGCGGTCGGGTTGCCGAGGACGAAGCAGGAGACGATGTCGGTCCCGCCCGAGATCGAGGACAGGCAGAGGTCGCGCTTGATCGAGGAATAGACGAAGTCGAAGCTCTCCGGCACCAGCGGCGAGCCGGTCGACATCATCGCGCGGAGCGGGCCGAGGCCGTGGCTCTCCCGGGGCGCGAGGCCTGATTTCTTGACCGCGTCGATGTACTTCGCCGAGGTCCCGAAATGCGTCATCCCCGACTCGTCGGCGAAGTCGAACAGCGCCCCCATCCCGGGATGCGACACCGAGCCGTCATAGAGCAGCGCCGTCGCCCCCGCCGCCAGCGTCGAGGCCAGCCAGTTCCACATCATCCAGCCCAGCGTCGTGGCGTAGAAGACGCGGTCGTCCGGCTTCACGTCGGTGTGGAGGACGTGCTCCTTGAGGTGCTGCAGGAGGGTGCCGCCGGCGCCGTGGACGATGCATTTGGGGGTGCCCGTCGTTCCCGAGGAGAACAGGATGTAGAGCGGATGCGCGAAGGGCAGCCGGCGGAACGCGATCTCGCCGGCGGCGAAGGGGGCGATGGCGTCCTCCAGCGTCGTGGCGAGCGGGAGCGCGCCGAGGTCGGGGTCGTCCTCCAGATAGGGGACGACGACGACCGCCTCCACCGAGGGCAGGCTTTCCAGCGCCTCGCGGACCCGGCCCAGCGAATCGATCGGCTTGCCGTTATAGGTGTAGCCGTCGGCGGTTATCAGCAGCTTCGGCGCGATCTGGCCGAACCGGTCGAGCATCCCGGCGACCCCGAAATCGGGCGAGCAGGACGACCAGACGGCGCCGATGCTGGCGGCCGCGAGCATGGTGGCGACGGCCTCGGGGATGTTCGGCAGGTAGCCCGCCACCCGGTCGCCCTCCGCGACGCCGGCCGCCTCGAAGGCCCGGGCGAGGCGCGAGACGAGGTCGTAGAGCTCGGCGCGGCTCACCGTCCGGCGCACCCGGTCCTCGCCGCGGAAGATCAGCGCCGGCCCGCCGTCGCGCCGGCGCAGCAGGTTCTCCGCGAAGTTGAGCCGCGCGTCGGGGAACCAGCGCGCGCCCGGCATCCTGTCCCCGTCCGCCAGCACGGTCCCGCCACGGGTCTCCGCGACGACCCCGCAGAAATCCCAGACCGAGACCCAGAACGCCTCCCGCTCCTCCACCGACCAGCGGTGCAGCGCCGCGTAATCGGCGAACGCGAGCCCGTCCCGGTCCTTCAGCGCCGCCAGGTAGCGGGTGAGGTTCGCGTCCCGGACCCGGTCCGGCGAGGGCGTCCAAAGCGGCTCGGTCAAGGCGTATCCACTCCTCGTCGAGAGCGCGGCTATCTCGCGCGGTCGGGCCTGCCGCGTCAACCCCGCGGGCGCAGGCGGACGGCGCGCGAGGCGAGCCTCGGGAACCACGCCTTGCGCCACATCAGCCAGCGCTGGCGGAGCGGCGCGACGGTGATCTCCTCGCGCCCCGCGACCGTCGCCTGGACGATCCTGGCCGCGACCTCCGCGGGGTCCATGCCGGCCGCCATCGCCGGGTCCATCCGTCCGTAGGCGCTGCCGTCGCCGCGCAGCGCGTTGACCGAAACCTTGGTCCTGACGCTCCCCAGCACGACGAGCAGCACCGAGATCCCGTCGCGGTGCGCCTCCGCCCTCAGCGCGTCGAACAGCCCGTGCAGCGCCTTCTTGGACGCGTTGTAGCCTGACCGGTAGGGCGAGGAGTAATAGGCGGCGATGCTGGAGACGACGACGATCCGCCCGCCGCCCGCCAGCGCCGGCAGCGCCGCCTTGGTGAGCGCCAGCGGCCCGAAGAAATTGACCTCGAACAGCCGCCGGTAGACGTCGACCCCGGCATCGGCGATCAGCGCCCGCTGGGTCTGGCCGGCATTGTGAACCAGCACGTCGATACGTTGCTCGACGCGCGCCACGTCCGCCGCCGCCGCGGCGATCGACCCGGCATCGGCGAGGTCCATCGGCAGCGCGCGCGCCGTCCCGCCGGCATCGGAGACGGCCCGCGCCACCCGCGCGAGCTCGTCCCCGCGCCGGGCCGACAGGACCAGCCGGGCGCCGGCCGCCCCGAAGGCATGCGCCAGCGCCTCCCCCAGCCCGCCCGAGGCGCCGGTGATCCAGACCGTCTTTCCCGCGACGCCGCCGGTCATCGCCCTCGTCCTTTCCGCGCCGGAAACCTCATGGATTCGCGTCCGGATCGTTATTCGTCTTCATGCCGGAGGAATTCCGGGAAGGTCTCGATACCGAGAACGGCGTCCTGCCCCAGCCGCTCGGCGGTTTCCGATATCCGGCATCCCATCGCGAAATCGATCGCCAGCCACGCAAGCAGGGAAGCGCCGAACGCGAACCCGCCGATCGCGGCCATCCCGAGGGCCTGCACGAACGGATCGCCGCCCCCGTCGATGCACACGGCAAGCGTGCCCCAGAGCCCGGCGCCCAGGTGAGCCGGAATGGCGCCGACCTCGTCGTCGATCTTCAGGCGTTCCAGGAGCCTGATGCCGAGCAGGCACAGGACGCCGCCGATCCCGCCGATCGCCACGGCCCAGAGATGCGTCGGGATGTCGGGCGCGGCGGCGATCGCGACCAGCCCGCCGATCCCGCCGTTCAACGAAGCGAACAGGTCGACCCTCCCCAGCACCCAGCGCGACAGGCAGACGGCCGCCACCGCCCCGGCCGCGCCGGCGAGGGTGGAGTTGGCGACGATGTTGCTCAGGGCAACCGCGTCCGCGGCCCCCGTCAGCCCGGTGTGGGAGCCGGCGTTGAAGGCGAGAAACCCCATCCAGACGATGAAGGCGCCGAGCGTCACCATGGGCACGTTGTTCGGCGGCGTCTGCCTGACCGACCCGTCGGGCCGGAATTTGCCGCGCCTGGAACCGACCACCAGAACGGCGGCGAGCGCGGCCCAGCCGCCCGTCGAGTGGACGACCGTCGAACCCGCCAGGTCGCGGAATCCCATCGCGCTCAGCCATCCGCCGCCCCAGGTCCAGGACCCGACCGCGGGATAGATGAACGCCGCCAGTATGGCGATGAACAGCAGGAACGAGTGAAGCTTGACCCGCTCGGCGAGCGTTCCCGACACGATCGAGGCCACCGAACCCACGAAGACCATCTGAAACAGCCAGTCGGCCATCGCGGCCCGGCCGTTGTCCACGACCGCCGCGGTCGCCGCGCCGTCGCCGCCGAGCAGGGCCCGCTCCGCCCCGGTGGCGCCGTAAAGCAGGATCGGGGACCCGATCCAGCCCCCCGGGTCGACGCCGGAGTACATCATGTTGTAGCCGACGACATAGAAGACGATCGCCGTCGTCGCGTAGGCGCCGACGTTCTTCATGCAGATCACCGAAGCGTTCTTGCTGCGGACGGAACCCGATTCCAGCATCGTGAACCCGGCGCACATCCACATGACCAGGGTGCCCCAGAGCAGCAGGGAAAAGGTGTTCAGAACGAAGGCGGTCTCGGGAGTCATTCGCGTTAGAGATAGTCCGCCGTCGCGCCGGTCGCCCTGAAGTCGGCCAGGATCCGCTCGCCGGAGGCGGCCAGCGCCTCCTTGCTGGCTTCGAGACCGGGGAAGACCATCCGGCCGCCGCGCTTCTGCACCGCGCCGGCCACCAGCACCGTATCGACGTTCCCCGGATTGGCGTGCAGCACGATGGCGGCGGCCGCGTTGCCGGCGCCGACGAGGTTGAGGTCGGTCTTGCGCAGGCAGACGATATCCGCCTGCTTGCCCGGCGTGAGCGAGCCGACGCGCGAATCGAGACGCGCCATCCGCGCGCTGTCGAGCGTCGCCCAGCGCAGCGCCTCGGCGGCCGTGACCGGGGTCGGGTGCGGCTTCTCGCCGGTGGCGGCGAAGCGCTCCATCGAATGGGCGTGGCGCTCCAACTGCAGCGTGGTCCGCATCACCGCGAACATGTCGGCGGCGTAGGCGCATTCCACGTCGGTGCCGATCGCCACCGGGAGATCGCGCGCGCGCAGCCGGCCGGTCAGCGGCGGGCCGTAGGCCATCTGCATTTCGACTTCCGCCGTCACCACGAACGTCGCGCCGTGCTCCACCAGCAGGTCGAAATCGGCATCCGTCAGCTCGTTGCCGTGGACGATGCTGACCCGGTCGCCGATCAGCCCTTCCGCCGCCGCCGCCGCGTAGCCCTCGGGCGCCGGCATCGCCGCGCCGGAATGGTGCAGGCTGGCCACCATGTCGAGCTCGCGGGCGAGGCGGAAATCCCGCAGCACGACGTCGTGCACCGACATCTGCGGGCCGAGCACCGCGAGCCCCAGCGACAACAGCCCGTCGTCCGCGGCGAAGCGCCCCTTGCGCAGCCGTTCGACCTCGCCGCGCGGCATCGGTATCTCGCCGTAGGGCTTCTGGCCCGGGCCGGGGTCGGGTTTCGGCGATCCGTGCAGGAACAGCGCCCGGATGCCGGCCTCGGCCAGCCCGTCGACCGCCGCGTCGGAATGCTCCGGCGTCGGGTTGTTGTGGTGCCAGTCGACGATCGTCGTCACCCCGCAATCGATCTGGTTGAGCGCGCCCACGAGGTTGGCGATGCGGATGTCCTCGGGCCGGAAGAAGGTCGCCAGCCCGGCGTGCATCGCGCGGAAATAGTTGGTGGCCGTCCAGTCCCCGGCGAGCCCGCGCAGCCCGGTCTGCCAGGTGTGGATGTGGCCGTTGACCAGCCCCGGCATGACGATCGTGCCGCTGGCGTCGATCGTCTCGGTATCCTCGCCCGGCGCGAGATCGACGCCCACCGCCGCGATCTCGGTGCCGTCGATCAGCACGTCGCCGCGTTCCAGGTCGCCGATCCCGGCGTCCATGGTGACCACGCTGCCCCCCGCGATCAGCAGCTTCCCCATGACCTGCGCTCCATCGTCGTTCGGCGCCGCCAGCCTAAAGCCTGTCCGCCCTTCCCGGAACCGCCGGGGCGCGGGTTTGCCGGGCCAAAACCCTCCTCATCCCGAGTAGGCGCGCCAGCGCCGTATCGAGGGACGGGCCGCGAGCAGGAGGGGAAAAGGAAAGGCGGGAGCATCACCGCGCGAATCCCCGATTGCCCGACCAAAAACCTCCCTCATCCCGAGTAGGCGCGCCAGCGCCGTATCGAGGGACGCCTCGCCGCCACCGCCCCTCATGTCGTCGTGCCCGGACTTGTTCCGGGCATCCACGTCTTGCGACATCGCGCGGTGGGCGCGCGCCGGGCGGGGTTTGCGTGGATTCCCGTCGCCGAAACGCCTCGCCAGGGCCCCCGAATCGGCGCTTACGAGGCGTCCTTACGAGGCCTCTTCAAAATGAGGAGAGCCTCGAAGGATGTCTATGTACAGAAAATTGACGACGGTCGCGGCGGTCGCGGCCCTTGCCTTCGGTCTGGCGGCGTGCGGCGGCGGCGGCGGCGATGACACCGCCGATGCCCCGACAACGATGGAGCCGACGGGCCCGACCAAGGACGAGCAGATCGCCATGTTGCAGGAGCAGATCAATGCCCTGCGGACACAGCTCGGACTGGCTGCGGACGACAATCTGAGCGACAGCGTCGCCGATCTCCAGAGTCAGGTTACAAGCCTCCAGAAGCAGGTTCAGGACGCAAAGGACGCCGAAGATGCGGCCGCGGCCGAGAAGATGCGGATGGAAATGGCCGCCGCCGGCAAGGCGCTGAAGTCGGCGCTGGGGGCTAATCCGCTGGCCACTCTGGACAACACGGCCACGGCCTTGACGACAACCCTCTCGGTGGATCAGACGCAAGGGACGCTTTCTGCTGATCCCCCAGCCGTGACCCTCAGGGCCGGAGACTCGGCCGGGTCGTTGGGTGATTGGGCCGGAATGAATTATGCCGCCAAGAACGCGGGCACGGGGGTCAGCAATTCGGCTGTCGTGTACACGAACAGGGCGGCACCGAAGACGTACCCGATCGCCACCCGATATGCGGATACAGGCAACATACCGGCAAGCGGGGGCACTTATGCCGCTGGTACCGGTGGGAAAGGCACGTTGACCTTGGCGGCCGCTAGTCCCGATAGCAATATCAAGGCGGATATGTTTCCGACGGCGGGAGAAAAGACCTTCACTCCCGCCGAGGGTGCCACCGAGATCCTGGTTCCGGGCACCTATCATGGAGCATCCGGCACCTATCGTTGCATCGGCACCTGCACCGCCACAGTGACAGCCACAGGCATTAGTCTGAGTGATGCTTGGTCGTTTGCGCACGGCGCGGGCGCCATGGTGTCTGTCGCCGACGCCAACTACCTATTCTTCGGCTGGTGGTTGACCAAGGACAAGGACGACATGCCGACGGCGGCCAGCGCGTTCACCGGCACGGCGGGCACGGCGCCGACCGCGCTCACCGGGGTCAACGCCATCGTAGGCAGCGCCACCTACAGCGGCCACGCAGCCGGCAAGTACGCCATCAACGATCCGCTGAATGGCGGCGACGCAGGCCACTTCACGGCGGACGCGACTCTGACCGCCAAGTTCAGCGGTTCGGGTGCGGGAATCACGGGCACGATCGACAACTTCATGGCCAACGACAAGGCGGTGCCGTGGAGCGTGGCTTTGAACAACCGGACTTTTGCGACCGGAGCCACCGAGGCAATTCCCACTCCCGGGAACAATATCAGTGAGACCGGAGCAATTACCTCTCTCGACAATACGACAGTGACTCCGAACGTGAATGACTCGAGGACCACGGTCTGGTCCATCGACGGCAACGCAGCGCCGGCGTCCGGCACCTGGACCGGTCAGATGTATGACGAGGCGCAGGGTGCCGCCACCGATGGCAGCAACGTCCCGACCACTGTCTTGGGCAGGTTCCAGTCGGAGTTCGGTTCGACCCACAGCATGGTCGGAGCCTTCGGCGCGACGAAGCAGTAGCGCCTCCGGGGCGGGTTCAGGCTTCTCCCGCTCCGCTCCCGGTTTTCTAGCCCTCACGGGCGGTGACCGGGGGCATCGACAGCGTACGGCATTGCCCCGGCCCCGAGTGGGCCGGGGTTTTCTTTGCAAGCGGAAAACCCCTCCATGCGGCAATTCCTCGTCCTGCTCCTCGCTGCTGCGCTGGCGATGCCGGTTCTGGCGGACGCCGCGCGGAGCGCGCCCGACGACATGTCGGCCCGCTTCCGGGCCGGCATGGAGGCTCTTTCCGCCGCCCACGCCGCGCCGGACCGTGAGGCCCGCGACGCCCTGCTGGACAAGGCCATCTCTGAGTTCCGCACGATGCTGGTGGTCGATCCCGGCCTGGTCCGCGTCCGCCTCGAGCTCGCCCGCGCGTTCTTCCTCAAGGGCGAGGACGGGCTGGCGAAGGGCCATTTCGAGCGCGTGCTGGCCGGCAACCCGCCCGCCGGCGTGGCGCTCAACGTCAACCGCTTCCTCGCCCAGATCAGGGCGCGCAAGCGCTGGAGCGTCCGAGTCGGCGCCGCGCTCGCGCCAGACAGCAACGTCACCGCAAGGTCGGGCGAGCGCACCATCCTGCTCGATACCCAGTTCGGACGCCTCCCCTTCACCTACCGGGGCGACAAGCCCCGGTCCGGCATCGGCATCGCGCTGTGGGCCGGCGGCGAGTACCAGTACCCCGTTAACCCCCGCTGGCGGCTGCGCGCGGGCGGCGACGTCTCGCGCAGGGAATACCGCTCCTCCGAGTTCGACCGGATGACGCTCTCCGCCCATCTCGGCCCGCGCTGGCTGATCGGCCGCGCCTCGGAGGCCAGCCTGCTCGCCAGCGCCCGCCAGAGCTGGCTCGCTGACCGGGAGGATTTCCGGGACGTCGGCGTACGGGTGGAAGGCCGCCACCGGCTCTCCCGGCGCACCACGCTGGATATCGGCGCCTCCCGGCACGAACGGCGCTACGAGGAGAACACCCATCTCGACGGGTCGCTCGACGACGTCTCGGCCGGGCTCGGCTGGGCGGTAATGCCGACGCTCCGCCTCGACGCCGCCGCCGGCTGGGGCCGCCAGAGGACCGAACGCGAGCGTGAGCGCCATACCAGCCGCTGGGGACGCATCGGCGCCACCCTGCTGCTCCCCCGGGGCTTCACCGTCGGCGGCGCGTTCACGCTCAGGCGCACCGACTACCCGGCCGACTGGTTCCCCTTCGTGCTCGGCGGCGGGGCGAGGCGCGACACCACGCGGTCGATCCGCCTCAGCGTCCACAACCGCGCCTTCACCGTGGCCGGCTTCGGCCCCCAGCTCTGGGTGGCGAGGGAAGAGCGCAAGTCCAACGCCCAGCTGCACGGCTACGAGCGCGTCTTCGGCGAGCTCCGCTTCGTGAGGCTGTTCTGAGGGGCGGGCCATGCAGCGCCCGCCCGACCTAGCCGAGCGCGTCGCGCGGATCGAGGAGCGGATGGCGACGCGCGACGACCTCGCCGAGCTCCGCGCCCTGATCGAGACCCGCCACGCCACCGCGCGCTGGCTCCGCGGCACCCTGTCCACCGCCGCCATAGCCGCCGGCTTCCTCGCCCTGCTGCTCGTGTTCACAGGGTAACGCCGCCCTTCGACACGCCCCATCGTCGTCCTGCCCGGACCCGTTCCGGGCATCCGCGTCTTGCAAGGCGCCCATCGTGACGGGGGAACGCGCGCGTGCGCAATGTATGGAATTCGCTATGGTTCGGCCGATCCCCGACAGGGTCCGGTTGGTCAATGGAAGGTCCGATTCGATGAAGCTCTATGTCTGGAACATCGCCCCCAACCCGCGGCGGGTCTGCATCTATCTGATCGAGAAGGGGATCGAGGTGCCGATGGAGGAGGTCGGCGTGCCCGGCAAGCCGATCCTCGACCCGGCGTTTCTCGAGAGGGCGCCGCACCGGAGGGTCCCCGTGCTGGAGCTCGACGACGGCACGCTGATCTCGGAAGCGATGGCGATCTGCCGCTACTTCGAAACGCAACACCCGGAGCCGCCGCTGATGGGGGCCGATCCGCTGGAAACGGCGCTGGTGGAGATGTGGGAGCGGATGTCGGAATTCGAGGGGCTGCTGGCGGTCGCCGAGTCGTTCCGCAACGCCAAGCGCAGCTTCGCCGGCCGCGCGCTGCCCGGAATCCCGGGAGAACTGGCCCAGATTCCCGAGCTGGTCGAGCGCGGCAGGCAGCGGGCCGCCGTCTATTTCGACAAGCTCGACGCCCGGCTCGGCGAAGCCCGTTTTCTCGCCGGGGACCGCTTCACCGTCGCCGATATCACGGCCTGGTGCACCGTCGACTTCGCGAAGTTCATCGAGATCGACGTGGCGGGAGCCCGCCCCAACCTCGCCCGCTGGCGCGACGAGGTGGCCGGGCGCGAGAGCATCCGCGCCACGGCGTAGCCCGCCCTTCGATACGCCCTACTCCGCCGCCGCGTCCTCCAGCGCCTCGGTGGTGAAGTCGCGCGGCGATGTGACTTCAAGCAGTTCGAGGTCGTCCGACCATTCGAGGACGTCGTGCTGGATCCCGGGCGGCTGCAGGATGCAGGTGCCGGCGGGCGCCACGGTCTCGCCGCGGCCCTCGTACCAGAACCGCATCCAGCCCTTGAGGATATAGACCAGCTGGAAGTCGATCCTGCCATGCCGGTGGAGCCCGACCTTGGGGCCGTCCGCCGTCTTCGCCTTGATGATGTGGGCGTGGTAGTTCCCGCCGGTCGCATCGCCGATTCCGAGGTCCCGATAGACGAACTGGGCGCGCAGCCCCGCATCCTCGAACTCGCCGTCCTCGGGCAGGACCACGGAAAGTTTCTGCTCGGTATCGCTCATCGCTTCACCTCGTCTGGCACCGTCGCCGGCCGAGCTTATCGCGCGCCGGCCCGTCCTCAAAGCGTCAGCCGGCCGCCGATCTCGGGCGAGTCCTCGGCGTAGCGGAAGGCGCGGAAGATCCAGTTCACGGTCTCGCCCAGGTAGGTCTCGTTCTCGAACGGGGAGATGTACTCCCAGACCAGATCGCCCTCCGGGGTCACCTCGAACAACCGCCCCCACAACCCCTCGCAGATCAGCGTGTTGCCCGACCACAATCGCTCCTGGCCGCTGATGTGGTGCGAATAGAAGTTGCGGCCCGGCGACTCCTTGTAGACCCACGCCTCCTCGCCGGTCTCGGGGTCGAACTCGACGATCCGGGAATAGGGGTGGGGCTGGTACGTGGCGCACCCGTTGGCGAACAGCACGATATTGCCGTTGGGAAGCATCTGGGGGTCGTGCTGCCCGCCCCATGACGGATCGGTCCTCTCCCAGCGGAATTTTCCGGTCCGGCGGTCGATGATGGCGCAGGTGTCGATGTGGCGCAGGCTGATCAGGACGTCGCCGTCGGGCAGCGGGAAGGTGGTGTTGCACCACGCGAAGACCCGGCGCGGGGCGAGCGGGTTCAGCGCGTATTTCTCGATCTCCATGTCGTAGGCGTGCCACTCGAAGACCAGGTTCCCCGCGGCGTCCACCTCGCGCACGACATCGGAATACATCCCCTCGGGATCGTCCGAGCCGGGAGCGCCGCCCCGGACCAGCGCGGCGCGCTCTTCGGGCATGTCCTCCCAGGACGCGTAGAGCGTGTGGCCGTTGGGAAGGCGGTGGCAATCGTGGTGCTGGAAGTCGTCGACGAACTCGTTGACGATGTTTCCGTCCCAGTCGACCTCCATCATTTTGCCGCCCTGCGCGCCGCCGGCGAAGCGCGGCCGGTCCGGGGTGGTGACCGCGACGAACAGGTTGCCGTTCGGCAGCAGCCTGCCGTAGCCGCCCAGCGTGACCGGAAATTCCCAGCGATGGACCACCTCGCCCCGCATATCCAGGATCAGGGTCTCGTTCCCCCACAGCGGCGAGAACAGGGTGAAGCCGGGCGTCGCCCGGGCCGGGTCGCTATGGGTGACGCCGGTCTGCAAGATGCGCATGCGTAAAGCCTCCCTGGGGCGGTCGTCGGGGCATGGGGCGCGCCATGTTAGACACTCGGGCGGGTGCGGCAAATCGGCTCCCGCTGTTCGCGGGAAAGCCGGCTTGCCCTATGATCGCGCCGCGATCGAGGGCGGGAGGCCGGATTGGCGGAACAGGCTGAAACGACGGCGGCGAGCGGCGGCAGCGCCTTCGCCGCGGATGTGCGTGGGCGCTGCGCGATCGTCACCGGCGCCGGGCAGGGAATCGGGCGGATCTACGCGCTCGAATTCGCCCGCGCCGGAGCCTCCGTGCTGGTCAGCGACCTCGATGGGGACAACGCCGAATCGGTGGCCTCCGAGATCGCCTCGGAAGGCGGGCGCGCGGTCGCGGCGACCGCCGATGTCGCCGATCCCGAGTCCACCGCCGCGATGGCGGCCGCGGCGCTCGATGCCTTCGGGCGGATCGACGTGCTGATCAACAACGCGGCAATTTTCACCCCGCTCGGTCGCTGCGGTTTCGAGGACATCGCGCTCGACGAGTGGGAGGCGGTGATGCGGGTCAACGTCACCGGCTCGATGCTCTGCGCGCGCGCCGTCCTGCCCGTCATGCGCGCGGCCAGGTGGGGGCGGATCGTCAACATCTCCTCGTCGACCGTGCCGCTCGGACTGCCCTACTTCCTGCACTACGTGACTTCCAAGGCGGCGGTGATCGGCATGACGCGCGCCATGGCCCGCGAACTCGGCGGAGACGGGATCACGGTGAACGCGATCCTGCCCGGGCTGATCGAGACCGAGGTGGACAATCCGGGACGGACCGACGCGCTGCGCCAGAAGGTGCTCGACATGCAATGCATCAAGTTCCTCGGCGAGCCGGTGAATCTGGTGGGCATGATCCTGTTCCTCGCCTCGCCCGCGAGCGGCTATCTCACCGGCCAGTCGATCGCCGTCGACGGCGGCGCGGTACATCTCTAGGGGCTCGTCATGGACGGCGACAACGGCAAGCTGGTCAGGAACGCGTGGTATGTCTGTGCCTGGGACCACGAACTCGGCGCGGAGCCGCTGCAGCGCTGGATCTGCGGCGAGCCCATCGTGTTCTGGCGGCGGAGCGACGGCCGGCCCGCCGCGCTCGCCGACCGCTGCCCGCATCGCGACGCGCCGCTCTCTCTCGGCCGGGTGATCGGCGACGACATCCAGTGCGGCTATCACGGGCTCCGCTTCGCCTCCGACGGGGTCTGCGTGGCGGTGCCGGGCGGGGAACGGGTCCCGGCCGGGGCGCGTACCCGGTCCTACCCGGTCGTCGAGCGCTGGGGCTGGGCGTTCGTGTGGCCCGGCGATCCCGAGCGCGCCGATCCCGCGTCGATCCCCGACTATCACTGGAAGGACGATCCGGCCTGGGCCGGCAAGGGCGAGACGCTGCACGTCAAGGCCCATTACGGGCTGCTCCGCGACAACCTGCTCGACCTCACCCACGCCCACTACGTTCATCGCCAGACGCTGGCGACCGACGGGGTGATCGAATTCCCGATCGAGACCGACTTCGACGGCGAGCGCCTGCGGGTGGTGCGCGACATGCGCGACATCGCGCCGTCGCCGTTCTTCTCGCGCATGAGCGGCTTCACCGGCAACGTCGACCACCGTCAGGAGATCGTCTACACCCCGCCCGGCAACATCGTCATCAAGCTCCGGGTGGCCGGGGCCGCCCGGGAGGGCAACCGGACGGTCGGCATGCGGGTGCTCAACGCGCTCACCCCGGAGACCGCGAAGACCACGCACTATTTCTGGTCGCTGGTGCGCGACGTGGAACTCGAGGACGAAGACCTCACCCAATGGGCGTTCCAGGCCAACAAGGACACCTTCGACGAGGATGTCGCGGTGATCGAGCCGCAGCAGCGCATGATCGACACGGCACCCGAGCCCGCCCGCCCGATCCGCTGGAGCGTCGACAAGGGCGTCACCCAGGCCCATCGCTGGATCGAACGGCTGCTCGAAGAGGAGGCCGGCCGAACCGCAGGCGATTCTTGATTCCCCCCGGGCGCGCGGCTAGGTTGCCGGCGCCGTTGCCCACCCCCTTAGAGCCATGCCGAAGACCGCGCCGGATACGTCGTTCCAGGACCTTATCCTGAGACTTCATGCGTTTTGGGCGCGCCAGGGGTGCGTGATCCTCCAGCCCTACGACCTGGAAGTGGGCGCGGGCACGTTCCATCCGGCAACGACGCTTCGCGCGCTCGGTCCCGATCCGTGGAAAGCCGCCTATGTCCAGCCTTCGCGCCGCCCGGCGGACGGGCGCTACGGCGAGAACCCCAACCGGCTGCAGCACTACTACCAGTACCAGGTGATCCTCAAGCCCTCGCCGCCGGAGAGCCAGGCGCTCTACCTCGAAAGCCTCGCCGAAGTCGGGATCGACGCGAAGCGCCACGATATCCGGTTCGTCGAGGACGACTGGGAGAGCCCGACGCTGGGCGC
>JAJDVM010000051.1 GCA_022826125.1 Defluviicoccus sp.
GGCCAGGACGCGGCGTCCTCGGCGGCGCATGAGGGCACGACCGGCAATCTCTCGCTCGCCAACACCGGCTACGACACCCACCGCTTCGCGACCCTGGAGGGCCGCCAGATCCGCACCTCCGCCCATGTCGATACCGACCGCTATACCGGCTATGCGCCGGCGGGGGCCGGGTTCACCGTGACCGGCGACGGCACCGCGGTGGTGGACGCCGGCAGCGCCACCAGCCGCATCCCGGCCGCGGGCGTCCGGCTCTCGGAATCGCTTGCGACCAGCCATGAGACCCGGGCGGCGGAGGCGCGATCGATCGCGCGCAACTGGGACGTGCAGGCGGGCATGGCGAGGAACGCCGCGGTCACCGACGCGACCGGGCTGGTCGAGCGCTACAGCCACGATGTCAGCATCGGGGAGGCGCACGCCAGGGGGGTGACCGAGAGCGAGAGCGCGAACGTGCAGGCGCTTGAGTCCCATTACGAGAAGCTCGCCGAGATCGGCGGCATCACGAAGAACCAGGCGGCGGTGCTGACCGGCGAGGCGAAGCTCGGCGGCGGGCTCGACAAGATCATCGAGATCGGCGCGAGGGGCACTGCGACCTGGCGCGGCGAGACCATCGAGAGCGACGCCTGGAACCGGATGAAGGAATACGACCGCCAGCACGGGGTGACGGAGCTGTGGTCGAGGGTCTCGGAGGCGTCGCGGCGCTACTCGGCGGCGACCGGCGAGAGCGAGGCGGCCGCCCTGGAGGAGAGCCTGAACGCCAATCTCACCCGGATGCGGAGCTTCCGCGAGCAGGCGTCCCTGGCGCGGCAGGAATCGGAGATGTGGACGGAGCAGGCGGCGCAGGTGAGGAGCGACGCCCAGACCGTCGACCGCGACCTCGCCCAGCCCTTCTTCGGCTGGCTGTCGGAGCGTGAGGGCGCGGACGGCAGGCCGATCGGCGCGGCCGGGGCCGCCAACCTGATCTCGGTGCAGACGCCGGAGGACGCGGAGACGCTCCGCGAGCACGCCGCCGCGTTCATCGCGGAGAAGTTCCCGGCTCCCGCCGGGCCCGATCCGGCTTCGGTCGGCGGCGTCGAGGAATACGAGGCCGCGGCCGGCGAGGTGCGCGGGGCCTACGGCCGCGAGACCGCGGCGGCCCACGGGGGCTGGTCGGCGGCGGTGCGGAACCGGGCTGGCGCGGCGGGTGCGCCGCGGCCGGGCGACGTGCCGGAGGATGCGATCCGGGAAGGCGCGCGGGCGGAGACCGACATGATCGTCCGCGGCAGCGCGCGCGAGGCGAAGACGGAGGTGACGCGGGAGGACGCGCTGGAGGGCCGGGCCGGGGTCGCGGCGGAGAGGGACAAGCCCTTCGAGCGCCATGCCACCGAGAATCTCCCGCTCATCGGCGGCTGGCTCGCCGGCAAGCTGTTCGGGACCGCGCGGAACGCGGCGCCGGACGGGGCCGGCGAGCAGCCGCGGACGATCCCGACGCCGGACTGGAAGGACCAGTCGCCGTGATGCGAAGGATGCGCTCAGTGTCCGCGCATCAGCCGTTCGTGCTCGTCGGCGATCCGCAAGTGGGCGTAGCGGCCCGTTTTCGTGCCCCAGTCGAAGTCCTCGCCGCTGCCGTCGCCAAGCCGGCGGCGGCGGAACGCCGACCAGTCCCGGTGGCGGAAGCCCTGCCACAGGGCGGCGGCGACGGCGGCCGCGGCCGCCCAGGCGATCGCCGCCATCCAGAGGGGGCCGATGGCCTCCGTGCCGGACCCGGCCGCGAGCGACGCGGCGGTGTAGAGGGCCGCCAGAGCCAACCCGCCGAGCACGAAGAGGCGTTCGCGCCAGGTGTTTCGCGGCGGCGCGGCGGAGCGGGATCGCGCGTTCGATGTTCCTTGCATGTTCATGGTCTCCGATCATACCGGCAACGGTGCGGAATGGAATCCCCGCCTGCTCCCCCGGCTCGGCGGCCGGGGCAGGCTATCGATCCGGGGGCGCCGTGGCGCCCTCTCTGCCCCGTTCCGCTTCGCACGCCCCCCGCTTCGCTCCGCCTCCCGGCGGCGATGAACGCCAGATAAGGGAGACCGACATGCAAGGTATCGGCGGCAGCACGCTCCGGGGCGGCCAGACCGTCTTCCACGGCATCCGCATGTGGGGCCAGCTGTTCCGGGCGGCGATGCTGTTCGCCGCCTTCACGACCGTTGCCGTGCCGGCGTGGAACCTGTGGCACCGCACCTCGGGCGCCGAATGGTACGCCGCCGGCATGGCGACGCTGGCGGAGACCAAGCTCGCGCTCGGCTACGACCCGGAGTCCGGCCAGGAGATCCGGTTCGCCGACGGCACGCGGCGCGCGCTCGCGATCCGCGACATCGCCGCTTCCGTCCCGGCGCTCAAGGCGCGGGAGAGGATTCTGGACGAGCTGCTCGCCAGCGCCTGGCTCGGCCTCAAGGCGGGCGGCGCGATGATCGGGCTGTTCCTGATCGTGTTCTGGTACCGCGGCGCCCGGCTCGGCCGCCAGCGCCGCATCCGGGGCGCCGAGATGGTGACGGCCGGCGAGCTTCGCCGCCGGCTGCGCCCGCCGCACCTCCGCCTGCTCGACCGCGCGCCGGGCACTGGCCGCGTACGGCCCTACTCGATCGCGGGCATCCCGTATCCCGAGCGCACCGAGACGCAGCACACGATCGTCTCCGGCACCACGGGCTCGGGCAAGACGGTGCTGATCTCGGACCTGGTGGCCCAGATCAGGGCGCGGGGCGAGCGCTGCGTGATCTACGACAAGATGGGCTCCTACACCGCCACCTTCTTCGATCCGGACCGCGACGTGCTGATGAACCCGCTCGATGCCAGGGCGCCGCGCTGGTCGCCCTTCCTGGAGGCCCGCAACCCCCGCGACTTCGACATGATGGCCGCGGCGCTCATCCCCCAGCAGAAGGACACCGTCGATCCCTTCTGGGTCACCGCCGCGCGGCAGCTGTTCGCCAACGGCGCCGGCGTGCTGCGGGAGAAGGGGGTGAAAGACAACAAGGTCCTGGTCGACCACCTGCTGAAGACCGACCTGACGGCGCTCGCCCAGGCGATGGAGGGCACGGTCGCGCAGTCGATCGTCGATCCCGAGAACCCCAAGACCGCGCTCTCGGTGCGCGCCATGCTGACCGCCAACCTCTCGGCGCTGGAGTTCCTGCCGGACGAGGGCGAGCCCTTCTCGATCCGCGAGTGGATCTCCGACGAAGACCGGGACGGGTTCCTGTTCCTCACGTCCAGGGGCGACCAGCACGCCAGCCTGCGGGGGCTCATCTCCACCTGGCTGGAGATCGCGGTCAACGCGATGCTGTCGCTCGCGCAGGACGACGGGCGGCGCATCTGGGTCATCCTCGACGAGCTCCCCACCCTGCACCAGGTGCCCTCGCTCCAGCCGGGCCTCGCTGAAAGCCGCCAGTTCGGCGGCTGCTTCGTGCTCGGCGTCCAGGTGGCCTCGGCGCTGCGCGACCTCTACGGGAGGAACGGCGCGGAGACCATCTCCGGGCTCTGCGGCACCCGCGTGGTGCTCGCCGCGCCCGACCGCGACACCGCGCAGTGGTCGGCCGACAGCCTGGGCCGCGCCGAGGTCGAGGAGGTCGCCGAGGGCTTCAGCTACGGCGCCAACACCATCCGCGACGGGGTGAGCCTGACGCCGAAGCGCGAGCTGCGCGCGCTGGCG
>JAJDVM010000122.1 GCA_022826125.1 Defluviicoccus sp.
TTCCTGCCGCCCAGCGCCAGCACCGACCTCTACCTCGTCAACCTGGAGGAGCTTCCCTCCGGCGTGCCCATGGTGCAGGCGGCGCTGTTCCAGCTCGTTCGCGACCGCAAGTGCGGCGAGTACGAGCTCCCCGAAGGCGCCTCACTGATGGCCTGCGGCAACCGCGAGGGCGACCGCGGCGTGACCCACCGCATGCCGACCCCGCTGGCATCGCGCTTCGTCCACCTCGAGATCAAGGTCGATCCGTCGGACTGGTTGGAATGGGGAGCGGCGCACGGAATCGCGCCCGAGACCCTCTTCTTTATCCAACTCAGACCGGAGCTTCTGAATGTGTTCGATCCACAGTCGCGCGAAGCGGCGTTCGCGTGTCCCAGGACATGGGAGTTCGTCTCGAACGTCGTGAACCAGCGCGGCAGCCTCGACCCGGCTGCGGAGCGGGCACTGTTCCGGGGCGCCGTCGGCGAGGCGGCGGCGGTCGAGTTCTCGGCCTTCCTCAAGGTCTGGCGCGAGCTGCCCCACCCGAGGGCCGTCATCGACGATCCGGAGAACGCGGACGTGCCCGAGAACGCGAGCGCGCTGATCGCCCTCTGCGGCTCGCTCTACCGCATGGCCGACGACGTCAACCTGGGCTCCATCGTCAGCTACGCCATGAGGCTGAGGCGCGAGGTGGGCGAGTTCCTCGTGGGCTCATGCGTGCGCCGCGAGCCCGCGCTCCAGCACACCGACGCGTTCATCCGCTGGGCCGCAGCCCGGACCCAGTGAACCCCAGCCCATCGGGAGACACCGACCATGAATCTCACCCATGACGCCATGCTGGTCAGCCTGCGCATCACCGCCTGGTCCGGCCGGCTCTACGACCGCCAGGCCTCCAACCACGTCGCGGCCCAGCACGACGCCTCCGCCAGCGCCGGGCGCTACAACAAGCGCCTGCTGCCCAAGGCCGCCTTCGCCGCGCTCACCGCGACCGTGAGCGAGGCACGCAGTTCACATTACGCCAACTCGCTTCCCTGGGACGACCAGGGCTCGCGGCTGCTCACGGTGGCCAACTATGAGGCCTACACGGAGCTCATGGACGGCTTGCGCGAGCGCATGGTGCGCGAGCGCGCACGCTTCATCGAGGACTACGACGAAAACGTCGACCGGGCACGGCTCGACCTCGGCAAGCTCTTTCGCATCGGGGACTACCCGTCGAAGGAGGCACTGCAGGGCAAGTTCGGGATCCGCTACCGCATCGTTCCCGTGCCCGACGCCGACCACTTCATGGCGAAGCTCGCGAGCCACGACACCGAGCGGGTCAAGCGCGGCATCGAGCGCGAGATCGAGGAGCGCCTGCACGACGCCGTGGGCGATCTCTACCGCCGCCTCGGCGAGGCGGTGGAACGGGTCTCCGAGCGACTCACCGAGGACGGCGAGGGCAAGCCGCTCGTCTTCCGCGACACCATGATCTCCAACGTCCGGGACCTGGTCGACGTCGTGCCCCGCCTCAACATTTTCGGAGACGACCGGCTCGCGCAACTCTGCCAGGAGGTGAAGGACAGGATCGCACACGCCGATCCCGCGGCGCTCAGGCCGTCGCCCAACTTCAACCCGAACGTGCGGCGCCAGGTGAAGCGCGACGCCGATGCGTTGATGGAGAAGTTCGCGGGGTATTTCGGGACCCCTGGCGTTGACCGGGAGGCCGCGTGATGGCCGCGCGCGCCCGCAAGGAGTCGGCCCTCCGCGTCAGCGACTGCGTGACCGCTCTGCTGCGCGACCAGCCCTTCTTCGGCAGCCTCGCGCTACGCCTGCCGATCCGTCCCGACGCCGCCCGCGAGACGCTGGCGAGCGACGGCCGCGAGATCCGCTATTCGCCCGACTGGGTGGCGAACACGGATGCGGATCTCATCAAGACCGCAATCGGACGTGTGGTGCTGGCCTGCGCGCTCAAGCACCACACGCGGCGGGGCGAGCGCGAGGCCGGCCGCTGGCAGCAGGCCTCCCAGCTCGTCACCCACGGCCTGCTGCGCGACGCGGGCTTCAAGCTCCCGCCCGACGCGGAGGCCTGGGACGGCATTAGCGTGGAGCAGGCCTACGACCGCCTGCCCGAACCGCAGGAGGGCGGCGGGGAAGGAAGCGACGGCCCGCCGCGGCCAAGCGATGGGGAGGGCGCAGCCGGTCCGCAACCCGACAATAACGATGACGCCGCCAGCAGCGAGGAGGATGACAGCGAACCCCAGCAGCAGCATCAGGGCAAGGACGGCCGCGACGACGATGGCGCTGCCGGCGAGGGCGATTCCGCCGATGGCACGGACCCGCAGCCCCGGGACGACTCCTCCGGCGACAGCGACTCCGGCACGCCGCCGAGCTGCGACCCCTCCGGCACCGGGGAGGTGATGGACGCACCGCTCGGCAGCGACGACGGCGCGGGGGCCGGCCAAGCCGCGCCCGACGTCTCCGCCGAGGAGCAGGCGTGGGACGAGGCCATGCACCAGGCGCTCAACCTCGCCAAGGCGCAAGGCGCAACGCCCGGCGCGGTGGAGGAGACCATCCGCGACGCCCACCGCAGCACCCTCGACTGGCGCTCGCTCCTGCGCCGCTACATGACCGACGCGGCCGCCCGCGACTACTCCTGGAGCGTGCCCAACCGGCGCTTCATCGACTCAGGCCTCTATCTCCCCTCGATCCGTTCCGAGGGCATGGGGACCCTCGCGGTCATCATCGATACCTCGGGCTCGGTCGACAGCGACGCTCTCGCGGCGTTCTGGTCGGAAGTGCGCGAGGTCGCGGCCGAGATCGAGCCCGAGCGCACCGTGGTGCTCCAGGTCGACGCCGCGGTGCAGGACGAAGAGCACTACGCGCCGGGCGAGCTGCCGGACCAGATCGTCGTCAAGGGACGCTGGGGAACGGATTTCCGGCCGGGCTTCGCCCGCCTCGCGGAGCAGGGCATCCGCCCCGCCGTGTGCCTGTATTTCACAGACATGGACTGCGACCGCTACCCCGAGACCGAGCCCCCGTTCCCGGTCGTGTGGGCTGATTACGGGGAGGGCGTCGGCCTCTGGTGCCAGCCCCCGCCCTGGGGCGAGCACATTAGGATCGACGGCTGACGTTCACCGTCCGGCGCCTCTCCGCCGTTCCACCGAGCGCGATACCGCGACGGGAGGACATCGCCATGACGCGGCACCAGCAGGACGGCGTCATGACCCCGCGCCCGGACCAGCCCTCTACGGCTTCGCCGCCTCCACGATGATCCGGCCCCGGCCGCGCCTGATCCGGTACCCGCCGCGCGGGATCGCCAGAGTGCCCGCCTGCACCAGCGGCCAGAGCGTGTCGACGATCATGGCCGCGTTGCCGTCCGGCTCCTGCCCGGATCCCTGCGACCCCAGCCATTCGGCGAACGCGCGCGTTCCGACCTCCTCTCCCACCGATTTCCTGAGTGCGGTGAGCTTGCGGAGCTGCCCCTTCGTCAACGTCGACTCATCGATCTGTGTCATCGCTGTCCCTCTTCTGATTGCTTGTACTGAACGAATCGATGCCCCTTGAGCCGGTACCAATAGCAGCGCCGCTTCCGCCGACCCAAGTCTCGTTGCCGGAATCGGCCCGGCCTTCCGCGATCCGCATCTTCAGAACATGAGACGGCCGAAACGTCACGACGCGGCGCGCCGGGATAGGCGCCGGCTCCCCGGTCTTCGGGTTGCGGCCCTCCCGTGCGCGCTTGTGGCGAACCCTGAAACTTCCGAACCCGGAGATCATCACCGTCTCACCTGCCGACAGCCGTTCCGCGATCGCCTCGATCGCCATGTCCACCAGCTCCGCCGCATCGCGGCGCGGCAGGCCGGTCTCCCGGTGAACGGCGGAAGTCAGATCGGCGCGCGTCACTGTCGCCATAGAGGAACAGCACTCCGGATTTCGGTCAGCGTAGCCCGGCCACGGCCTCGATCAAACCTCGAGACCGTTCGCCGGCGGGCCAAGGTCGACGAGAGCGAGAGACACCACCGCGACCGCTCCTCCGTGCCTCTTGTTCCCCGACGGCACGGCGCACCCTCGCCGCCCGCTCCACGGTCCAGTCTCTCGCCGGCGAGGGTGGCGAATTGGGCGTCCCGGAGTGACGGGCCGGGGATCGTCGAGAGAGTTGATCACCGCCCGTTCCTCCTCCCATCGCAGACACATTCCCACGCCCGACCGGCGCCCACCGCACGGACCCGCCCCGGCTCCATCCGTGCGGTGCGCGCCGATCCCGGTCCGGCATCAACGAGGATTCCCAATGGACCCACGAACCGACATCGTCGTAGTCGCAGCCCTGCTGGTCGCCGCGCGCACCATCGTGGCCGATCCCACGCGCTGGTGTCCGTACCCGCACGCGCTGGATGCGAACGGTCACAGCTGCGAGGGGCGGGCGAACAACGCCGTCTGGTGGGGCGCTGCCGGCGCCCTCGACCGCGCGGCCGCCGACGCGGAGGCCGACGAGTACGACATCGCCGAGGCGCACCGGCGACTGAACGATGCCGCTCTCCGCGTCGCGAGCGGCTGGACAGGGACGGCTTGGCTTCTGGATCGCAAGGCCGCCTACGCCATGACCGTCGCCGGTTTCGACGAGGCGATCCGCGCCATGCCCAGGCCGGAGGCGCCCGGTGCGGTCGATATCCTCAGCCTCGCCCGCACGCTGATTGCGCACCCCGGCCGCTGGGCGCAGGGCGCCATCGCCCTCGACCGGAACGGGCGGGCGCTCACCACCTTCGACGGCGGTTGCCGCTTCTGCGCCGCGGGCGCGGTCGGCCTCGCCGCCCATGTACTGGGACAGGATGAAGCGACCCGCCGCAGCATCGGCCCGGCCTTCGATTACGTGGGCCGGCTGCTCGACTGCGCCGCCTTCAAGCTCGGCGAGTTCGAGAGCTACATCGGCCTCAACGAGCACGACAGCCACGCCAACGTCGTCGCCATGTTCGACCACGCACTCGACATGGCGCGCGGAGGCTCCGTTCCAACCCCGGAGGCATCGTGAGCATGACCGCCACCGCTCCCACGCCCCGCGACCTCCTCGTCGAGGCGCGCACGCTGATCGCCAGGCCCGAGGCCTGGACGCAGGGCGCCGCCGCGCGTGATGCCCACGGCGAGCCCGTCGGCGTCGAGCACGAGGACGCAGTCTCCTGGTGCGCCACCGGCGCGCTCAACTGCGCCATGTACCGCCATGTGGAGTCCCTGGAGGTCCCGCTCCCGCTGCAGCGGGCTCGCAACCGAGCCGGGACCATTCTCACCAAGACCGTGCGGGCGCTCACCCTCGGTCACTACACGGAGGCCACGACTTACAACGACTGCACCAATCACTCCTGCATCGTCCATGCCTTCGACATCGCGATCGCCGACGCCGACAGGCATTGCGGCAAGCGCTCGAGCGGCCGCGCCAAGGGCACGGAGCGCGTACGATGACCGCCGCCGCCCGTCTTCCCCGCACAGTCCGCAATCCATACCGCGTGCCGCGTCCGGCGGTCATCAGCTTCTCGGGGGGCCGCACCTCGGCATTCATGCTGAAGAGGATCGTCAACGCCTACGGCGGCCGGCTCCCCTCAGACATTGCGGTCGTCTATGCCAATACCGGAATGGAACGCCCTGAGACCTTGGATTTTGTAGACACGTGCGCCGCAGCCTGGTCGGTCACGGTGCACTGGGTCGAGTACGACTGGGACGCACCGCACCGGACCCGCGTCGTCGACTTCGCCACCGCGTCCCGCAACGGCGAGCCCTATGCCGCGCTCATCGATCGCAAAGGATTCGTCCCGAACGTCACCACGAAATTCTGCTCGTCGTTTCTAAAGCGCGACAGGATCGACTCCTTCGCCCGCTACCGTCTCGGCCTCAAGCGCTGGCACTCGGTGATCGGGCTGCGCGCCGACGAACAGCGGCGTGTCTTGAGGATGCGCGCCCGTAACTGCGGCTCGCGCACCGGCGCCCACGCCGTGCTGCCGCTCGCCGATGCAGGCGTGCGCGAGGCCGACGTCCTCGACTGGTGGAAGCGCCAGCCCTTCGATCTCGGCATTCCCTCCTACGCCGGAAACTGCACGCTCTGCATGGTGAAGGCTCGCTCCAAGATCATCCGCCTCATCCGCGAGGACCCCACTCTTGCCGACTGGTGGATTGAGCAGGAGGCCAGCGTGGCGAACCGCACCGGCCCTGATGGCCGCGCCTGCGAATCCATGAAGCGCTTTCGCCTCGGCGAGACCTACGCCGAGCTGAAGGCCGCGGCGCTCGCCCACCGCGACCTGTTCGACGATGGCGCGGCGTCATCCGGCGAGAGCGCCGAGTCCGACTCCTTCGACTGCCACTGCACCGACTGATCTCCCGCCACTCCTCTTCCCAGCTGCGCTCCGCCGAGCGGTCGAGCGGGATGCGTGATTTCCGGCGAGGGCCGGTGCTCGCGGAGCGAGTCCGGTCCTCTCCCATCCACGCATCCCGGGAGACCGTTTCATGCACGACCCCGTCATCCGATCCATTCCCCTCGACCGGCTGGAGCGCTCGCCTGCCAACGTCCGCAGGACCGAGGCCGGCAAGACCGCCTTCGCCGAGCTCAAGGCCTCCATCGCCGCCCACGGACTGCTCGAGAACCTCGTGGCCCGCTCCATCGGTCCCAGCGAGGACCCCGGAACGGGTCCGGGGCAGGCTCCGGGCGAGCGCTTCGCCGTCATCGCCGGCGCGCGCCGCCTCGCCGCGCTCAACGAGCTCGCCAGCAAGGGCACCATCGCTGCCGACTTCCCCGTGCCCTGCCGCGTCATCGAGAACGGCGTAAGCGACACCGAGATCTCGCTCGCCGAGAACGTGCTCCACGTCGCGATGCACCCCGCAGACCAGGTCCAGGCCTTCGGCGCGCTTGCCCTCGCCGGCGCCACCGTCGCCGACATCGCCGCCCGCTTCGGCGTCTCCGAGCGCATCGTCGAGCAGCGCCTGCGTCTCGGCCACGCCGCGCCGGAGCTGCTGGACGCGTACCGGGAGAATGCGATCGACCTGGCCACCCTCAAGGCCTTCGCCGTCACCACCGACACCGCGCGCCAGCTCGCGGTGTGGGAGCAGGTCAAGGACCAGGGCTACCGGCCCACCGACTGGCAGATCAGGCGCATGCTCACCGAGGACCGCATCCCCGCCGGTGCTGCGCTCGCCCGCTACGTCGGCATCGACGCCTACGAGGCGGCCGGCGGACCGGTGCTGCGCGACCTCTTCGCCGACGAGTACGAGAACGGCGTCTGGCTGGAGGACCCCGCGCTGCTGATGCAGCTCGCCCTGGATCGGCTCAAGGTGGCGGCGGACGAGCTCGCGACGCGGTGGAAGTGGGCCGAGGCCCGGCTCGACGTCGAGTGGTCCGACCTCGCCCGCTTCGGCCGGGTGCGCCCCACGCCGGCCGAGCAGACCTGCGAGGAGAAGGCGGAGATCGAGCGGCTGCACACCCGGCACGACGAGCTCGTCAACATGGACGAGGATGCGTGGACCGACCAGCTGATCGAGGAGGCCGAGGCCATCGAGCCGCGCCTCGAGCAGATCCAGGACGCCGTCAAGGCCCGCGCCGTCTTCAAGCCCGAGGATTTCGCCATCGCGGGCTGCATCGTCACCATCGGCAACGACGGCACGCTCCAGGTCGTGCAGGGCCTGGTGAAGCCCGAGGACATGCCGGCCGATACCGATGCCACGTCGGCCGCCGCCGCCCATGACGGTGGCGGGCAGGACGACGGCCAGCAGGCCACCTCCGGCATCCAGTCCCCCTCCATCTCCGGCCCGGCCATGCCGCCCGCGCGGCCCGATCCGGAGGCCGAGGCGCGCAAGGAGGCCGGTGTCGGCATCGGCCTCGCCGACGATCTCCGCTCCATCCGCACGGCGCTGGTCAAGGCGCACCTCGCCGAGGACTTCGGGGCTGCCTTCGACCTCATGCTGTTCCAGATGGGGCGCGCGGTGTTTACCCCCGGCTATCACGACCATGCGCTCGACATCGCGGTGCGCGAGACCGCGGACCGTCCGCCGCTCCGCGTCAACGACGACGTTTTCGGCGACTGGAGCCCGGGCGAGGCCATGCTCGCCGATCGCTCTTCGCTCCCCTTCGACTGGCTGGAGATCGAGGACCGCCAGGAGTCCTTCGCGGCGCTTCGGGCGTTGCCCGAGGCGGACAAGCAGCGCCTGTTCGCGGCCTGCGTCGCGCGCACGGTCAACGGCCAGCTCGCGTTCGAGGCGGACGCCCGGCCCGAGCTGGAAGCTACCGTCGCCCGTCTCGACATCGAGTTCGCGGCGCACGTCCGGCCGACCGCCGAGATGTTCTGGTCGCGCGTCCGCAAGGACCGGATGCTGTCCGTCGCTCGCGAGGTCCTCGGCGTTGAGTGGGCGCACGCCCACCGCAAGGACAAGAAGGCGACGCTGGCGACCGCGATGGAGACCGCATTCGCCAAGGGGGATTCCCCGCCGCTCGGCGTCACGAAGGAGGGCCACGCGGCCGCGCTCGCCTGGGCGCCGCCCGGCTTCGGCGCCTTCGACAGGGGCCACGTTGATGACGAAGACGCGGCGCCTTCGGACGAGGCTCAGTCCGGCGCACGGCAGGACGCCCAGGCGGAGCAGCCCGAGCCGGCCGGCGAAGCCGAAGCACCCGAGGGGCCGGCGCCCGATACCGCCGATGCGGAACAGACTGCGCCGTCTGCACCGTCCAACGGCGCCTCTGACGGGGAAGCCATCGCCCCCACCGGCCACGAGGCGATCGACGCCGTGAACGCCGTCCCCGTCGCGGGCGGCGGGCCCAGGGTGATCGTCAGCACCGTCGGCTTCGAGAACGGCGATGACGGCGACGCCGATGCGTCCGCTGAAAACGTCCCGCCGGTGCCGCCTGTTCCCGGCAACGGCCACGACACCGCCGGCGACGCGCTGGATATCCCCGCCTTCCTGCGCCGCACGTAGGCGCCGCGTTCCTTCCCTGCGCCCCGCCGGTTGGCGTCCCTCGGGTCAACGGCCCTTGAGTCCGTCCGGCGGGGCGCATTTCCGTCCACCGCTTTCATGGGAGACCACTGCCATGACCGATCCTTCCCATCTGCCCGCCACCATCCGGGCCCGCGTCCACGACGGCGCCATCGACCGGGTCTCGAGATTCTTCAATGCCTCCGTCGCGGACGCGGCGGCGGAGCTGATCCAGAACTCACGCCGCAGCGGCGCCACGCGGCTCGACGTCGCCACCGAAGATGCGCCCGAGGGCGGCACCGTCGTCACCGTCACCGACGACGGTTTCGGCATCGCCGACCCGACCGTCCTGCTGTCCTTCGGCGAGAGCGGCTGGGACGCCGCCACGGCAAAGCGCGAGGACCCCGCCGGCATGGGAGTCTATGCGCTGTCGAAGCGCGGCTGTGTCATCTCGTCGCGGCCGGGCACCGCCAGGCGCGTACCCATGCCCGGTTGGCGGGTCGAGCTCACGCCCGACTGTTTCCTCGGAAAGCAGGAAGCCCGGATTGATTCCTGCGAAGATGCCCCCCTGCCCAGCGGCACCGCGATCTCCTTCCGCGCGGAAGAGGGCCGGGAAGGCATCCGCGCCGCCTTCGCTGCCGCGGCGCGCCACTGCCCGCTGGCCGTGGCTGTCAACGGCGAGGCTGTCGAGCGCACGTCCTTCCTCGACGGCGCCCTTCACGTCGAGCGCTGGCAGGGACTCTCCTTCGGCGTCTTCGACAGCAGGTTCCCCGGCTTCAACAACTCCGACCTCAACTTCCACGGACTCACGCTCTCCGTGTGCCTGCCCACGATGGACACCATCGCCGGCGGCACCTGGTCGGTGCGCGTCGACGTCGACGCCTGCCCCGAGCTGGAGCTGGTCCTGCCCGCCCGCCGCGAGGCGGTGCAGTCGCCCTTCCTGGACGAGATGCGCCAGGCGGCCCGTATCGCCATCTACCGGGCCATGCGCGGCGCCGACCGCACGCCTGCGCTCTCCCACGCCCGCTTCACCGCGGCCCGGAAGGCGGGCATCGACATGCCGATCGCGCCTGCCGTGCTCCGCCCCTGGCGCCCCGCCATCGCCGATATCGACGACTGGCGCGACACGCCGGACCGTGACCCGGTCCGCCCCGGCACCCTGGTCATGGCGGTCGATCCCGAGACCCAGGACCAGCAATGCCTCTGGCGGGCAGCGGAACGGGCAGGGATCGCCGGCCGCCTGTTCGAGGCAGACAGGCGCCTGGAGGGCTACGCCTGGTACGACGCGCTGGCGCGGGTAGAGGGCGTGCGCATCGACGTCACCGAGGCGGACGTCACCCAATCGCTCGATGCCCTGCGCGGCACGGACGGGTCTTCTTTGCCGGATACCGTCACCGCGCCGGGCCTGCCCGACACACTGGCGCGGCCCGAGGCCATCCACATTCACCTTGACGTAGCGCACAGGGACGGGCCGCCCGAGACCATCGCCATCCCCGCCGACGTCGCCTTCATCGGCGAGGAAGGCACCTGGTGAGCGTGGGCTTGGTAATTGATGGTGGTGTTTTCGGATTATTCGATGGTCGAGATGCGTCGCTTGTCTGATCCGGGAGAGCGTCGAGCGAGCGAACATTCACCGTGACCGCATCAGGATTTCGTTCCAGTCCTTCG
>JAJDVM010000089.1 GCA_022826125.1 Defluviicoccus sp.
ATCCGGTCGAACTCGGAGGAACGGTACTCCCGTCGCGAGACGTCGCCGCCGGCGCGCAGCCGCCAGCGGGGGTCGATGGGGTACTGGTACTCGCCGCCGGCCCACAGCGCGATGCCGATGCCGGACCGGGGCTTGTCGCCCCGGTAGGTGAAGGGGAGGCGTCCGAACTGGGTATCGAGCAGGATGGTGCGCTCGCCCGAGCGCGCGGTGACGTTGCTGTCGGGCGCGAGCGCGGCGCCGACGCGCACGCTCCAGCGCTTGCGGGCCCTGATCTGGGCGAGGAAGCGGTTCACGTTGAGCGCCACCCCTGCGGGCGGGTTGCCGGCCAGCACGCGCTCGAAATGGTCTTTCGCCAGCCCGTCCTCGCCCTTGAGGAAGAAGGCGCGGGCGAGCTCGAGGCGGACGCGGACGAGGTCCGGGCGGTCGATCAGCATGGCGCGGAAGGCGGCGATGGCCTCGTCGAGCAGGGCGATGCGCCTGTCCTCGTCGATACCCGGCGCCTCCGCCGCGCCGACCGCCGCCATGCCGAGGAGGAAGCGCGCGTTGCCGCGGGCCGCGCCGGCCAGCGGACGTAGCACGGCCAGCGCGTCGTCGAACCGTCCATCCCGGATCGCCGCCCGCGCCTCGGAGAGGGCGGCGGCGCCGGGCGGCGGCGTCTGCGCGGCCAACGCCGGCGCGGCGGACAGGACGCACGCGGCCACCGCGAGGACGCGGAGTAAGATCGGTCGCTTCATGGATGCGGTTCCCGGCCCCGCCGGCCGGCGGGGAAAGAAAACCCCCGGCGCCAGGATCGAGGCGCCGGGGGAGGAAGCGAGGACGGGGAGGCCCGAACGAAGCCGCCCCGTCCCGGTTACGCTAGCGATTTGCGCCGAACGCGCCGGCGATGCTGGCCGCATCGTTGTCGGCGTGGAACGTGCCGCCGACGCCGATCGGCGCGGCCCTGTTAACGTTTGTGCCGGTAGCATCGACTTGGTTGCCGAAGAACTGACCCGTCCACGATCCGTACGCCGTCTGGTCGCCCATCGTCGCCGTCGCGCCGTTGAACCTGGGAAGGGTCGGGTCGAGTTGATTGCCCGTGAAGTTTGCCCCCAAAGCTGCGGCGTCGTTGGCGAGAGCTTGCCGGTGCAGCGTCACCTCCCAACCGGACATGGCGCCCATCTCGCCCTGGAAGCCGGTGATGCTTCCCTCGACGGTGGGGGCCGCTGCCCCTTGGGCGTCCTGAGCGCTGAAGTTGGCTGTCAGCGTAGCGGCCGCAGTGAACTCGCCCGACATGCCGCCCGTGACGCCGGCGGCTTCGACGGTCTGAATCACGTATCGCCCGGCCGCCCGACCGCTATAGGTCGCCGTGCCCCTCGGGGGGGTCGACGCGTTCGCGGCGTCTTGTGTTGGGGCGTACGCTGTGCCATCCGCATAGTACTCGAAGGCATATGCCCCGTCGGGATTGTTGGGCGTACGCAGCCACCAGCCGAAGCTCATGAACGTCCCGTCGCCTTGGTAAGCTAGCGAGTTGAGTTCCGGCGTGAAGGTCCACGTTCCTTGCGTCTGGGTATAGGCTCCGTTCGGAGCGACCGTGACAATGCAAGGATCGCCTGCAGTGGTAACGGTGCAGATGTACGTGCCAGCGGCGCCGTTATAGTTACCCTTGAAGCTGTGGGTAAGGGCAGCGGCGGTGGCCATACGGTACCGCTGGGTCACGTCGCCACCCGCGCTGGGCCCGGGCTGCGGGAACTCGTTCGGATCGAGAGTGGCTCTCGAAAACGCTCCCGCTCCTGCCGTAGCTCCGCCTATTGTAAGCGGCGTAATGGTGTCCGTTGGCAAGAACGCACGTTGGTTGCCGCCGGAGTCGGTCGGAAGAGTGCCCGGATAAGCATACCGAGCGTCCGTGGTAGCCTTCGCGTCGAAGTCGTAGAACTGAACCCGATCCGGCTGCTCGATGTCCGTGTAGACGACCAGCTGATCGGTGTTGGGGCCGACAATCCTTGTCAGCCTCGTGCCGGCCCAGTCGCCGTTCGACATGGCAGCTTCTTCGGCCGGAGTGTAGCCCGCCGGTGCCGGAGTCACCCTGACGCGTGCGGCCGCACCCGCACCCCGCGTGACCCGGATATTGACTCTATCGAGACCGGACGTGGCACTGGCAGTTGCGCGCGCCGGCAGCGCAGTGGCACCCTCTATGGCGCTGTCCTCGCCGATGATCCGATTCCGTGCGACAAGCGCCGCAGCCTGATTTTCTTCGTCAAGCGCCATCTGCGCCACTTCGGTGAGCGAGGCCTCGACGTCGCCACCCAAGGCCATGGCCGTGCCGTCCTCGGCAACCGTCACCGCGCAATCCTCGCCGCCTGCTGCGCAAGAGAACATCACGCCGCCGGAGGTTGCGCTCCCGCCAGCGGGAATGCTGTACATGCCGGCCATCGCCGCGTGGCCCATGGGAGTATCGGGCAGCGTCACGTCAACCGGCGTCGGCGCCGGAGGCATCGGATCGGGGGTCGTCGTCGGAGGCGGCGCCGTGGCCGTCGGCTCGTCGCTGCCGCCGCCGCCGCAGGCCGCCAGACCGAAGGCAAGGGCCGCGACCGCCGCGGCCGTCGTCAATTTTCTGTACATAGGCATCTCTGGAGGCTCTCCTCATTTTGAAGAGGCCTCGTAAGGACGCCTCGTAAGCGCCGATTCGGGGGCCCGGACGGGGCGTTTCGACGACGGGAACCCGCGCAAACCCCGCCCGGCATGCGGGTGTCGGAGCGAACCGAAAAAAAACTCGTGGATGGTCGGCCTGCGCAGACCTTGAGGGGGCGAGGCATGGGTGGGGCGCTTCGGCCCCAAGCGGCGGGCGGTCCCTCGATACGGCGCTGGCGCGCCTACTCGGGATGAGGTGGGTTTTTGGCGAGGCAACCTCCCTCTCCCCGCGATTCGCGCGGCGACGCTCCCGCCTTTCCTTCT
>JAJDVM010000263.1 GCA_022826125.1 Defluviicoccus sp.
GGCCTGCTTGACGGGGTGGCAATGGCTGACCGACCAGCCCGACGTGATCACGAACACGACCCGGCGCAACTGGGCCGTCGCGCCATCGTGATGATCCCAATGCCTCACCGTATCGGTTCATATGAATTGCGCCCGGTATTACGGGGCGGCGATGACCATCGTACACGGCCTGACGGCCGATGTTCCGCAGGGGCGCTGCCTCTGCATCCTCGGCCGCAACGGCGTCGGCAAGACGACGCTGGTCAAAATCCTGTCAGGCCATCTCGCCTGTCGGGGGGGAGAAATCAGCCTGGACGGCCGGGCGGTGACCGAGCTCTCCGCCGACCGGCGGCGCCGGTTGGGCTTGAGCTACGCGATGCAGGAGCGCCCGGTGTTCGACCGGCTCTCGGTGCGCGACAATCTCCTGCTGATGCTTCCGCCCAACTCGCTCGGCCTGTACCGGGCGTATTTCGGAGCCTTCCCCATTCTCGAGCGAAGGCTGTCGCAGGTCGCGGGCACCCTGAGCGGCGGCGAGCGCAAGCTGCTCTCCTTCGCGCGCGCGATGGCCGAGGACGGGACAGTCACCATCCTGGACGAGCCGTCGGAGGGCGTGCAGGCGGAAAACATCGAAAAGATGAAGGCGTTCATACGCGCGCGGAAGCGGGATGGCGGGTGTCTCGTGGTGGTGGAGCAGAACCTTCAGCTGGCGGAAGCGATCGGCGATGCCTTCATCGTCATGGACCAGGGGAGGGCGGTGCTGCAAGGCGAAGCCGGGGAGATCAGGCGTGAATCGCTGCTGCGACACCTGGAACCCTGATCGGCCTGGAAGGCGCGAGGACGCGGCGCTGCTTGCAGGCCGTGGGCGTTTCGTCGCCGACCTCGCTGCAGAAGGCAGCCTTTCGGCGGTCTTCGTTCGCAGCCCGGTCCCGCGTGCTGCGATCAGGGCGCTACGCCTGCAGGGGGCGCGGGCGGCGCGCGGCGTCGTCGCTCTCTACACCGGCGCGGATGTCGCGCGCCTGCCCCGGCCCCGTGTGAATCCCGTATTGGGCGAATTCGACGCGCCTGCCATGCCGGTTCTGGCGCAGGACGAGGTTCGTGCCGTGGGCCAGCCCGTCGTCGCCATCGTGGCCGACAGCGAAGCGGCGGCCCTTGCAGCGGCCGACCGGGTGGAGATGGACCTCGAAGCGCTGGAGCCGGTCTGCGATGCCGAGGCGGCGCTCACGGCACCACCGCTCCTCCCCGAAAGAGCCTCCAACGTGATCGTCGAAGAGAGTTGGAGCAGTGGCGATGCGGAAAGAGCGTTCCGGAATGCGACGGTCACCGCGGAGGTCACTATCCGGCACCCGCGCGTCGCGCCCGCACCGCTGGAGTGCCGGGCGATTGCGGCCGAATGGGATGGCGATACGCAGCGGCTGACGATCTGGAGCGGGACACAGACCCCGCACCGGGCACGAAACGACATCGCCCATGCTCTGGGACTCGCGCGGGAGCGGGTGCGGGTCATCGCTCCGGATGTGGGCGGCGCGTTCGGCATGAAGGCGTCGGTCTACCCTGAGGATATCGCGGTCGCATTCGTGGCCTGTGCGTTGGGGCGGGCGGTGCGCTGGATCGCCTCCCGACAGGAGGACTTTCTCAGCGCAACACACGGGCGGGGCGCCGTAACCCGCGGACGCATGGCCTTCGATGCCGAGGGCCGAATCCTCGCCCTGGACACCGATATGATCTTTCCGCTCGGCGCCTGGCTCACCTTCAGCGCCCTCGTGCCCGCCTGGAACGCCAGCAGGATCCTGCCGGGACCCTATGCCATCGAGAGCGTCGCGGTGCGCGTGCGCGGAGTGGTCACGAACACGGTCCCGGTCGGCATCTATCGCGGCGCTGGCCGGCCGGAAGCGGCGATGCTGCTGGAGCGGCTCATCGAGGCGGGCGCCCGCAGGTTGGGGTTCGGCCCGGTCGTTGTCCGCCGGCGCAACCTCGTGCCCTCAGAGGCGCTGCCGCTTGCGCGCCCGAACGGAACGGTTCTGGATGCCGGAGATTACCGAGCCGTGCTGGCGAAGACGCAGGCCCGGGCCGACGATGACCGCTTGCGCGAGGGGCAGCGCCGCCGCCGGGAGCGGGGAGAGGCCGTCGGTCTGGGGTGGAGCCTCTATATCGAGCCCTGCGGCCGCGGTTGGGAGAGCGCGTCGATCGCCCTCGAACCGGGAGGGCGATTCACGGCCGTCACGGGATCGAGTTCGCAGGGGCAGGGGCGCGAGACCACGTTCGCCCTGATCGCCGCGCGGGAGCTCGCTGTCTCGCCCGAGAGCGTGAGCGTCATGCACGGGGACACGGACGCGCTATCGAACGCAGTCGGCGCACTCGCGAGCCGCAGCGTTGCCATCGGCGGTAGCGCTCTACTGCAGGCAGCGCAGGCATTGGTGGAGAAGGCGCGCCCGGTCGCGGCCCGGCTTCTGAACGCCGCGGCGTCGTCCGTCGTCAACGTCGACGGTGGCTTCGCCGTCAGCGGAAGGCCGGATCGATCCGTCGGCTGGGAACGGATCGCCGCAAGCGCGGACAATGAGCTTCGCACAGATGCAACTTATACCGCGGACGAAGAGGCATGGGGCTGCGGCTGCTGTCTCGCTCAGGTCGCGGTTGATATAGAGACGGGACGGGTGACGTTGGAGCAGCTCCACTATGTGGACGACGCCGGCACGGTAGTGAACCCCCGTCTCGTTGATGGGCAGATCGTGGGCGGCATCGCCCAGGGCATCGGCGAGGCGCTGCTGGAGCGCGCGGTCTACGACGCGGACGGTCAGCTTCTCACCGGCTCGCTCATGGACTACGCCCTGCCACGCGCCGACGACATGCCGGCAACCCGGCTCGACCGACTGTGCATGCCCTCGGTCTTCAACACCCTCGGCGCCAAGGGGGTGGGCGAAGCCGGGACCATTGGCGCACCGCCCGCCATCGTCAACGCGGTGCTCGATGCGCTGGCACCTCTCGGCGTCGAGGCGATCGACATGCCGATGACACCGGAGCGGGTGTGGCGGGCGATCCGCAATGCGGAGAATCGCAGCGACGGGAAGGAGAAGAGGCGGTGAATTATCGACGGGACGAGGCCAAGGCGCATGCCGGGACCAACATGACTGGGATCTGGGCGGCAGCGCTACAGCCGTTCAAGCCCGACCTCTCCATCGACGAGGCGGGCATGCGTGCGAACATCTGCCACTGGGTGGAGGACCTGGGCATCGACGGGCTCTTCATCGGCGGCAAGCAAGGCGAGTACGCCTCGATGACGGTGGCAGAGCGAAAGCGCGTCTTCGAGATTGCGGTCGACGCCACGCGCGGCACGGGCGCGGGCACCATCATGTCGTGTTCCGACCAGAATCTGGAGACCGTGATCGCGCTCGCCCGTCATGCGGAGGCGGTGGGCGCAGACTTTATCGTCGTGCACGCCCCGGTCCTGCACTTCGTGACCGATCGCGACGAGGTGCTCTATCGCTACTACCGGACCATCAGCGACGCAGTCGACATCGGGATCGCCATGTGGAGCCATCCCGATAGCGGCTACCTGATGAGCCCGGAGCTTTGCGCGCGCATCGCCAAGCTGCCCAACATCGTCGCCATCAAGTACAGCGTGCCGAGAGAGATGTACGCCGAACTCACCCGTCTCGCAGGCGACCGGCTGCTCGTCAGCACGGCGTCGGAGGACGCGTGGCTGGACAACATCCTGGGGCTCGGCTGGCGGCTCTACCTCTGCTCCTCGCCACCCTTCCTGCTGCAGACTGCCGCTGACCGCCGGATGCGCGACTACACCGACCTCGCCTTCGCCGGAAAGGCCGAGGAGGCGCGGCGCGTGCGCAACAGCCTGGAGCCGGTGCGCCGGGCGTTGAAGGACACGCGCCCCGGAGCCAAACCTCACGCCCACCAGAAATACTGGCAGGAGCTGCTCGGCCAGGTGGGCGGACCGGTGCGGCCGCCGATGCTGGAACTCACCGAGGCCGAGAAGGTGGCGACCCGCCAGGCGTTCGCGCGCTGCGGGCTCGGATCGGTGCAGACTGCCGCCGAATGAAGAGGAGACGCCGATGAGCGAATATGTCAGGCATCCATCGCTCAACCCCTTCGACTTCAAGGGCTGGATCGACGCCCACCGCGACCGCCTTAAGCCGCCGGTCGCTAATAAGCTGGTGTTCGAAGAGGCCGGCATGACGGTAATGGTGATCGGCGGGCCGAACCGGCGCACCGACTTTCACGACGATCCGGTCGAGGAGTTCTTCTACCAGCTTGAAGGCGACATGGTGCTCAAGGTCGCGGAGGATCGGTGCATCTACGACGTGCCGATCCGCGCAGGCGAGGTCTTCATGCTGCCGCCCCATGTGCGGCATTCGCCGCAGCGGCCCGTGCCGGGCTCCGTCGGTCTGGTGGTCGAATCGCCCCGTGTGGGCGACATGCGGGACGGCTTCGAATGGTACTGCTTCGCCTGCGGCGGCCTGGTCCACCGGGTGGAGGTTGAGGTCACCAACATCGTCAGCGACCTGCCGCCACTCTTCGAGGGGTTTTACTCCGATGAACGGGCGCGCACCTGCGAGGCCTGCGGCGCGCTGCATCCCGGACGCGAGCCGCCGGAGGGATGGGCCGTCGTCTGACCCACACAGGCCGGCAACCTGGCATCCTCCACGCGCGGCTCAAACGTGCGGGTTCGCCATGTGCGCAATGACGCTAACCGCTGCCCTACCTCCAAGTCGCTCGCAGTTGTGGGCGGCGATTAGATACTCGTTCCTGTCGGCTCGTAAGAACATGATTGTGACGCCAAGGGGGTGGGAGTAATCGCCTCCGACAACCCCTGCACGAGCGTCGTTTCTCCGTCTTTCTCCCCACCAGCCCTACGTGCTGCCCAACACGGTCGATCGGAACACGACGGACCTTGCGGGTTGGCCTCGCGCTGAATTCGGGCGCTGCCGTCGCGCATGAGACGGTGACCTCGCTGATACTGTTTGCCTGAACATGCGAGCGCCCCGGGTCGGAGCCAGACTGCCCCGAGCAGCGGCGGCGATCAGCGGTGGCCGATCTCTCCGTGCGCGACGGGCCTGCCGGCGGCCCACTCGTCGAGGTCCACCACCCGCCATCTCACGCTGCGCTTGCCGATCTTCACCGGCTCCGGGAAGCGCCCGGCGCGCATCTCGCAATAGATCCAGCTTCGCGAGACCCCGAAGCGCTCCTCGACCTCCTCGCGGCGCATCAGCTCGCGCACCAAGGTGTTTCCCATCACAGGTCTCCTCCTGTCCCGTCGCGGCGGGGTTCGCATTCCCCGCCGCTTTCTCTCTATCGCCGTCACGGCCGCACCGTCAGCGGACATTCGACAACCGTGTCCGTTTGCATGGCCTCGTGCTCGCAATCGACGACGATGGGTCCGTATGTGTTCCAGATGTGCTCGCCCCAGCCTCGGGTGGGATCGTGCAGGGGGATGACCTGGAGCTGCATCTGGACCAGCAGGCCGAGAAGGACGCAGGCGGGGAAGCCTGCGGCCATCGCGAGACCCGCCCAGCGCCGTCGCCGGCGCCTTTCGTTTTCGGCCCAATGCACGAAGTCGGCCTTGAAGGCGCGGAGCGCGGCCACGAGTTCCGCAGCCGCGCTCATCGCCGCGTCCCGGGGCTCGTGAGCCTCGTCCGGCGATCGCTCGGGCCGCGCTCCCGTCGCGGCAGCGCCCCCGCCGTGCGGCTCGACCGCGTCTTCCTGCGCTGCCTGCGGCGGCTCCAGTCCATGTTCTTCGTACTCGGCGATCTTTTCCGCGACATAGCGCGCGAAGAGCCAGCTTTCGCCGCCTGCCGGCGCAACGCCGGCGCGTTTCTCCGCCGGGGCGGGGTCCGCCTCGGCATCGGGTGCCGGCGGGGCCGGGCCGTCGCCGGCAGGCGCACTGCCCGAGACCGCCGCCTCCTCCCCCGCGGGGTTGCCGCCGCGGGGTCCGCTCCACGGTTCGTGCCGCTGCCCGTTGACGGGCCGCGTCTCCTCATGGTCGTGATCCAGGTCGACGCCAACCGGCATCGTGGGTCTCCTTGAAGTCATTCCGCACCTCCCATGATCGTCGTCGGCCGGCGCGTTCCGCCGCCCGCAGCGGCGTTGGCCGCCGCAATCTCCTTGCGCAGCACGAACGGGTTGGGATCGGCCAGGAAGCACGTGTCCGGCCGCTCCCAGTAGTGCGCGTGGTGCAGATGAAGCGCGTCGCGCTTGATGTCCTTCGCCGCACCGATCACGTACTGCCGGTCCGGTGCCATCGTCATCAGCTCGTCGGGCGTCACCAGCCGCTCGCGCACGAGGCTGAAGGATTCTCCGGCCTGCCACTGCGTGTTGCCGGCAACCACGCGGCTGTCCGAGACACTGCCCGAGCGGCTCTCGGTCCGGCCCTCGAAGGTGGCGGTGCCGATGGCCTTCGACATCTCCTCCGCGCCCTCCGCGTCGGTGCGCGGGAAGCCGAGGATCTGGACGACCTCCGCAAGGTCCAGCAGCGTTTTGCGGTGCTCCTTGCCCCAGGTCGAATCCAGCGCCGAGATCGACTGGGCGAAACACCAGAAGTGCACCCCCTTGCCGGCGGCCATGGTATAGCCGTCCATCACCGGCTTGAGGTATCCGAGCCGCGGCATCTCGTCGATCACGATCAGCATGTCGCGCTCCAGCGGCCTGATGCCCGCGACGGCGTTGGGGATGGCGACCCAGAGGCGGAGCCAGCCCTTGACGTGCTCGACGGTCTCCTCCGGCACGACGACGAAGAGATCGATGTCGCCGTCTGCCAGCATCAGCGGGTTGAAGCCCCTCTGCTTGGAGGTGTGTTCGAGCAGCTCCGGGTAGTTGAGGAAGGAGAGCTGGTTGGCGATGGTGCTGAAGTTCGACCCGCCTTCCTCCTTGCCCACCTGCGCCTGGCGCTCGACGGCGATATGGGTCAGACCGCCGGCGAAGCGCTCCGTGCGCCGGACCAGCTCGGCGAACTCCTCCCGCTCGCCCGGCCCCATGGAGAGCATGCGATGGACCATGCCCAGGGTCCGGAACTCGGGCGGCTCGCGGAAGCGCACCCAGGCCATGTATCCGGCGACGATGGCGCGGGCGGACTCGTAGAAGTGCCGGCTGTTCTCGGGTGCGCCCGGACGCGGCGGGGTCAGCAGGGCGTCGAGCAGCACGTTGATGTCGCGCACCGCGAGGCCCTCGTCCTCGCGGATGAACGAGAGCGGGTTGTAGGTGAAGCTGCCGACGTCCGGCACCAGGCAACCCCCGAAATCCTCCCTGTGCTTCCTGACCACTCCGAAGGGGTCGATGAGCACGGTCCGCCGGCCCATCTCGCGGCGGCGGCGCGCGGCGATGCAGTACAGCTCGCCGCGCGGATCGATGGTGACGGTGGAGCCGTCGAAGCCGCGGCCCTCGGGCGAGAGCAGGTTGAGCGCGATGAGGGCGCCCTTCCCGGCGCGGGGCGGGGCGACGGTGATGGCCGAGCCCTCCAGGGACCAGCCGATCAGGGGCGCGTTCTTGCGCTCACCCCACTGGCCGAGCAGGATGCCCCGGCGCTTCGCCAGCTTGCGCATGGAGCGCCGGTCCAGCAGCGCGGCCCTGCCGTGGAGGTCGGACCTCGCGCGCCGGCGGCGCTCGCCGCCGCCGGCCTCCTTGATCATCCGGATTGCCGCCCCGCACCAGAGCAGTGCCAGCACCGGGACGGCCGCGATCGGGAGCACCAGCATGACCAGCCCGGACCCTTCCAGCCCGAGCAGCCAGTCCAGGGTGGCGTCGGGCCACTGGACCTCCCCAACGGGGCGCACGATGCCGGTCCAGAACGACGCGATAGAGACCGAGAGGCCTGCGCTGTAGAGTCCGAAGCGGATCCAGCCCCCGGAGCGCTCGCGTCCGGTCACGTAGTAGGCCGCGAGCGACGCCGCAGCCGCGAGCGCGAGAGCGGCGGCGGCGAGGTCGTCCGGCCGGTAGCCGGTGGTGAGCCAGATCGCCCAGCCTCCGCCTGCGGCGAGCAGGAGGGCGCAGATGGACAGCTCGAAAGTTCTCATTTAGTTCATCTCCCCTTAATCGAGAACGGCGCCTGCATGAAGCGCCCGACGCAGGATGGGCGCGGCGGAAGGGACACAGCCCCCGGACTTGGCCTCCTGCGGCGCAGATTGCGCTGCGAAACCGCGGAAAAAGCCCGCAAACAGCGCGTTCGTTTCACCGAATGTCGCCCTTTTTAACATCCCCGCCAGAGCTCCTTCCGGTCGTCGAAGACACGCAAGAGAACGCGCGAGAAGCGGGCTGTCAACTGGTATAGGTCGCTGATTTCATACAGTTATTACAACGTCTGCGTACTCCTGCGTACTCCTGACATCTCCTGACAACTCCTTTAGGCAATTCGCTACACAAATATTTTTTCTCCGGTGGCGATTTTCCGGCTGTCGCGGCGATAATCCCCTCCGACTCGACGTGGACGGGGCGCTCTTCGTCCGCGATGCGGCCGTCGAGTTCGCTCCGCAGGTCGTGCACGCGATTGCAGCAGGAGACACAGAGCGACCCGCCGGTGCCGTCCTCTGCCCGCGACAGTCGCGGCGCATTGGAGCGGCGCCTGTAAGGCTCGGAAATGGACGAATTTGCGATTCGCGAATTTGACCGCCGACAAACCGGGAACATCGGCAGGCACGCGCTGCCGCGCAGGAGCCACGATCCGTACCCGCGGGGCGGTTCGCCCCGAGCGTCCCTTGTCCCTCGCCCGCGCGAGGCGACGAAGCCGGGGTTGCCCAGCAATTCGACGCCGAAGCGCCGGCCGGGGAGGTCGGAGCGCTTCGGATGGGCCGGGGAGCAAGTCACGGATGCAGCGGTCGAGATCCATGCAGGCGAACGTGGGCGGAACGTTCGCAATTGAAAGTCACCTCCGTTCGGGCGATTCTTGCAACCCCCGGTATACGCGCATAGAGACGACATCCCGCTGATCGGCAACGTCCGTTTCTCGCGTCCCTCACGCGCGAACCCGGAAAGGACGCGAGCCCGGCAAGTCCAGAACCTCCCCTTCGGCCTCGGTGCCGCTACTGCCTGAACGATGAGCCGGGCGCCTGTTGGCGATCACGCATGGGTGCGGCTATTCGATCGTATGCGGCGCACCGCCCCGCGTTGCCCGTCGCGCCGGTCTTCCGGCATTTCCATATGGCGCAATCCTCGCCAACCCGGCCAAGCCTACCACCCTGACACGCGATGTCCGGGTCAGCTCCCGGACATTTCCGATACTCACGCGGCAGCGCCCTGGCTTGCCCGTTGCCGGCACGGCGCCGACGAGAGCCGGCGCATGGCCGGTAGCGGGGCGGCCGGGCGGCGCCGAGGAGAGAGCCCCCGGCCGTCGGCGTCACAGACGAAGGGGAGGCACGCCATGCGGATTCGCAGGCCGTCACATCGCAACTCGCACACATTTCTGGTGCACGTATTCGGGCGCGGGCTCGACGGGGATCGCTACGTGGTCGAGAGGTTCCGCTCCCGGCCCGACGGGCAGATTGACCCGGTCGAGGCCGAGCGGCCGACGTCAAGGAAGGGCGGGCGCCGGCAGCGCCGCACGGTGGTCAGCGCGGGCGAGATGAAGAAGATGCAGCCCGAGCGCGACGAGATCATCATCTGCACGGCCCTCGACCTGAAGGCATCCGGCGTGCAGTTGTGGGGTTGCGCGGCCAGCGGAATTTCCGCCATGCGATACGCGCGGTGAGCGGAGGCGGCGGTCATGTCCGACCAGGCCCCCTCGAGGGAACGGGCCAACGCCCGCCTTCGCCGGCGCCACGCCGAGAGAAGCGCGAGCGGGACGTGTACGCGCTGCGGCAAGGCCCCGCCGGAGCCCGGCCTCAAGATGTGCCGGGATTGCGGCGAGAAGCGCCGTGCCGCCGACCGCGACCGGCGCGCAAGGGCCAAGGCCGAGGGAAAGCAATACGGCGGCCGGGATCCCGATCTCTGCCGTCGCGCCGACCGTGCCCGGGACAGACGGCAGCGGCGGGCGTGGCGCGACGCGGGGCTCTGCTCCAATTGCGGTCGCAACCCTTCCGAGGACGGCCGCTCGGTCTGCGAGCCGTGCCGCGAGGCAAGGCGCGCAATCGATCGCCGGCGCTATGCCGCTCGCCGCGCAGCCGGCGCTTGTGTCCGCTGCGCAGAGCCGGCAGTCGACGGGTCGTCGCGCTGCGCCCGGCACGCCGCGCTGGAGGCGGAGCGCGTCTCGCCCGAGCGCAAGAGAGCCGTCGACCGCAAACGGTATGCCAGGCGCAGGGCGCAGAGGAAATGCGTGGATTGCTCGATACCCGTTGCCGGCACTGCGCGTTGCCCCGACTGCGCCCGGCGGTCCAATACCCGTGTGCCTGCTGCGTATCACGGTACGCCGGCCGGGCCGCCCTTCTACAGCGTGATCGAGCTGGATACCCAGGAGGATCACGGCACCTACGAGACCGAGGCCGAAGTCGCGGCCTGCCTCGCCTTCGCGGGGCTGCGTCCCGACCAGGTGGAAATCCGCTCCAACGTGCCGCTCCTCGCGCTCACGGCGTTGCCGCAGGAACGCCGCCCGTGAGAGGGGACGCGCCCAGGCCAGAAACGCGGGGACGCGCGGGAGCCGGCCAGGGTCTCCGGCGCCCGCGCGTCCAACAGGGAGACGCAGATGAGCGTAGCGAGGCTACATCGTGATCGCCGCGCTCCGCAAGCCGCGCGCAGATCGCCTCGACCAGCATGTCCACCAGCTCGGCCGCATCGCGCTTGCGCAGACCGGCCTCCTCGCGCACTGCTTCCGCCAGATCAACTCTGGTCACCGTCGCCATGGCTCCGTCCCTCAGCTTCCGGGCACCATAGCCGGGCCGGGCGGCCGGTCTGTTCGCGATGACGGGGCTGCTGCTGGGGGGAACCGGAATCGGCCACCGAGACCGCGCCCCACCCCGTGTTCGTGTGCAGCGCTTCGCGCCGCAAGGGTGCGATCTTTGCCACCCGCTCCTCCGATCCCGGCGCCGTATCTGCCGCATCCGGCGGCTGTCAGCCTTCCCGGCATCCTGCGCGGGCGTCCGTGCGACCGGCAAGCCCGGTGTCTCCCCAGCGGTCACCGGGGCAGACGGCAGACGAGAGTTCGTGGAGGGCTTGGAGAAGGCGAGCAGGGAAGGGACCGGGAGAGGCTCCGACCCGCTCGGCAACCATCGTCAGCAATCCGGAAGAGAAGGAGACGGACAATGTCGTTTGGACTCAACTCCGCACAGCTCATCGGCCGCCTGGGTGCCGATGCGACCATCAACCACCTGGCGTCCGGCGGACGCGTCGCCAACATGAGCGTGGCGACCGACGAAAGTTACATAGACCGGAACGGTACCGGCGAGAGAATCGACAAAACGGAGTGGCATCGCGTGGTCACGTTCCAGAACGGGCTGATCGACATGCTGGAGAAGCACGCGAAGAAGGGGCGTCTGGTCTACGTCGCGGGCAAGCTGCAGACCAGGAAGTGGCGCAAGGACGGCGAGGACTCCGACCGCTTCTCCACCGAGATCCTCCTCGTCCCCGGCGGCAGGATCCAGTTCCTCGAGCGGCCTGCCACCTCGAACGGCAACGGCGCGCCCGCGTCCGACGGCGAGGCGACGCCGGCCGCCGAGAGCGCTTCCGCCGATCCCATCGACGACGGAACGATCCCGTTCTAGGCCCATCGCGGGATTTGTAAGGTCTGCGGGGGTAACGCCCTGCGGACCTTATACTTCCCAGTCATCCCAATTCGTCAAGTTTGCGCCTCACACGGCGCCTCGGCGGGTCCCTCCCTCCCGCCAGCCCCGGCCGGTTCCGCGTTCCTCCCGCGCGGGACCGGCCGTTTTTTGTGCTGCCTTGCCCGAGCCCCCGGCCGGGCGGCAAGGCTCGCGCTTCGCGCATCGCCCGCCGTCCCGGCGCCGGCGAGAGGCCGGGCGGCGGCCGGGACCGGGGCGCGTCCCACGCAGCATCCGGAGAGGTCCCACATGCGCTCCATCCCCGCTCCCTGTCCCGGCGATGCCGGTCCCCGCTCTCACCGAAAGCGTGCATCGTGAGCCCGGCCGCCCGCGTCTCCGCCGCGCTCGCCGGGCGCGCCGAGGAGGTCTGCCGGCGATACCTGCCGCAGGGCCGCAGGAGCGGCCGCTACTGGATCGCCGGCGACATCCGCGGCGCCAGGGGCCGCTCGCTCTTCGTCCGCCTCGCCCCTCCCGGCACGCCCGGGAAGTGGACCGACGCAAGCAGCGATGAACACGGCGACCTGCTCGATCTCGTCCGCATCGCCTCCGGCGCGGGCTCGCTCCGCGCCGCCCTCGCCGAGGCGCGCGCCTTCCTCTCCATGCCGCCGATGCCAGCCCCGGCCGGCCCCGACAGCTACGACCGGACCGAGGCGGCACGCCGCCTCTGGCAGCGCTGCCGCGCCATCGACGGCACCCATGCCGAGGCGTATCTCCGCGCCAGGGCGATCCACCGCTGCCGCTTCCCCGCGCTTCGTTTCCATCCCCGGCTGCTCCACCGCGACGAAGCCGGCGTGCGCCGGCTCCCCGCGCTGGTCGCCGCCGTCACCGCCGGCGGGAGCACCGTCACGGGGGTGCACCGGACGTGGCTGGATCCCCGGTGCCCCGCCAAGGCGAATCTGCCGCGCCCGCGCAAGGCGCTCGGCCGCGTCCACGGCCTCGCCGTCCGCTTCGGCGACCCCGCCGCCGGCTCCCTGCTGGTCGGCGAGGGCATCGAGACGGTGCTCTCCATCGTCACCGCGCTGCCCGGCACCGTCGCGGCTGCCGCGCTCTCCGCCGGGAGCCTCGGCGCATTCGCGCCTCCTCCCGGCACGGCCCGGCTCGTCATCGCGCGAGACAACGATCCGGAAGGGCGAGCGCGCCGCCGAACGTCTCGCCCGCCGCTGCGCACGTGCGGGCGTCGCCTCGTCGATCCTGGCGCCCCAGGGAGGCGATTTTAACGACGACCTCGTCGCTCTCGGCTCCGCCGCGCTTCGCGCGCGCCTCGCCCCGGTCCTCGGCTTGCCGGGAGACGGAGGGCGGCATGCATCGGGGTGAGCGAATTGCGGGAGAGAGAGAACCCGCCGCAACCGACGATGGGGAGCAATCCGATGGGACGCTTCAGAACCGACCTCGCCTTCAAGCTGGCCGCTCCCGACGAAGTGCGCATCTACCGCGATGGCCAGCACATCGGCGATATCTTCAAGCACGAGGACATCCTCAATCCGGGCCGGTTCCACTACCTGATCTGGCTCGCAGAGGACTGGCGCGGCTGGAAGCGCGTCACCGAGCGCAGCAGGCTCCGCGAGACCGCCGAGCGCTGGGTCGAGACCCATCCCCTGCTCTGAGCCGGCACCGTTCCCGGCCCACGGCTCCCATGGAAATCGCCTCGCAGCGGTCGCGTCCGCGAGGACGCGAAGCGGCTTCCGCCGCTCTGGGGCGGAGAAAGGACTGCTCTCGTACGTTGAGAGGACGCGGGCTTTCAGCGGGGATCGGGGTCTGATCCGCTCGGATTAGTCGATGTTTTGTGGAGGGTGCCCCCCGGCGAACTTGCAAGAATTTCGCCGGGGGGCTTTGTCTCGGTGACAGTCCAAATCTCCAGAG
>JAJDVM010000108.1 GCA_022826125.1 Defluviicoccus sp.
CCGAACGGTGGGATGCCGCCTCGCTCGCCGAAATGGAGCGCGCGATCGAAGACTATGTCGACAGGAATGGCGCCTTTGCGCTGCAGGCCGTCGTCACGCGCGGCCAGTATCGGCATCCGGACGGCATTTTCTACGGCGGCAAAATGCCGACCTGGTCGAATTCGACATTCCGCGACATTCTCGATAGGCATGTGACGGGCGCACGCCGTGTCGCTTTTGTCGACCTGCATACCGGCCTCGGCGCCTATGGCGATGCCGAGATGATCGGCGGCGCGGGCCCGTCGACGCCCGGCGGGCGCCGGATGCGCGACTGGTACGGCGACATCGTCACCTCGCCGTCGACGGGCACGTCCTCCTCGGCACCTTTGGTCGGCGTTATCGCGCGTTCGGTGCGCGAAGCCGCCAGGGGCGCCGACGTAATCAGCGCGACTCTGGAGTTCGGCACCTATCCGGTGCGCGAGGTCCTGCACGCCCTCCTGGCGGATAACTGGCTCCACGCCCACGGGGACCTCGACAGCCCGCTCGGCCGCGAGATCAAGGCGGATATCCGCAAACGGCTGTTCCCCGACGAGGACGGCTGGAAGGAACGGGTTCTGACGAAGGGCGTGGAGATCCTGAACCGGACTCTCTCAGGGCTCGGCGACGCCTGAGCCTCAGTGGGTCCAGTTGCCCTCCCGCCCGTAGCGGAAATTGTCGGCGTAGCTCTTCGCCCGGATACGGCGCTCGCGCGCGGGTTCGACCTCGTAGGTCAGCCCGTTGCGTTTCGCGAAGGCGACGGCCGCGTCCTCGGACTCGAATTCGAGCCGCACCTGCTGCCGCGTGTCGCCGCGCCCGGCCCAGCCCATCAGCGAATCGCGCCGCTGCGCCAGCGCGGTGGGGAACTCCAGCACCCATCTGGTCGAGCGCGCCCGGCCCGACTGGGTGGCGGTCTTCGCCGGACGGTAGATCTTCACGTCGCCCATCTTCTGCCCCGCGGTTCTGGTCGGGGCGGCAGGATTCGAACCTGCGACCCCCTGCTCCCAAAGCAGGTGCGCTACCAGACTGCGCCACGCCCCGCCGCGCGAAAGCTATGTAGGGCGATTACGGGGTGAGCGCAATGCTCAGGCGAAGGCGGCGCGGATATGGGCCGCCGATTCCTTCGCCGCCTCGACCGCGAGGTCTATCCCGCCCAGCATGAACATGCAGCCGTGGATGGTGCTGTCGAGCACCCGGTAGGCCGCGGGCACCCCGGCGGCGGCGAGCGCGTCGACGAAGGCCTTGTTGTCGTCCCGCCTCGGGTCGAACCCGGCGGTCATCAGGTAAGTCGGCGGCAGGATCGAATAGTCGTCGAGCCTCATCGGCGCGACGAGGGGATCGGCGAGGTCCTCGGGGCCGTTGAGGTAGTGGCCCATCGACCACTTCATCAGCCCCGAGTTCAGGAAATAGCCTTCCGAAAGGGTCCGCATCGACTCGGTTTCGGGGCCGCCCGCGGTTCCCGGATACCAGAGAAACTGGTGGGCAATCGACGGTCCGCCGCGCCGATGGGCAAGCTGGCACACGCCGATCGCGAGCGTGCCGCCCGAGGAATCGCCCCCGACCGCGAGCCGCGCCGGGTCGGCGCCGATGTCGTCGCCATGCGCGGCCGCCCAGGCCGTCGCCGCGTAGCAATCCTCGTGCGCGGCGGGGAATTTGTGCTCCGGCGCGCGGCGGTAGTCGACCGAAAGGACCAGACACCCTGCCCCCTCCGAAATCAGCCGGCAGAAGCTCTCATGCGTTCCGATGCTGCCGAACACGTAGCCTCCGGCGTGGAAAAACACGACCAGCGGCAGGGCTCCTTCGGCCCCGGCGGGCCGGTAGAGCCGGGCGGCGATCTCCTGGCCGGGTTCCCGCCCCGGTATCGTCAGATCCTCGACGGCGCCGATGGGAGGCTTCGGGTCGAGATCCCACTTGCGGACGAAGTCTTCGATATGCCCCCGGGCGTCCTCGGGGGACATGTCGGCAACCTGCGCGACACCCGGCCCGTCCAGATCGGCCAGCACGAGCGCGGTCTGCGGATCGAGCCCTCGCTGGGTAGCCATCGATCTAACCGCCGCGCGCCTGGTAGAGCGGTTTCGAGCCGGTGAAGGTCAGCCTCGGCCCCTCGCGGTCGAGGCGATGCAGCGCGTCCACGCGTTCCATCGACGCCCATGCGCGCTCGCGGGCGCTGTGGTAGTCGGCGTTGGCGTCGGACATCCATTCGGTCTCTTCGTCGGTGATCTCACGCATGATCTTCGCCGGCACGCCGGCGACGATGGTCCTCTCCGGCACCGCGAAATCGGAGCGCACGAAGGCGAGCGCGGCGACGATCGCCCGGGAGCCGATCGTCGCGCCGTCCATCACCACGGCGTTCATGCCGACCAGCGCGTGGTCGTCTACCGAGCAGCCGTGCAGCACGGCGCCGTGGCCGACCGAGACGTCGGCGCCGACCACCGTCTCGCCCCCGGCGTAGCAATGGACCGAGCAATTGTCCTGGACGTTGGAGCCCTCGCCGATGCGGATCTGGCCGAAATCGCCGCGCAGGCTGGCCGACGGCGCGATATAGCAACCGGGCCCGACGATCACGTCGCCGATCAGGATGGCGGACTCATGAACATAGGCGGTGGGGTGGACGACCGGGGTCACCCCGTCGATGGAATAGACCTTTGGCATTCAGATGTGGAAGGACTCGCCGCAGCCGCAGCGCCCCTTCTCGTTGGGATTGTTGAACACGAAGCCGGACTGCAGCTTGTCCTCGACATAGTCCATCTCGGTGCCGATCAGGAACATCAGCGCCCTGCCGTCGATCAGGACCGTCACCCCCTTGTCCTCGACCACCTCGTCGAGCGGGTTCCTCTCGGCGGCGAACTCCATCTGGTAGGCCATCCCGGAGCACCCGCCGGTACGTATGCCGATGCGGAGCCCGGCGGCGGGTTCGTCGCGCCGTCCTATCAGATACCGCACGCGGTCGGCGGCGGCGTCGGTCAGGGTCATCGCCTGCTTGTTCATCGCCTCTCCCCCGCCATCGCTCTGTCCCGTCCGGCCATCACATGAACCCCAGCTCGAGTTTCGCCGCCTCGCTCATCAGCTCCGGGCTCCAGGGCGGATCCCAGGTGAGCTCGACATGCACGTCGTTGACATCGTCGACCCCGCGCACGCGCGACTCGACCTCGATCGGCAGCGACTCGGCAACCGGGCACATCGGCGACGTCAGGGTCATCAAAATGTCGACATCGCGCGACTCGGAAACGCTGACGTCGTAGATCAGGCCGAGCTCGTAGATGTTGACCGGAATTTCCGGGTCGTAAACGCTGCTGACCGCCTCGACCACCGCCTGGTGGAGCGTTTCGGAACCGGCCGAAGCCGGCTCGGCGGGTTCGATACCGGTCGTGTCGTCATCCATCGCCGTGCACTCCGCGGTCACTCCGTCGTCACGTCGTCGGCCACGCCGTCGAGCGCCGCCGTCATGGTATGCCAGGGAAGGGTCGCGCACTTGACCCGCATCGGGAATTCGCGCACGCCGATCAGGGTCGCGAGCTTGTCGAGGGCTTCCAGCTCGTCGTCCGAGATGTCGCCCTTGCGGGTGACTATCTCGTGAAACCGCTCGAAGGTCGCGCGCGCTTCCCCGATCTCCGTCCCTTTAACCAATTCTGTCATCATCGATGCGGAAGCCACTGAAATCGCGCAACCTTTCGCATCGAAACGAATGTCGTCGATCTTGCCGTTCCCGACCTGCATGTAGACCCGCACCTTGTCGCCGCAGAGTGGGTTGTTGCCGTTCGCCGCGTGGCTGCAGGGTTCCAGTTCGCCCGAATTCCGGGGATTGCGGGAGTGGTCGAGGATGACGTCCTGGTAGAGGCTGCGGAGGTCGATCATCGGCCGAATATCTCCTGCACGCGGCCGAGCGCATCGACCAGCGCATCGACTTCCTGCCTCGTGTTGTAGAGCCCGAACGACGCCCGGACCGTTGCCGCGACATCGAACCGGTCCATCACCGGCTGGGCACAGTGATGGCCGGTCCTGACCGCCACGCCCTCGCGGTCGAGGATGGTGCCGACGTCGTGCGGGTGAACGTCCTCCAGGTTGAAGGAGACGATCGCCGCCTTCTCTGGCGCGGTGCCGATCAGCCTGACCGAGTTGAGCGCGCCGAGCCTGGCGGTGGCGTATTCGAGAATGTCGCTTTCGTGCGCGCCGATGCGGTCGAGTCCGATCCCGGCGACATAGTCGAACGCCGCCCCGAGACCGATCGCGCCCGCGATATGGGGCGTGCCCGCCTCGAACTTGAACGGCAGGTCGGCATAGGTCGTCTTTTCGAAGGTGACCGTTTCGATCATTTCGCCGCCCCCCTGATAGGGCGGCATCGCCTTCAACAGCGATTCCTTGCCGTAGAGAATGCCGATTCCGCTCGGGCCGTAGAGCTTGTGGCCGGAGTAGACATAGAAGTCGACATCGAGCGCGCGCACGTCGACCGCCATGTGCGGCACCGCCTGACACCCGTCGAGCAGCACCAGCGCGCCGTGCCGATGCGCGATCCGGATCACGTCCTCCACCGGAACCACGGTGCCGAGCGCGTTCGACACATGGGTGATCGCGACCATCCGGGTGCGCGGCCCGATCAGGGATTCGAGCGCGTCCATGTCGAGCACGCCGTCGTCGTCGATCGGCACGACCCGGATAACGGCGCCCGTCTGCTCCGCCACGATCTGCCAGGGGACGATGTTCGAGTGGTGCTCCATCACCGACAGCACGATCTCGTCGCCGGCTTCCAGATTCGCCCGCCCCCAGCTCGAAGCGACCAGGTTGATCCCCTCGGTGGCGCCGCGGACGAAGATCGCCTCGTGCGCATGCTCGGCGTTGATGAAGGCGCGTGCCTTCTCCCGCGCGCCCTCCATCGCCTCGGTCGCCTTCTGGCTCATGTAGTGCACGCCGCGATGGACGTTGGCGTACTCGGTCTCGTAGACGCGCGACAGGCTGTCGATTACCGCTTTGGGCTTCTGGGCGCTCGCGCCGTTGTCCAGATAAACCAGCGGCTTGTCGTAGACGCTCTCGCCCAGGATCGGGAAATCCCTGCGGATCGCGTCGACATCGTAGGCACCGTTCACCGCCGTCATCTCACCTGTCCTCGCTCACGGCCCGGCGCAACCATCCGTCGACCGCGTCCTCCACCGCGGTCCGCACGGCCTCTACAGGCAGCAGCGTCAGCAAATCGGCCACGAAGGCCCGCGTCAGAAGCGCGCGCGCCTCGGCCTCGTCGATCCCGCGCGCCCGCAGGTAGAACAGAGCGTCCTTGTCCAGATCGCCCACGGTCGCGCCGTGGCTGCACTTCACGTCGTCGGCGAAGATCCGGAGCTCCGGTTTGTTCTGCGCCTCCGCGCCGGGGGATAGCAGAAGGCTGCGGCCTGACTGGCGGGCGTCGGTCTTCTGCGCATCGCGTTCGACCACGACGCGGCCCTGGAAGACGGTCCTGGCGTTGTCGTCGGCCACGTTGCGGAAAACCTGCTCGCTCTCGGTATGCGGCGCCGCGTGGACGATCTCGGTCGTATGGTCGACATGGCGCCGTCCATCGGCGAGCGCGCCGCCGGAAAGACCGCACTCCGCGCCCGGGCCCGACAGGCGCACGAGGAACTCGTTCCTGACCACCCGGCCGCCGAGGGTGAGGACCTGCGCGGTGTAATTGGCGTCCCGCGCCGCCTCCATCGTCACCCGGCCCGTGTGGACCGCGTCTTCGCCGTGCCGGACGAGCGCGACATGGCGGACCCGACCGCCCTCCGCTATCGCGCCGTCGAGCACGGAATTGGTCCAGCCGCCGCTGCCGGGAAGGCCGATGAACGATTCCACCACATCCGCTTCCGCGCCCGGGCCGATTCTGAGCACGTTGCGCGGGTGAACGGCGCCCGCCTTTCCGGTCAGGAGGTGCACGACGAGGATGGGCTTTTCGAGCCTCGCGCCCGCCGGCAGCTCGAACAGCACCCCGTCGCGGGTCATCGCCGTGTTGAGCGCCGCGAGCCCCTCCTGCCCCGCCCCGTTCCATTCCGCGAGCCCGGTTCCGAGGATCGATGCGGCGTCCTCGCACCCGTTCCCGAGATGCACCGAAAGCACATCGAGCCTCGCGCCGGGCGGAAGCGCTTCATGCGCCGACAGCGCGGCTTCGTAGCGGCCGTCGACGAATACCATCCGGTGCGCGTCGAGCGATGCCAGGGCATCGGGCAGCGCCGCGACGGTTTCGCCGTCGATCCGTCCCATGAGGCCGGTGAGGTCGAGCCGGTCGAGCCGGTCGAGCCGGCGAAGATCGGTATAACGCCAGCCCTCGTCGCGGCGGTTCGGCAGGCCGGTCGAAGCGAAGCGCGCCATCGCCGCTTCGCGCAGCCGCGCAACCTCGGCATTGCCGTGCCCCGGGAGCTCTCCGCTCGCGGCCGCGAAGGCGCGGTTGAAACGGTCCGTGTCGACGGTAGCCACCGATCCGCTTCCCTCAGGCACTCGCCGTTTCGCCGGCAAAGGCGCCGTAGCCCTGCGCTTCGAGCTCGCGCGCGAGCCTGGCGTCGCCCGACTTCACGATCCGGCCGGCCGACAGCACATGCACCCGATCCGGCACGATGTAGTCGAGCAGGCGCTGATAATGGGTGATCACCAGCATCGCCCGGTCGGGCGAGCGCAGCGCGTTGACCCCGTCGGCGACGGTCTTCAGCGCGTCGATGTCGAGGCCCGAATCGGTCTCGTCGAGGATGGCGAGCCGGGGTTCGAGCATCGCCATCTGGAAGATTTCGTTCCGTTTCTTCTCGCCGCCCGAGAAGCCCTCGTTGACCGCCCGCTGCAACAGCGCGTCGCTCATCTCGAGCGCCGACGCCTTCGCGCGGGAAAGCTTGAGAAAGTCGAGCGCGTCGAGCTCGGTCTCGCCCTGCGCCTTCCGGACCGCGTTAACCGCCGTCTTGAGGAAGGTGAGGTTGGAAACGCCCGGGATCTCCACCGGATACTGGAAAGCAAGGAAGATTCCGGCCGCCGCTCGTTCCTCGACCTCCATCTCGAACAGGTCGCGCCCGTCATAGGTCACCGACCCGCCGGTGACCTCGTAACCCTCGCGTCCGGCGAGGACGTAGGACAGCGTGCTCTTGCCCGAGCCGTTCGGGCCCATGACCGCGTGCACCTCGCCGGCGGCCAGCTCCAGCGAAATCCCCTTGAGGATTTCCTTGCCGTCGACCTCGGCCCTGAGATCCCGGACGACCAGCATCAGCCGACGCTCCCTTCGAGGCTCACGGCGAGCAGTTTCTGCGCCTCGACGGCGAATTCCATCGGCAGCTCCCGCAGCACTTCCTTGCAGAATCCGTTGACGATCAGCGAGACCGCCTCTTCGGGATCGAGCCCGCGCTGCAGGCAGTAGAACAGCTGGTCCTCGCTGATCTTCGACGTGGTCGCCTCGTGCTCGACATTCGCCGAGGGATCCCCGACCTCGATATAGGGCACCGTGTGGGCGCCGCAGGTCTCGCCGATCAGCAGCGAATCGCACTGGGTGAAATTGCGAGCCCCTTCGGCGCTGCCGCGCACCTTGACCAGCCCGCGATAGGTGTTCTGCCCGTGCCCGGCCGATATCCCCTTCGAGATGATGGTGCTCGACGAGTTGCGCCCGAGATGGATCATCTTGGTCCCGGTATCGGCCTGCTGGTAGTTGTTGGTGATGGCGACGGAATAGAACGCGCCGACCGTATCGTCGCCCTCCAGCACGCAGCTCGGGTATTTCCAGGTGATCGCCGAGCCCGTCTCGACCTGGGTCCAGGTGATTTTCGCCCGGTCGCCCCGGCAGGCGCCCCGCTTGGTGACAAAGTTGTAGATGCCGCCCTTGCCGTCCTCGTCGCCGGGATACCAGTTCTGGACGGTCGAATACTTGATCTCCGCATCGTCCAGGGCGATCAGCTCGACGACGGCGGCGTGGAGCTGGTTCTCGTCCCGCATCGGCGCGGTGCAGCCTTCGAGATAGCTCACATAGGAGCCCTCGTCGGCGACGATCAGCGTGCGTTCGAACTGGCCCGTCTTGGCGGCGTTTATCCGGAAATAGGTGCTGAGCTCCATCGGGCACCGCACGCCCTTGGGCACGTAGACGAAGGTGCCGTCGCTGAACACCGCGGAGTTGAGGGTGGCGAAGAAATTGTCGGCGACCGGAACGACGCTGCCGAGATACTTGCGCACCAGCCCCGGATGGTTCTGCACCGCCTCCGAGATCGGGCAGAAGATGACTCCCGCCTCCTCCAGCTTCTCCTTGAAGGTGGTGGCGACGGAGACGCTGTCGAACACGGCATCGACGGCGACGCCCGCCAGCGCGGCGCGCTCGTGCAGCGGAATGCCGAGCTTCTCGTAGGTCTCCAGCAGCTTGGGGTCGACCTCGTCGAGGCTCTTGGGCGCGTCGTCGGGATTCTTCGGCGCGGCGTAGTAATAGGCGTCCTGGTAGTCGATCGGCGGGTAGTCGACGAAGGCCCACTCGGGTTCGTCCATGGTCTGCCAGTGCCGGAAGGCCTCAAGACGCCATTCGAGCAGCCAGGCGGGCTCTTCCTTCTTCGCCGAGATGAAGCGGACGATGTCGTCGTTCAGCCCCTTGGGCGCGAACTCCGATTCGATCTCGGTGACGAAGCCGTACTTGTAGGGCCCGTCGGTGACCTCGGCGATGACCGCCGTCGACTCGCTCGTTTCGACCATCGTCCCGTTCCGCCTACTCGGCCAGCGCCCGGACCGGCGTCCGCCCGGCGAAGGCCGCGTGCGGCACCGCCATCTCGGCCAGCGACACCGAGGACAGCGCCTCGACCATCGCGCGGTTGATGCTCTGCCAGTTGGTGCGCGTCGGACACAGGGCCTCGATCTCGCAGACCAGCCCGTCCGGGCCTGTGCAATCAGTCAGCGCGATCGGCCCGTCGACCGCGCCGATCACGTCGGCCATGGTGATCCCGCCGGCCGCCCGGGCCAGCAGGTACCCGCCCTTGTTGCCCCGGTAGGAGACCAGAAGATCGGCGTGCGCGAGCCGTTTCAGGATCTTGCTCACCGTCGGCTGCGGCAGGCCGCAGGACTGCGACAGCTCCCCGGCGGTGCGAAGCGCATCGGGCTCGCGCGCGAGCTGGGTCATAAGCACCACGGCGTAGTCGGCCATCCGGCTCAGCTTGATCATCGCCTTCCCCGCGGACGGGTTTCCAAATAGGACCGCTTCGGTACGGATGGGAAAATAGTGTTGCGCGCGGCGGTGTCAACGCCGGCTATACCGTCATTTCGAGCGGAGCGAAGAAATCCGGCAGCGCAGCCATGGCGACATGGTGCGTGGCAGATTTCTCCGCTTCGCCGCGTTTCACGCGGCTTCGGTCGAAATGACGAGACTACTAAGCCGCTCAACTCGGCAGGAATTTCTCGCTGTGAATGGCGCCGGGGTCGACGCCCGCGCCGGTGAGCCAGGCGGTGCCGGCGTCGATCATCGGCGGCGGTCCGCAGAGATAGACGTCGCAATCGCCGGACCCGAGGATTTCCGGACGCAGCAGCGTCGTGACGTGCCCGGTCGGCCCCGACCATCCCTCCGCGCCCTCGACGACGCAGAGTTCCGTGGTGAGGCCGAGCCCCCGGTCGGCATAGTCTTGGAGCGCTTCCAGCGAGAACAGCTCGGCCGGGCTGTTGGCGCCGTAGAGGAGATGGATCGGCTGGCCCGTCGCTCCGGCCGCCAGCATGTGATCGAACATGGAGAGCATCGGCGCGAGCCCGGTGCCGCCCGCGACCATGACGATCGGCCGCCCCGGCGGGCGCAGATAGAACCGTCCGAACGGCCCGGTGACCGGCATCTCGTCGCCCGGCCGCGCGGGCCCGGCGACGTAATCGCTCATCGCGCCCTCCTCCAGCACCTTGATGTAGAAGGTGTAACGTCCGGTTTCTTCCGGCGGGTTGGCGAAGGAATAGGAGCGGACGGCGTCGGTCCCGGGAACGCCCAGATGCACGTACTGGCCGGGCATGAACTCGACCGGCCCGTGATCGCCGTCCTCCGGCTCCACGACCAGGCGGACGACGCTTTCCGCCACCGTCTCGATCCCGGCCACGCGTCCATTCCGCGTCGCGGGCGGCGCCTTGAGCGAGAAGGTCGAAGGATACGGATACTCGATCACGCAGTCGGACAGGACGTGCATCTGGCAGGTCAGCACCTCGCGCCGCGCCGCCTCCTCGGCGCTCAGCGCGTCCTCGCTGTACTCGTCCATGCGGTACTCGCCCGAGGTGCACACGCCCTTGCAGGTCGCGCAGGCGCCTTCGAGGCAATCGGTCTCGATGCGGATGCGGTGCTTCAGCGCAGCCAGGTAGATCGTGTCGTCCTCGTCGGCCTGGATCCGCGCGATGCGTCCGTCGTCGAAGACCAGCGTGACGGTGTGGGCCGTCATGGCACCAGGACGGGCTTGAGCGCCTCGCCGGCGCGGATGAGGTCGAACCCGCGCAGGGCTTCCGACAGCGGGAGAACGTGGCTGCGGACCGGAGCGAGGTCGACGGCGCCTTCCGCGAGGAGCTCGGTCGCCCGCTGCCAGGTCTGCCAAATCAGCCGCCCGTGGATGTTCTGCATCGACGGGCATTTCAGCAGCCACCATGTGAAGTCCACCGGAATGGCCGACGGCGGCGCGCCGACCAGCCGGAAGTCCCCGCCCTTGGCGAGCGCCTCGAAGACCGCGTTGAAGCCGGCCTCGGTGCCGGAGAACTCGATGCCCACATCCGCGCCCGCCCCGCCGGTCAGGTCGCGGACGACCGCCGCCGGATCCTCGGCGTTCGCGTCGACCGCGCGGTCGGCGCCCATACTTTCCGCAGCGCGAAGGCGGAGGGGATTGATGTCGCAGGCGATCACCCTGAGAGCGCCGAGGGCGCGGGCCACGGCAACCGTCATCAGGCCGATCGGCCCGCAGCCGTTGACCAGCACCGACAGCCCCGAGACGCCGGCCCCGGCGTGGCAGGCATGGACGGCGATCCCGAAGGGCTCCAGCATCGCCGCCGTCTCGTGCGGGAGGTCCGGCGGGTTCACCCACGCGATCGACGCCGGCACCGTCAGGGACTCGGCGAAGGCGCCGTCGATGTCGATCCCCGGGTAGCGGGTGTTCTCGCAGAGATGAGCGCGCTCCAGCCGGCAGGAGCGGCAGCGACCGCAATAGATGTGGCTTTCCAGGCTCACCCGGTCGCCGACGGCGAGCCCCTCCACGCCCGGCCCGATGGCCTCGACGGTGCCCGACACCTCGTGTCCGAGCACCCGGGGCAACGCCATGCGCCGCGCCATTCGGGGCGCCCAGTTGTAGATCTGCATGTCGGTGCCGCAGATCCCGGCGGCGCCGACCCGGATCGAAATCTCTCCGGGACCCGGTTCGCGCGGATCGATTTCACGAAGCGCGATCCCGCCGACTTCCGGAGCGATTTTCTGAAGGCTCAGCAACGGTCTCTACAGGTGGTAGATGTCGATCGGCCCTTCGAGCCGGTCGTCGATGAAGACGATCTTCTTGCGCGCGATCTTCAGCGCACCGTCGACGCGGCGGAACGCGAAGTCGTAGAGACTCCCCCGCGTCGCCGCGCCCTTCTTGCCGTAGACATGGACGATGCAGTTGGCGGTCGCCTCGACGGTGTCGCCGCCGGCGCTCTCGACCAGCACGTTGCCGATCAGGTGAACCGTGCGGTCGAGCGGCACGGAAGCGTAGGAATCCCGCGACTCGATCCGGAATACCCGGTCCTCCAGCCCGCCCCGGTTCCGCAAATAGATCAGGTTGAGCTGGGTGTCGGGATCGGTGGTGGTCTCCTCCTCGCTCGCCCAGGCCGGGACCCAGTAGACCGCGTCCTCGGTATAGAGGTCGATCCACTCGTCCCAGCGCCGCCGGTCGAGCAGCATCGCCTCGCGGTTGATAAGGGCCGCGACCTCGCGCTCCAGACCGGCGTCGATGCCGTCGGCGCTCATCGGGCGCCGTTCTCCATGCGGTCGACCCAGGCCCGGTAGAAGCCGTGGAACAGTCCTTCGTGGTCCCAGTCGGGGCAGCATCCGGAAGGCTCGAACCCCAGCCTGCGGGCGTCCTCGTCGGGGCCGACGATCAGATCCGGAAGGCCCCGCGTCATGTCGTTCCACCGGCTCAGCCGCCCGGAGGATCCGTCCTGCACCGCTTCGAGCGCCGCGACGTCGTCCGAGGTCGCCATGCCGGCGGTCAGGTAGAAATCCTCGAACTTCCTCAATCGCGCGGCGCGCGCGGCGGTGCTCTCCCCCTTGGGCGCGATGCAATAGACGGTCACTTCGGCCAGATCCGGCGAGATCGGCTTCATCAGGCGGATCTGGGTGGACGGGTTGTCCATCAGCATGACGTTCGGGAACACGTAGAGATTGCGGCCCCGGTTGAGGATCCAGTCGGCCGACACGGGGTCGAGATTCTCCTCCAGCCAGTCCTTCGATTCGTAGATCGGACGGACATGCGGCGTGGTGTGGAGCGCCCAGATCGACATGTGGCCGTTACCGAGGTCGTAGGCGCCGGTGGGCACGTTGCCCTTGATCCGCCCCGACTCGGTCTGACGCATGCCGGTGGTGGAATCACGGGTCTCGCGGTTGGAGATGGTGGAGGCGAAAACCCGGTGAACCGTGGTCACGTGGTAGCCATCGACGCTGTTCTCGGCCTGCAGCTTCCAGTTGCCGCGGATCATGTAGGTCGACGATCCGGGAACCACTTCCAGACCGTTCCGCGCCTGGTCGGCAAGCAGGTCGATCCAGCGGGCGGCCGCTCCGAGATGCTCTTCCAGCGGCGGCACGTCGGGGGTCAGGCTGCCGAAGACGAACCCCTTGTAGGAGCCCAGCGCGCCGATCCTCCGCAGGTTGAAGCGCTCGCGCGAAAATCCCGGGTCCGAGAAGCCGCCCTCCTCGTTCTTGATCCGGATGCAGCGCCCGCCGAGGTCGTAGGCCCAGCCGTGAAAGCGGCAGGTGAGCGCGCGCGCGCTGCCCTGCCTGAACGGCGTCAACAGCGCGCCGCGATGCGAGCACGCGTTGATGAAGCAGCCGAGCGAGCCGTCCTTCTGGCGCATCACGAAGACCGGCTGGCGGCCGATCTCCGTCGCGAAGTAATCGCCCGGGTTCTCCACCTGCCCCTCGTGGCAGAGGAAGACCCATCCGCCTTCGAAGATGCGCTCGATCTCGGCCTCGAACACGGCCTCGTCGGTGTAGATCGACCGGTCGACCCGGAAGACCCCCTCGTCGACCCTGTCGTCGACAAGGTCGCGGAAGCTTCCTGGATAGGCGGCTCCGTCCATCTCGTCCCCCGTCCGTTCGTCCCGCGCCGTTGCGGTGCGGACAGTTTATCCCTGCCCTTTATTTATCAAAGCTCGATGAAGCGGTGAAGGCGATGCGGGTTACCGGTCGGCCAGCAGGTCGCAGGCCAGCTTGGCCGCCGTGACGTCCTCGATCGCGATACCGACCGAATCGTAGATCACCGTCGCGCCCTCCGGGACGGATTTCGCGCCGGCGAAGATTTCGCCGATCTCGGCGAAGATCTCGCATCCCGAACCGCGCACGTTGCCCGCCTGGTCGCGCGCGGCATCGCAAGATTCGACGACGACCGTGTTGACCATCGCGGCGTCGTCGAGCTCGCGCCCATCGCGCCCGTTCCATCCGACCGAGGCCACGAAGGCGCCCGGTTTCAGCCAGCCCCCCTCGAGGATCGGCTCCGTGGCGGAGGTCGCGCAGACGACGATGTCCGCATCGCGCACCGCGGCCTCGGCGTCAGCCATGAAGACCGCGCCGATCTCCTCCGCCGCGGCGCGCCCGGAGGTCCCGGTCCTCGCCCACAGCCGGAGCTCGCCGAGCGGCCTGACCGCGGCCAGCGCGCTGGCGTGGGCACGCGCCTGCACGCCGCTGCCCATGATGGTAGTCACACTGGGATTCCGGACAGCCAGTCTGCGCGCGGCGGCGGCCGACCCCGCGGCCGTCCGCATCTCGGTGATCAATCGGCCGTCCAGCGCCGCGACCGGCGATCCGTTGTCCCTGTCGAACACCAGGATCACCGCCTGGTGGGTCGGAATTCCGGTGCCGGCGTTGCCGTGGAACAGGGTGACGACCTTGACCGCCATGGCGTCGCCGATGGCCGGCATCGCGCCGATGAACGCGTCCTGCCCCGGCACCGGGAGCATCTGGCGCACCGGCTGCACGACCTCGCCCGCGGAGAACGAGATCATCGCCCGTTCGATCGCGTCGATCAGCGCCGGCCATTCGAGGACGCCGGCGATCGCCGCCTCGTCATGGAACGGGAGAGACTCCAGACCCGTATGCGCCATTTCGCTTCCTCCAACGTCTCTCGATCACACGAACGGGTCCGGGCAGGGCAGGCCCAGCGCCACCGCGCCCTGGATCGCCCCAGCGATGTCCCAGGTGAGCGCGATGTGGCGCGCAACCGCGTTGGCGTCGCGCCAGGCGCGGTTGACCGGATCGCCGGCGGCGAGGCCCCGCCCGCCCGAGATCGGCAGCAGGCGCTCGATCGCGCGGCAGCAGGTCATGGCCGCGAAGGTGTTGTCGCGGCGATAGCGCACGCGCTCCTCCACGGCGGGGATCGCGTCGGCCTCGCCCCATGCGACGATCTCGCGCCGGTTGCGGTCGACCAGCGCATGGGCCGCGTCGATTTCCGCCATCGACTCGGCGACCCGCAACTGGACGCTCTGCTGGCTTGCGATAGGCGCGCCGGTCGCGCGGCTGGTCGGCTGCATGGACGCGGTCAGGTGCTCGACCGCGCCCCGCGCCGCGCCGATCGCGACGCCCACCAGGTTGAAGCTGAACACCGCCATTTGCGGCAACCGGTAGAGGTAGCCCGGATTGACCGCGCAACCCGGCCCCTCCCCCGCGCACAGCGCCGCGAACGGCGCGATCCGGCGGTCGGGAACGAACGCATCCTCCACGACGATGTCGTTGCTGCCGCTCCCCGCGAGCCCGGTCGCATTCCAGGTATCGAGGACCCGGCAGTCGGCGAGCGGCACCACCAGATAGTGGAGCTCCCCGTCCGGAGCGTCCTTCGAGGCAAGCTTGGCCACCAGAATGGCCCAGCCGCAATAGTCGACGCCGCTGGAGAATGGCCAGCGGCCCGACAGGCGATACCCGCCATTCGTCCGCCGGGCCGAAATTTCGGATCCGGCGAAAGACGTCGCGACGCAGGTCTCCGGATCGCTTCCCCAGACTTCCTCCTGCGCCTCGCCCGGCATCATGCCGAGCAGCCATCCGTGGCAGGCGAGCAGCCCGGCCACCCAGGCGCTCGACGGGCAGGCGCGGGCGAGCTCCATCGACATCTCGGTCTGGATCCCGAAGGGCAGCTCCAGCCCGCCGAAGCCGCACGGCTGCATCACCCGGTAGAACCCGGCCTTCAGGAACGCCTCATGGGTTTCGGGAAGCAGCTTGCGGTTGGCTTCCGTCGCCTCGGCGCGCTCCCGCAATTCCGGAATCATCGCCCGGGCCGCGTCGAGGATGGTCTCCGGATCGCCGGTATGGATCATCCCGCGATCCGGCGTCCTAGCAGGTGTAGTTGAGCCCGAGCCGGCCGCCGTCGGCATAGACGGTCTCCCCGGTGATGTAGCTCGCCTTGTCGCTCGCGAGGAAGGCCACGATGTCGGCGATCTCGCGCGGCGTTCCCATGCGCTTGAGCGGCGTGCGCGACATGGCCACCTTCATGGCTTCCGGGTTCTCGTTGACCGCCGCCATCATTGCCGTGTCGATCGAGCCGGGGCCAACGGCGTTGACCCGGATGCCGTGCGGAGCGAGCGCCAGCGCGCTCGCCTTGGTCAGCTGCATGACGCCGCCCTTGGAGGCGCAATAGGCCGCGATGCTCGGGATCGCGACCTGGGCGTTGACCGACGACATGTTGACGATCGAACCCTCGATGCCCGCCTCGACCATCGATCTCGCGGCGCGCTGGGTGGCGAGGAAGGTGCCGACCAGGTTGACGTCGATCACCGAGGTGAACTGCTCGAGCGAGGTCTCGAGGAAGTCGCACGGAATGGCGATGCCCGCGCAGTTCACCAGGATGGAGAGCGGACCGATTTCGGCGTCGATCCGGTCGAACATCGAGGCGACCTGCCCGGCGTCTCCCATGTCGCACACCATCGCCTCGGTATCCCCGCCAAGCCGCCTCGCGGCCTCCGTGACGCCCGCCTCGTCGATGTCGGCGAGGACGATCCGCGCGCCGTCCTCGGCGATCGCTTCGGCGCAGGCATAGCCGATCCCCCGCGCGCCGCCGGTAATCAAGGCGGTGGGCCGTTCCGTCATCCGATATTCCTTCCCTTGCCGTTGCCTTCAGACCGCCTTCGCCGCCTGGCTGGCCGCGAACGCGAGCCCGTAGAATCGCGACTTGACCGGGGCCAGCCCGTCCTTCGCCGGCTCGGTGACGGGCAGCGGCAGATCCTCTTCCTTTCCGCCCGCCAGCAACTCGGCCATCGCCCTGCCGAACACGGTCCCCGGCGCAATCCCCCGGCCGTTATAGCCGATGGGCGTATAGAGCCCGTCCGCCAGGCGGTGGATGCGGGGCAGATGGTCGGGCGTCAGGGCGATCCGCCCGTACCAGGCCCTCTCGAACCCGACCGGTCCCAGCCCGTGAAAGACCCGCCGGAGACGGCGTTCGGCCCAGCGCCGCGACAACCCCGTCTCGCCGCCGAACACGCGGCCCATGGAGCCCACGATCAACCGGTCGAAAGCGTCGCGGCGCACCGAGAACATGATCGGCGCGGTGTCCCACAGGCCCTGCCTTTCCGGCAGAACGGCGTGCGCGCGCTCCCCGAGCGGAGCCGTGGCGACCTGGAAGTAGTGGATGATCGTGAAGGTCTTGTTCAGCCCCGGCCACAGATCGTCCGTGTAGGCGTTGGTCCCGAGCACCACGGCCCGCGCGGAAACCCGGCCCCGGTCGGTGTCGACGATCCACCGGTCTCCGTCTCGGCGAAGAGCCCGCGCGGTGACGCCGGTGGATATGCGGGCCCCGGCGCTGAGGGCGGCACGAGCGAGTCCCCGCACGTAACCCATCGGGTTGATCGTACCCGCGCGCCGGTCCAGCAGGCCGCCGCAATAGGCATCGCTGCCGATCTTCTCCGATGCCTCCGCCCTCGACAGGAGCTCGACCGGCGCGCCCAGCCTCCGCCATTCCCCGGCCCGCCGCTCGAGGTCCCGGAACCCGCGCTCGGAATGGGCGGCGTGAATGGTTCCGCTGCGCGTCAGCTCGCAGCGGATCTGATGACGCTCGATCAGCGACATCACGTAGGCGGGCCCGTTACCCAGCGCCTCGGTCAGCGCGGCGCCCTTCTCCTCGCCGAGACGCGCGCGCACGTCCCATGGCGGCAGCCAGACGCCGGGATTCAGGAGCCCGACATTGCGGCCCGAGCCGCCGTGACCGATCCTCTGGGCTTCCAGAACGTGGCAATCGAGGCCGCGCTCCGCCGCGTGCAGCGCGGTCGACAGCCCGGTGAAGCCGCCGCCCACGATCGCCACGCCGGTTTCGACATCGCCCTCCATCGGCGAGTCGAGATCCGACTCGTCGGCGGTGATGTCCCAGAGCGAGATCGGCGGCGCTTCCGACATCGCGCCTAGACGTGGGCGGCGGGCGAGAACAGGTTCGGCTGGTTGTTCTTCGCGATGGCGGTTTTCCGCGTCGGCGGCGGGGTGTTGCGGCTCTTGCCGATGAAGCGCGGAACGCCGGAGGTGAAGCATGCCGCGATCGCCGGGAAGTCGCCGTTCTTGATCGAGCCCAGCGCGTCGTCCTTGGAACAGCCGAGCGGGTTGTCGAGCACCAGAACGTCGGCCTCCAGCCCGGGTTTCAGGAAACCCGTGTCGAGCCGGTAGATCTTGGCGACGTTGCCGGTGGCGGCCGCGATGATCATCTCCGCCGAATAGTCCGACAGGCAGGACAGCTCGCAGACCGACTTGATCATGCCGAGCGGCATCACACCCGTTCCGGTCGGCGTGTCGGTGGCGATCAGGAAACGGTCGTACTGGTCGGCCTCGACGGCGAGGTTGAGGCAGAGGAGCGCCGTCCGGATATTGCCCGCCTGGCAGATCTGCAGCGCGATCTCGGTCTCGTTGACGATCGGCGCGAAGTCCTCGTCCGGCATCGCCACCGGCCCGCCGTTGACGTGGAACGAAACGTCGGGGCGCATGTCCATCAGGTGCTTGCCGATGATCGCCGAGGAATCGGGGATCGACGCGCCGCCGGTGTGACAGTTGACGATCATCCCAGCCGCCTGCGCCATCCGCACGTAGGGGGTGTATTCGAAGGGCGACTGGAACTTGCCGAACCCGGCCTTGGCAAGCCAGATGCCCTTGTCGGCCATCTCGTTGAAGTCGTCGGCCGAGAGCCCGGGCTCGAGGATCACCGCGCCGGCGTGCACCCGCATCCCGCCCGGCCGGTAGTTGTCGAAGCACTTCTTGGCCGCGATGGCGAGCGCCTTCACGCCCTCCGGATCGCTTGGCCTCCCCGGCACGTGCACCTCGCAGGCGGTGATCGACGTCGTGGTCCCGCCGTGCAGGTAGCTTTCGAGGAAGCCCACCGTCTTCTGGCGCGGGGTGTAGTCGCCGAAGGTGTTGTGCACCTGGGAATCGATCATCCCCGGCATGGCGGTCATGCCGCCCGCGTCGAGGACGACGTCGCAGGCCTCGATCTTCGACGCCTCGACGGTACCCACCTCCTCGATGAGCCCGTCCTCCATCAGGATCGAGTCGCCGTCGGCGAGCGGTTCCCGCCAGTCGCCGGTGACGATGGTGTCGAGATTGACGATTGCGGTCTTCATGGATCCCTCCCCGGTGCGGCCGGTCGTCAGACCAGCCCGTCCTCGCACTTGGCGTCCTGCTTGCTGAGCCCGCCGACGCGGTGGTTGAGCCGCCCGCGGTTGGCGATGCAGCAGATGATCGCGATCTCGTCGGGCAGCGGCGCGTCGGGCACCATGACGCTCATCCCGTCGTAATGCGATCGCACGTAGAGCGCATCCTTGTGGGCGAGCGGGATGTCGATCGGTTCGCCGGGATAGGCGCGCTTGGTGAAGGACGAGATCCAGGCCTTGCCGCCGCCCACCGCGTCCCGCATGGCGTTGCCGTAGACGGTGGTCAGCATCGCCACGCCGTGCTCCTGCTCGCCGTCGCTGCCGATCAGGGCCGCCTTGCCGTAGGATTCCGGCGTGTACGGTCCCAGCGCATCGACCGCCATCGCCGAGATCTTCTCGCCGATCGCGGTCGAGGCGTCGATCAGTCCGCTCAGATCCTCGACATAGCCCTGCCCGGCGAGCGGGTTCTTGACCACCGCGACCACGGCCACCTTCTTCAGCGGCTCGTTCGCTTCGCGGCCCATCTCGCTCATCGTCTCGTCGACGGCGGTAAACAGCTTCCGGATGTGCATCGGCCTCCCCCCGGTATCGCCCGCGATCTTAGGCGCGGGACGCCGCTCGGGGAACCTCACAGCCGTCCCTCGATACGGCGCCTGCGGCGCCTACTCGGGATGAGGGCCTGTTTCCCGTTGCTTCAATGTTACCCTCACCCTGAGTAGCGGCGTAGCCGCGTATCGAAGGGCGCGGCTGGCGTCGCACGGCGATCTTCGGCACACTCCGCCGCGTCCCGGGAGAACCGCCAGATGACCAATCCGCTGTTCAACGACAACCGGATGAAGCTCGGCATCATCGCGATGAACTGCAGCCACGGCTCGACCATCACGACGGCCGAGAACACCTGGGAAATGACCTGGCCGGACACGCGCGAGGTCGCGGTGATGGCCGACCGGGCGGGGCTCGAGGTGCTGCTGCCAGTCGCGCGCTGGAAGGGCTACGGAGGGCCGACCAACTTCAACAACCGGACCTTCGAGACCTATACCTGGGCCTCGGCGGTTGCCGCGGTCACCGATTATTCCTGCGTTTTCTCGACCTCGCACGTCCCCCTGATCCACCCGGTCGCAGCCGCCAAGCAATGCGCCACCATCGATCACATCTCGGGCGGACGGTTCGGCCTCAACGTGGTGTGCGGCTGGTTCAAGAACGAGTTCGAGATGTTCGGCGCCGAGTGGCGCGAGCACGACGTGCGCTACGAATACGCTGCCGAATGGCTCGACTTCGCGCGGAAGATCTGGACCCAGGAGGGCGAGTTCGATTTCGAGGGCCGATGGTTCGAGGCGAAGAACGTCTGGAGCGAGCCCAAGCCGGTGCAGCCGGTCCTCCCGGTGATGAACGCTGGCGGCTCGCCGGCCGGCCAGCATTTCGCCGCCACCCAGGCCGACATGAACTTTGTCATCCTGAAGGAGCACGAGGTCGAGGCCGGCAAGGCGCAGATCGAAAGGCTCAAGGGGATGGCACGCGAGGCCGGGCGCGAAATCCAGAGCTGGATCCACGTCTACGTCGTCTGCCGCGACACCGACGCGGAAGCCGAGGACTATCTCGACTACTATGTCCGCCGGAAGGGGGATTACGAGGCGGTGAACAACCTGCTCGATATCTTCGGCATGCAATCCAAGACCCTGGACCCCAAGGTGCTCGACGAGTTCCGCTTTCACTTCATCGCCGGCCACGGCGGCTACCCGCTGGTCGGCACGCCCGAGACCATCGTCGCCGAGATCGACAAGCTGATCGAGATCGGCATCGACGGCGTGCTGATGTCATGGGTGGACTACAAGACCGAGCTCGCGCAATGGATCGACGATGTCATGCCGCTGATGGAGCAGGCCGGGCAGCGCGCGCCGATGCGCAAGGCGGCGTGATCCGACATCCTCACGCGTAAAGGAAGTACAGATGCAAGTCTTCTCGTTCCACCTGATGCCCTATGGCGACCTCGACATGGCAGAGAGGGCGAAGCACAAGGCGGCGTGGGTGGTGCTGCCCAATAGCCTGTTCGACCCGGAGGCCGGGCATGCGCTCTACAACCGCTATCTCGACGAGCTCGAATATTGCGAGCAGGCGGGATTCGACGGGCTTTGCGTCAACGAGCATCACCAGAACGCCTACGGGCTGATGCCGTCCCCGGTGGTGATGGCCGCCGCGCTCTCGCGCCGCACGTCCCGCGCGAAGATCGCCATCCTCGGCAATGCCTTCTGCCTGCGGGAGCACCCGCTGACGCTCGCCGAAGAGCACGCGATGATCGACTGCATCACCGAGGGACGGCTGATCTCCGGCTTCGTGCGCGGCATCGGCGCCGAGTACTACTCGATGGGCGGCAACCCGACGCAGTCGCTGTCCAGGCACCAGGAGGCGCATGAGCTGGTCGTCCGCGCCTGGACCGAGGAAGGCCCGTTCGCGTTCGAGGGCAAGCACTACCACTTCGAATACGTGAACCTCTGGCCGCGCCCCTACCAGCAGCCGCACCCGCCGATCTGGTGCCCCTCGCAGGGCTCGACCGAGACCATCGAGTGGGCCTCGCACCCGGATCGGCGCTACGTCTATCTCCAGACCTACAGCCCGTTCACCTCGGTCGCGCGCTACCTCAACATGTATCGGGAGATGGCCGAGCGGAAGCACGGCTACACGGCCGCCTCGACCCAGATCGGCTGGGCGGCGCCGACCTATGTCGCCGAAACCGACGAGCAGGCGATCGAGGAGGCGCGGCCGCATATCGAGACCTTCTTCTCGAAGTTTCTCAACATGCCGATGGAGATGCATTTCCCGCCCGGCTATCTCAGCCATTCGTCCCTCAAGGGCGTCCTGAAGCACAAGCGCCAGCTGCGCGGCGGCCAGGGCCCGTCGATCGAGCAGCTCATCGAGGTCGGCACCTTCCTCTGCGGCAGCCCGGAGACGGTGCGGAAGCGGATCGCCGAGGCGCACCGGCTGACCGGGTTCCAGAACTTCGTCGCCATGATGCAGTTCGCGACCTTGCCGGCCGATCTCACGCGGAAAAACATCGAGCTGTTCGCCGAGAAGGTGATGCCGGGCGTCCGCGCGCTCGGCGACGACAACTATGCCGGACTCCAGGCGGCGATGGCGGCGGAGTAGCGGCGCCCTTCGATACGCGGCTTCGCCGCTACTCAGGGTGAGGGAAGAGGTTGGCGCACCCAGAAAGTCCCCTCATCCCGAGTAGGCCCGCAGGGCCGTATCGAGGGACGCGGATCAGCCGACCGCTTCGGCCTTTCTCAAAGCCGCGATCATCGAGGAGCGCAGCAGGAAATCGCGGGCCTTCGCGGGGTCCCCGGCCTGGCGGCTGAGGTCGTCGAGCCGCTTCCCCCGCACCGCAGGGTCCTTTTCCTCCAGCAGCGCCTTGTTGCGGAGCGTCGCCGCCTGGACGTACTCGACGGCGATCGGACGGCGTTGCTCGTCGTAGAGGTCGAACAGCGCCTCGTCCCCCTCGCCCCGCCAGACGCTCACGATCTTGCCGCACAGATTGACCGCGTCGTGGATTCCGCCGTTCATCCCCATCCCACCGAGCGGATTGTTGATATGCGCCGAATCGCCGGCGAGGAAGATCCGCCCCTTGCGGTAGGTCTCGGCGACCCGCTGATGCACCGCATAGGCGGTCCGGTGATAGGTCTCGTAGGGGCCGTCCTTGGGACAGACGGCATGCATCCGCGCCTGCACGGTCTCCTCGCTCACCAGCTCCTCCGCCGTGTCGCCAGGTTGAGTGGGCATCAGGAGCCGCCAGAGCCCCGGCACGCGGACGAACACGAACCACGATTCGGGGTCGGCGACATAGGCGATGGGCGCGAGGTTCTCGAAATGCGCGCCGAAATCGTATTCCGTCGAGGTGCAGAGCCAGAGCTCCGGAAAGGTGAGTCCGGGAAACACGATCCCGGCGCCGATCCGGATGACGCTCGACGCGCCGTCGGCGGCGATCAGGTAGCAGCCCGCGAGCGTCTCCCTTCCATCCGGACCCTCGACGTCGAGCAGCACGCGGTCGGCGTCCTGCCGGGCGGCGACCGCCTTCGTCGAGAACCTGACATCGGCCTCGGGCATCGTCTTCAGGATGTCGACGACGATCCCGTTGAGCTTGTACTGCTCGGCCTGTACCCGGTAGGGATGGCCGGTATCGTCCTCGAGGATGCCGAGGTCCCATTCGGCGACGATGCCGCGTTCGGTATCCCGGTTCTGCCATATCGGGCAGACGATTCCCTGCTCGATCAGCGCCTCGACCACGCCGAGCTCTTCGAGCATGTCGAGGGTCGGCGGGTGGAAGGTGGACGCGCGGAGGTCCAGCGGAAGGGTCTCGCAGGCCTCGATCAGGACGACGGGGATGCCGGCGCGCGCGAGCGCGAGCGCGGCGACGCTCCCGACCGGACCGGCACCCGCGATCAGAACGCGATTTTCGTACTTGCTCAGCGGATCCTCGCCACCGCACCGTCGATCTTGACGCGGAACGCCTCCAGCCGCTGTTCGTCGAGAAGGTTGACGCCGTAGAGACTCAGCATCTCGAGCGTCGCCTGGGGCGCGCAGCCCTTGAGGATGCCGCCCTTGAGAACCCGCTTGATCGGCTGGCGAAGCAGCAGCCGGTCGACCTTCCACGGCGAGGCGAGCGTGGTGATCGCGAGGCAGTGCTTCAGATTGCCGAGGATCGGAGAGATGCCGCCGGTGGCGGGCACGTGGACGAACGCGACGTCGGGCGCCCACACCCGGTCGAACCATCCCTTGAGCAGCGCGGGCATTCCGAACCACCAGGTGGGAAATACCAGGATCACCGTTTCCGCGCGCTTGAGCTGAGCGGTTTCGGCCGCGATCCGGCTGCCGTCGAAGTCGTCGAAATAGCTCCCCCGCTCGCCGGCGGAGAGCGGTGCCTCGAAGCCCTGTTTGTAGAGATCGAGATGCTCGTAAACGACGCCGTTCGCCTTGAGCCCGGTCTCCACCCGGGAAACCAGGTGGTGACAGAGGCTGTCCTGAAGCGGATGGCAGGAGACGAGCAGGCAGTTCCCCTCCTCGTTGCGGAGCGTTTCTGTCTCGGCCACGTCCTTCTCCCCGGTCGTCGCTTGCCGCACTCTATGGCTGCGCCCGGGCCCCGGCAATATCCACGGCGCTTGCCGCGGCCGCGCCGTCTTGGCAGCTTCGGAGTCGAACCGAGAAGGGAAACGACCTTGCCGCTCGACCATCTGAAGCCCGACGGCTGGCGCGCCCGCATAGGGGTGATCGTACCGCCGAGCAACACCGTCAACGAAACCGAGTTCAACCGCCTCAAACCGGACGGCGTGACGTTCCACTTCACCCGGTCGCCGCTGCATCCGGACCCGGCGGCCGACGATTTCGCGGAGATGATGAGCGACCTCGACCGGGCCTGCGGCGACCTCGCGGCATGCGCCGTCGATCTCGTCGCCTATGGCTGCACGTCCGGATCGATGGCGTGTCCGGCGGACCGTCTCCTCGGCCGGATGCGGAAAGCCTCGGGCGTCGAGGGACTCTCCACCGCGGGCGCGATCCTGGCCGCGTTGAACGCGCTCGGCGCGACGCGGGTCGCGATGGCGACGCCCTACACCGAAGAGACCAACGCGCACGAGGCGCACTATCTCGAAGACCACGGCATCCAGGTCGTCGCGGCGTCCGGTCTCGGGCTCAACGCCAGCCTCGAAAAGATTCAGCGGATATCCCGTGTCTCGCCGAAGGCGGTGTTCGATCACGCGCTGGCGGTGGACCGCCCGGAAGCGGAGGCGCTGCTGATCTGCTGCACCGACTTCAACACCGTCGATGCCATCGAGCCCCTGGAAGAGAAGCTCGGCAAGCCGGTCGTCACCAGCAACACGGCGACGCTCTGGGCCTCGCTGAGAACGCTCGGTATCGAGGACAGGATCGAGGGCTGCGGGCGGCTGCTCAGGGAATTCTGACGCGCCCTTCCATACGCCGCTTCGCGGCTACTCAGGGTGAGGGATGGGATTGGCCGGTCCAAAAAACCCCCTCATCCCGAGTAGGCGCGCCAGCGCCGTATCGAGGGACGCTTCGCCCCTACTTCTCCAGCGCGTCCAACGCTTCCTTGGCGTTGCGGAAGGCGTCGACGCCCGCCGGCACGCCGGCATAGACGGTCGCGTGCAACAACACCTCGCGGATCTCCTCGACGGTGCAGCCGTTGTGGATGGCGCCGCGGACATGGCCCTTGAGCTCGGTCATCTTGCCGAGCGTGGTCAGGATCGCGAGCGTCAGCATCGAGCGCGTCTTGCGGTCGAGCCCGTCGCGGGTCCAGACCAGGCCCCAGCAATGCTCGGTGACGTGTTCCTGGATCGTGTTGACGAAATCGTCGGTCTTCGCCTTCTCCATCTGCGGGTCGACCCACTTGGCGCCGAGCACGCTGCGGCGGATTTCGAGGCCGTCGTCATAGGCTTTGCTCATTCTTCTCCTCCATCCGGGAACGAATCGGTCTTCAGAAAGCGCCGGCCGCGCTTGCGGTAGGTCGCGAAGCGGGGGTTCCACCAGTCCTCGGCGGCAAGTCGGTTGCGCCATTCGGTATCGCGCGCCCTCCGAACCTCCGGCGCGTCGAGGATGTCCGGGCGCCGCACATAGTGCAGCATCATGTGGGTGAAGGGGTCCGGGTCGTGCGCCACGACCGCCATCATCCGGGCCATCCGCCAGTCCGGGCAGGCGAGCAGCATTCCCATATGCTCGGTCCGGTACCAGTCCTCGAATTCCGGGCGGGCTCCCTCGGGAACGGCGAAGAAGACGGCCAGCACATACGGGCTGTTCAGCGCGCCGATATCGGCGTCCTCCCGAAGCCCGAAATCGATCTCGCGCGCGACATAGCGGGTGAAGCCGGACACCGAGGACAGCATCGCCCTGGTGCGGTCGTCGGGAGTGTATTTCCGCGCGCGGTACTCCGGGCTCTCCAGCGTTTCCGCGCCGTCGAGGTCGTACACCGCGAGGTAGCCCGGCCCGTCGGGCGCGGCGTAGCGGTGGGCGCTCAGGAACCCCGGCACCCCGGTGACGTGGTTCGGCGTGTGGTGGTTGTCGTACCAGTCGTTGAAGCGGTCCTCGTCGCCCGGCGCGGGCGTCATCTCGGAAAAGAGGACCGCGCTTCCCTTGATCGCCGTCCCCGTCACGAGACGGCGCGGCAGGCTGCGTCGAGCGCCTTCAGGGTTTCCTCGAACTCCTGCGTGCCGTGCGCCGCGGAGACGAAGCGCCGCACGTTGGGCAGGACATAGATCCCGTTCTTGAGCAGCGCGATGTCGAGCGCGCGGCTCGCCGCCCGGTCCGAGTTCATCACGTCGGCGTGGCTCACCGGGTGCCTGTCGGCGAACAGGAACTGCCAGAGCGAGGCCTTGCCGGTGACCAGGGCGGGCAGGCGGTGGCGGTCGAGCACGGCCTGGCAGTCGGCGTTGAACGCCTCCGCCTCGGCATGCAGGCGCGCATAGAAGCCGGGCTCCGACAGCATGTCGAGCGTCGCCATCCCGCTCGCCGAGCCGATCGGGCTGCCGTGCATCGTCCCCTTGACGTGGGCGTATTCCGGGGTGGTCTCGAGCGCGGGATCGGCCCGGTCGACGATCTCCGCCGGACCCGTGACGGCGGAGAGCGCTACGCCGCCGCCGACGATCTTGGCATAGGCGGCGAGGTCGGGCTCGATCCCGTAGAACTCCTGCGCGCCGCCGAGGGCGAGCCGGAAGCCCGTCACCGACTCGTCGAACACCAGCAGCACGTCGTTGTCGTCGCAGATCTTCCTGAGCCCGGGAAGGAACTCGTCGCGCGGGAAGATCACCCGCTGCACCGGCTCGACGATGATGCATGCGAGGTCGTCGCGGTGCTCGGCGACGATGCGCTCCACGGCCTCCAGGTCGTTATAGGGCGCCACCAGCACGCAATCGTGCAGCGGCTGCGGTATGCCCGCCGAATCGGGCCGGCCCTGCGGGTAGTTGGAGAGCGCGTTGGGAATCACGCTGAAATTCGAATAGTCGTGGTTGCCGTGAAAGGCGCCCTCGAATTTCAGGATCTTGTCGCGCCCGGTGTGAGCGCGGGCGAGCCTGAGCGCATAGGCGGTGGCCTCCGACCCGGTGGTCGCGAAGATCACCTTCTCCGCGCACGGGATGACGTCGACCAGTCGCTCGGCGAATTGCAGCACGGGCGCGTTGGGGGCGCCGAACTGGTGCAGCCCCCGCGCCACCTGCTCCTGCGCGGCGGCGACCACCGTGGGCGGCGCATGGCCGAGGATCAGTGCGCCGGCGCCGCCGACATAGTCGATATACCAGTTGCCGTCGGTGTCCTGGAGCCTGGCCCCCTCGCCCTTCTGGATCACGAAGCGGACGTCCTCCGGCAGCTTGTAGCCGCCGAACCCGCCGCCCGGAAGCGTCTGGTCGGCAATCTCGAAATACGCCTCCTTGTCCATCCCGCCGGGGCGGGCGGTCTTAGTCCCGGGCGCCGTCTCGAGCAGCGTATCCGACATTTTTTCGTCCTCGGTCATGCAGGGGTTCCGCGTCGGCGGCGCATAATGCCCGGCTCAGCCTTCCGCCGACAACACGCAATCGAGAGAGCCCGATTCGTGGACCGTGACCCGCCAGCGCGGCGGCACGACGGAGGTCCCGCCGGCCTCTTCGACGATCGCGGGACCCTCCAGCTGGTAGCCCGCCCGCATGGCGGCGCGATCGTGGACCGGGCAGTCGACCCAGCCGTCCTCGAACCAGACCGGGCGGCGCTCGATCAGCGGGTCTCCCTCGCGCTCCGGGCCGAACGCGAGCGTCGGCTTGTCCGCCAGTCCGCGCGATACGAGCCGGATGTTGACGATCTCGGCGTCGGACGCGGTGTCGTCGTGGCCGAAGGTCTGCTCGTGGCGGGCACCGAAAGCGGCGCGCAGGTCGGTCAACTCCACGGCATCGGGATCGCACGGGACGGCCAGCGTGTAGGACTGCCCGACATAGCGCATGTCGACGCTGAAATCGTGCGCGTGGCGGTCGGCTGGGAACCCGTCCTCCGTCAGCAGGGCCCCTGCCTGGCTACGCATCTCCTGCGCCTGTTGGCGGAAATCGCCGATGTCGAGCGTCGCGAGCCGCCCGCCCCAGACCCGGACGAAATCGCGTCGAAGGTCGGCGAGCAGTTGTCCCAGGGCCGAGAGGTGGCCCGGATAGCGCGGGATCAGGACACGGGGTATGGCGAGCTCCTCGGCGACCAGGAAGACGTGCATCGGCCCCGCCCCGCCGAAACCGAGCAGCGGGAAATCGCGCGGATCGAAACCGCGGTGGACCGAGACCTCGCGCACGGCGCCCGCCATCTTGGCGACCGCGACCCGGAGCACGCCGTCCGCCAGCCCGACGATATCGTCCGCGCCCAGCCTATCCGCAAGACCCCGGAACGCCTCTTCCGCCAGCTCCTTCGAAAGCCGCAGATCGCCGGACAGCGCGCGGTCGTGCGGCAGCCGGCCCAGTATCAGGTTGGCATCCGAGATCGTCGCCTCGGTCCCGCCGCGCCCGTAGCAGGCCGGCCCGGGAAGCGCGCCGGAGCTTTGCGGACCGACCTCCAGCGTGCCGTCCTCCCGGACCCAGGCGATCGAGCCGCCGCCGGCGCCGATCGTATGGATGTCGAGCTGCGGAACCTGGAGCGGGTAGGCATCGATCTGGTTGGCGTGGCTGATCCTGGGCGTGAGCTCGTGGATCAGGGCGACGTCGGTCGAGGTGCCGCCCATGTCGAAGGTGATGCAGCCCGGAACGCCCGCCATTTCGCAGATCCGGACCGCGCCTCCGGCGCCCCCGACGGGGCCGGAAAGGAACGTGCCGGCGGCGAACTCCGCCGCCTTCGAGAGCGTCATCACGCCGCCGTTCGAGCCCATGATGCTGACCGGCGCGGCGATTCCCCGCCCTTCCAGCTCGGAGGAGAGAGTTTCGAGATAGCCCTCTATGACGGGGGTCAGATATGCGTTCAGCACGCAGGTCGAGAAACGCTCGAACTCCCCCTTCTCGCGAACCACCGACGCGGATTGCGAGACGGCCACCCCGTCGAGCGCTTCGGACAGAAGATCGGCGGCCCTGCGTTCGTTCCCGTCGTTCGCATAGGCGTTGATGAAGCAGACCGCCACCGCCTCGCAGCCGCTCGCCCCGATCTTCCCGGCGATGTCGTCGAGGGCGTCGGTGTCGAGCTCCGCGAGGACGGTTCCGTCCGCCGCGACCCGCTCGCCGATTTCCAGGCGCCTGTCTCTCAGCACCAGAGGCTTGGGCCGCTGGAACTTGATGTCGAACAGCCCGCCGATCAGCCGCCGCGTCCGGCCGATCTCGATGGTGTCGCGGAACCCTTCGGTGGTGACCAGCGCGGTCTTCGCGCCCTTGCGTTCCAGGAGCGTATTGGTGGCGATGGTGGTGCCGTGCACGAAGACCCCGATCGCCGCGGTGTCGATCCCGAGCTCGCCGAGCGCGTTCAGCACGCCCCGCCACTGGCGCCCGGGCAGCGAGGGCACCTTGGCGGAGAGCAATTGCTGGGTCTTCGCGTCGAGGCAGAGGATGTCCGTGAAGGTTCCGCCCACATCCACCCCGATGCGGTATCCGGTCTGCGTTTCGGTCATGTCCGGTTGTTCTGACTACTCTCTCGGAATGCGCGTGCCGCAAGCTACCCCATTTAGCAGATCAGTCGACCCGGCGTGAGGGGGAACGCGGGACCAGCATGCGCCGGAGCGTCGATCCCCGGTCCACAAGGTGGTGCTTGAGCGCCGCGCCGGCGTGAACGGCAACCAGCGCGAGGACGCCGTAGGCCAGGTAGAAGTGGACCTCGATGGCCAGATCGCGGGTTCCCTCCGATATGACGAACAGCGCGGGTACCTGGAACAGTCCGAAGATGTCGATGCCGGCGCCTTCGGAGGTCGAGATCAGGTACCCGGTGACCGGCAGAAGGACGATGGCGGCGTTCAGCAGCCAATGCATCGCCGTGGCGGCGGCGCGCTCCCAGGCTTTCACCTCCGGTCCGAAGCCGGGCGGGCGATCGGCGATCCGCCAGCCGAACTTGGCCGCGGCCAGGACCAGTACCAGAACTCCGAAAGCCTTGTGGAGGGCGAGCGACCGGTTGTACCAGGGATCGTAGTAGGTGAGCCCTACCATCCACGCGCCGAGCCCGATCAGCCCGAGCATCGCGAGCGCGACGATCCAGTGAAAAAGAATGGCGACGAGTCCGTAACGGTCGCTCCCGTTCCTCCACATGGCGGGGCTTGCGCCGCTCCTACCGGCGTATCCCTTCGAGGGAAAGAAAGAAATCCATCGACTCGGAGGCGGGTCCCAGCATGCGGCCGGCGTTGAAATCCCTTCGGTCGATCGTCACCGTGCCTTCGAAACCGGCCCGGTAGCCGCCCCAGGGATCGTCTCCCTCGCCCACCTTCTTCACCGCGATGGCGATCGGTTTGGTGACGCCCATCAGGGTCAGGTTTCCCTTCATCGTGCCGCCGTCGGTACCGCCCTCGTAGCCGGTACTGACGAAACTGGCGCTCGGATACTTCTTCACGTTCAGGAAGCCGGGCGACCGCAGATGCTTGTCGCGCTCGGCGTGGCCGGTGTCGATGCTGGCGGTCTCGATCTCGACCGAGACCTTCTGGCCGGCCGGCCCCGCCGCCGGGTCGTAGGTGAAGCTGCCGGAGATCCGGTCGAAGACGCCGATCATCCAGGAATAGCCGAGATGGGAGATCTTGAACTGGACGACGCTGTGCGCCGGATCGATCCGGTATTCGGCGGCACCGGCCTGCGCGGCCGGAAACGCCAGCGCGGCCGCGGCCAGGGCCGCCGCAAGAATGCGCTTGTTCATGGCTTCTCCATTCGATGCTCAAGCGGTACGAAACAGGTTCTCCACTGGCGCGAGGCCGCGGCTGTCGGGAAAGACCTGATCCTCGACAACGGCCGTGGAAACGCCAAGGTGGCCGATGAGCGCTGCCTTGAAAAGGCTCTCGTAAGCCGTCGTAGGCCGGACATCGCGCCCCTCGTAAAGGGCAGGCCCGCTCAGCCCCGGCCAGTCGCCGCCGACCCTGCCGCCGTTCACCGCGCCGCCCAGAAGCAGTGCGAGACCGCCCACGCCGTGATCCGTGCCCTTGCTGCCGTTCTCGGCCGCGGTACGCCCGAACTCGGAAACAACCATGACGACGGTGTCGGGCCAATGGGCGCCCAGCCCGCTCTTGAGGGCGACGATGCCGGCCGACAACTGTCCGAACAGGCGCGCGAGCCGCCAATCCTGTCCGAAATGGGTATCCCAGCCCTGGGACTCGATGACCGCGACGCGCGGGCCGCCTTCCTGCGCCAGCAATTGTCCTGCCGCGCTCCCCGCCATCTCCAGTTCCCTGCCCCGTTCGGCCTCCCCGCCCATGGACGGGGCCATGCTGCCCCCGGCATCCGCCAACACCCGGGAGAAAAGAGGATCGCCGCGATAGGCATGGGCGAGACGCCGGAGAAAATCCTCGTCGGCCCTGGGCAGCGGGCTGTCGGCCCATGTGGCGACCCGCGCCGGCCCTTGCAGCAGGAGCGGCACCGAAGGTCCGAGCGCCAGGCCGAGGCGGCGGTCGCTCCGGTCGAGGCCCGCGATGGCGCGGTTGAGCCAGCCGTCCTTCGCCCCGAACGGGATGCCGCTGCCGTTCTCCAACAGGTTCTGCCCGTCGAAATGAGAGCGGTTACGATAGCGCGTCGTCGCCGCTGGAACGACGAGCATCCCGCCTTCCCGATAAAGCCGGTGGAGCGGCGCGAGCGCAGGGTGCAGACCGAAATTGCCATCGAGATCGAGCGCCCCGTCGTCGGTCCCCGGCGGCGCGAGCCCGAGGTTGGGCCGGAGTCGCGCGTATTCGGGGTCGGCATAGGGTGGCACGGCGTGGAGGCCGTCGAGCCCGCCCCGCAGGACCACCACGACAAGCCTTTTCTCGGTGGGCGCCGAAGCGAAAGCCATGCGCGAGCCGACGGCGGCAAGCCCCGTCGCGCCCGCCAATTTCAGAAACAGGCGGCGGTCCGGCATCGTCATCTCCTCTGGAATTCGGCCGAAGCGAGTACCAGCGCCACGCCGGCATCGCCCGACGGGGCGAGATCGACCATGCGCCGGGTCTCCGCCGAGGCGACGGGACCCAGCGTCCGTTCGAGCAGCGCGCCGGGCGGTTCGGACGTTCCCGCCCTGACCGCGATCGCGCGGAGCCACTCGATTCGCCTCAAGAGCGCCTCGGGGGCGATCCAGCGGTCCGCCTCGTCCGGCCAGCCCTGCGGCGAAGGCGCGTTGAACGGGAGCTGGCCCATCGTCTGGAGCGGCACACCGAGCGATTGTGCCGTCACCTCACCGATACCGAGCGCGCGCAGCGCCGAGATGACGAGCTCGTACGGCGTCTTGACCTTGGGAATCGGGTGCCGCCAGACCACGTCGAGATCGACCAGTGCGCGCGATACTTCGGCCAGATCGCCGCCGCTCTCCAGAAAGACATGGGCGATGCGCGCCACCTCGGGCTCGGGCGGGTCGTCGGCCACGAAATGCCGCACCAGCTTGGTCGCGACGAAGCGCGCGGTCGAAGGGTGAGACGCCAGGTCGCGCATGATGGACCTCGCCTCGTCGATCCCGCCTTCCGGATAGACCTTGCCGAGCACCGTCTTCGGTCCGGGCTCGTGCATCCAGCGCCGAAAGACGAACCCGCCGGAAACGGGCCGGGACTTCCCCGGGCCCACCATCCCGCCGTGGGTCCAGCCGGTCAGCGCTTTCGCGAATTCGGTGACGTCGGCCTGCCTATACCCGCCGTTCACGCCCAGCGTGTGCAGCTCGAGGATTTCGCGGGCAAGGTTCTCGTTGATGCCGCGGCCGCTGCGCCTGCCGACCCGGGAGTTGGGGCCGAACGACATGTTGTTGTCGAGATAGGACAGCATGCAGACATGCCCGGCGACGGCGAGCAGCATGTCCTTGAACCGGCCGAACACGTGCGGGCGGATGGCTTCGCGCTCGTAGGCCGGAAGGGCCGGGCCGACGATCGCCTTGCTGCGCGAAACGGTGAAATGGTTGGACCAGAACAGCACCATGCGCTCCGCGAATGGTGTGTCCGTCCCGACCGCGTGTCGTGCGCGGGCGGCGGTTTCGGGCCCGAAACTCTCCCGGTAGTGGCGGCTCGCAGTCTCGTTGAGCGCCTCCGGGCTTTCCAGCCGCGCCTCGTGGATTTCCTTCATGATGGAGGCCGCGCCGGGGAAGGATGAGAGGCCGACCGGAACCTCCTGCCGGGGCACGATCTGGTCGCGGATCCATCCCCTCGGATCCGCCTCGACAGCGTCTGCCTCGCCGGGAGCGACGCCGAGGCCGAAACGGTTGAGCGCGATATAGGCGGCAATGTTCTTCACGGCGACGGTCCTCCGCTATGCCCTAATCACGCGCGGGGCGCGGGAATCCGTCGCTCAGGGGCCGGACGCAGACGCCTGCAACAGCCCTACCACCTCCGCCGCCGCCTCGTCGGGCGACAGCCTGGTGGTGTCGATGCGCAAATCGGGGTTCTCCGGCGGTTCGTACGGGGAGTCGATCCCGGTGAAGTTCGCGAGATCGCCCCTGCGGGCCTTGGCGTAGAGGCCCTTGGGATCGCGGGCTTCGCAGACCTCGAGCGGCGCGTCGACGAAGATCTCCAGGAACTCTCCCTCTTCCATCAGCTCGCGCGCCATTCGGCGTTCCGACCGGAACGGCGAGATGAAGGAAACGATGACGATCAGCCCGGCATCGACCATCAGCTTCGCGACCTCGGCCACCCGGCGGATGTTCTCGACCCGGTCCCGGTCGGTGAAGCCGAGATCCCGGCTGAGTCCGTGGCGGACGTTGTCGCCGTCGAGAAGATAGGTCCGCCTTCCCAGAGCCTGGAGCTTCTGTTCGACGCGGTCGGCAATGGTGGATTTGCCCGCCGCCGGCAGCCCGGTCAGCCAGAGGATGCAGGGCCGCTGCCCGATCGCGCGCGCGCGCGCCGCCTTGTCGACCCCGGTGTCCTGCCAGACGACGTTGCTCGCGCGGCGGAGCGCGAAACGGATCGCGCCCGCGCCGACAATTGTGCCGTCGAAGCGGTCGATCAGCTCGAAGGCGTCCCGCCGGCAACCGCCGGCCCCGGCATCGAGCACGACCGGCCGGCCGAGCGACAGCTTGCAGTAGCCGATCTCGTTGGGCCCGAGCGTCTTGGCGGCCATGCGCCCCAGCGTGTCGACGTCGATCCGGTGCGCGAGATCGGTGACTTGCGCGACCGCGGAGACATTGGCGAGACGGATTGCATAGCGACGCTCGGGCAGCATCGGCTCGGCATCCAGCCAGACCAGGTGGGCGGCGAACTGATCGGCGACCTCCGGCGGCCGGGCTCCGCCTCCCGGGTCCGGACCGGTCTCCACGGTCGCCAGCGCTTCCATGAGCGTCGGGCCGCCGTACCGGGGTGCGCTCTCGCCGGTCCGCGCCGAAACCGGAACCGCGCGGACTTCCTCGATCCCCGCCTCGACCGCGAAGGCCCGGAATTCACCGGCGATCGCGGAGAACGCGGCCTCGTCGAACTCCGCCACGCCCGTCCCGTCCACCGCGAGGATGGCCCGGCGAATCCCCATCAGCGAGACGATGCAGGCATCGCGGCGGGTCCGCGTCCGGATCCCCGCGCGGGCGTCCACGGGCACGACGGCCAGGTCCGCCAGCGACGCGCCCGCGACCAGGGATCGCGTGTATCGCTCTCCGTCCGGCAGCTCGATGGCGACGAACTCGCGTTCCCCGGTCGCGAAACGGCGGCAGACGACATCGCCCGCGATCCAGCGTTCCTGTTCCTCCCGCGAAACGTCGACCGGAACCGGCTCGCTATCGTCGATCAGTCGTTCGAGCAGCGACGGCCCGCCGCCCTCTTCCGAGCCGCAAACGACGAATCGGAGTTCGTCGTTCACGCTGCCGGAACATTCGGGACGATTGAGACGAGGCAAGATAGCGCTTCCACCCGATTGGCCTTACAGTGTGAAATATAGGGAACGAACCTTCCTATTTCAAGATATTTTTTTCTTTTTAGGTATTTTTTCCCCTCATCCCATCCTCTCAGTGTCATGCCCGGACTTGTTCCGGGCATCCACGTCGTTCGGCATCGAGGTCTGAGCGGGCAAGAGCGGAGCCACGGTGGGACGTGGATGCCCGGAACAAGTCCGGGCATGACGGGAAAAGGCACGGGCGTGCCGTAATCCGAGCGTTGATCGCCCCCCTCGTCCGCCCCCCTTACAACTCCGGGATCGAGCGGGCGGGTGCGATCTCGACCGTATCGCCGGGGGAGGCGCGGACGATGGCGAGGCTGGATGCGCCGGCGAGCAGGGAGGATCCCTCGTCCGCGAGCTGCGCCCATGCCCTGAGCG
>JAJDVM010000004.1 GCA_022826125.1 Defluviicoccus sp.
CTCTGGAGATTTGGACTGTCACCGAGACAAAGCCCCCCGGCGAAATTCTTGCAAGTTCGCCGGGGGGCACCCTCCACAAAACATCGACTAATCCGAGCGGATCAGACCCCGATCCCCGCTGAAAGCCCGCGTCCTCTCAACCGGCACGGTCAACCACACCCCCGTCTATCCCCGCCAGGTCTGCGTCCGCGCGCTGGAGGTCGGCGCGTCCGCCCTCGTCGTCTTGCACCCGCACCCGTCTCAGGATCCTACACCGTCCAGGGCGGACGTCGAGATGACCGCCCGCCTGCGCGACGCCCTCAAGACCATCGACGTCGACCTCCACGACCATATCGTCGTCGCGCCGAGCGACGCCTTCAGCTTCCGCACGAAAGGCCTGCTCTGAAGCGCCCCGGCCCCATCATCCGCCCGGCGCGCCGTCCGGGCAACCCGGGCCGCAGCCCTGCGACCGGCCCGCCCCTTCCTTCCCGAACCTGTCCACCCCGCTCCGCTGCCGATCTGCTCCGCCGCCGCGCCCCACCACGGAAGGAGGTCGGCCAGCCGGCCGGGGGCAGTCCGGCGGGACGGGGCGGGAGCGATGCTTCGCGTCCAGCCCGCGCCGGTTGCACGCCTTTCCAGCACGGAGCCTGCTCATGCTCGACGCCCACTCGGCGCCGGCCGTCCCTGCACGTCCGCTTGCCGCCGCACTCCCCGCCACCACGATCGCCGAGCCCACGGCTCCGCAGTCACCGTCGCCTCCCACCGCGCTGTTGACCGCGGCCCGCACCCTGCTGCCCGTCCTGGAGGCCGGCCGGGCGATGGATGCCCGCACCCTGCGCGAAGTCATGACCTCCGCCTTCGGCGCCTCCGACGCGGACGGCGCCTGGCTCTGGAAGGATTCCTACGAGGCGGCCGAGGCTGCACTTGTGCTGTTCCTCCAGCGCTACGGCCGCGCCATGCGGCGCAAGGCCGGCGCAGGTCCAGGCGGACCTGCCGCCATGCTGCGCATGCTGGAAACCCTGGCGGCCCTCGAACCCTCGCAGACGCGGCGCTCCGAGCAGCAGCTCAAGTACCAGCAGTTCTCGACGCCGCTGCCGCTGGCCTACGCGGCATTGCAGGCCGCCATGATCCGGCCCGGCGACATCGTGCTCGAACCCTCGGCAGGCACCGGCATGCTGGCGGTGATGGCACAGCTTGCCCTCGGCAAGGACACCAACGCGCTTCACCTCAACGAGATCGCCGCCGTCCGCGCCGGACTCCTCGCCGGCCTGTTTCCGGGCTGCACGGTCACCCGCCACAACGCGGAGACGATCAGGGACCGGCTGCCGGAGCTCAGGCCCACCGTGGTTCTGATGAACCCGCCCTTCTCGGCCAGCCCCGGCGTGGACCGCATTCGCCATCACGCCGATCTGCATCACATCCGCTCCGCCTGCTCGATGCTGCCGCCGGGCGGGCGGCTCGTGGCGATTTCGTCGGCGCACTGCGTTCCTGGCGACGCCGCTTGGGAAGACGCCTTCGCCTCCCTCGACCCGCCGGCCCATGCGGTATTCACCGCGCCCATCGACGGCCGCGCCTATGCGCGGCGCGGCACCACCTTCGACACCCGCCTGACCGTCCTCGACCGTGGCGGCGAGAAGCCCGCACGGGTCTATGCCGGCCACCCCCTCCGCGACGCGGGCCATCTTCTCCAGGCGCTCGCCGGCACCGTGCCCGCGCGGCGTCCCATCGAATCCGCGCCGGGCGCCGACCTGTTCGGCCAGGCTCCCGCGCCCCGACCGCAGACGTGCAAGCGGTCCCGCACCGCCAAACAGGAACTCCAGGTCGTCGAGCACGACTGGGGCCCGGTCGCGGAGCTCGAATACGAGGCGGTGCCGCCCGGCGCCGGTGCCGCCGGGGCCGCGCAACCCTCAGGACCCTACGCGCGATGGCGGGCATCGAGCATCGTCGTGCCCGGCGCGGTCGAGCACCCGACGCCGCTGGTGCAGTCCGGCGCCATGGCGGCGGTGCCGCACCCCATGCCGTCCTACCGTCCACTGCTGCCGGAGCGCGTGGTGGCCGAGGGGCCTCTGTCCGACGCCCAGCTCGAGAGCGTCGTCCTCGCCGGCCAGGCACATGAGACGCACCTCGCCGCCGAGTACCGCATCGGCGCCGGCTGGGAGACGATTCAGCGCGTGGACGCCGCTGCCGATCAGGGCGACGATACTGCGCCGGAGTCGGAAGACGACGGCAAGACCGTCGATGCCGACGAGCCGCTGTCCGATCCGGTCCGCTTCCGGCGCGGCTGGATGCTGGGCGACGGCACCGGCTGCGGCAAGGGCAGGCAGGTCGCCGCCATCGTCCTCGACCAGTGGCTCCGGGGGCGGAAGCGCGCGCTCTGGCTCTCGCAGTCCGACAAGCTGCTGGAGGACGCGCGCCGGGACTGGTGCGCCGTCGGCGGACGCGCCGAAGACGTGATCCCCCTCGGCAAAATGCGTCAGGGGGCCAACATCCCGCATGCGCAGGGCATCCTCTTCGCCACCTATGCCACGCTGCGCTCCCCCGCGCGGCAAGGGAAGCCCTCCAGGCTCGACCAGATCGTGGCCTGGCTCGCGGATGGCGATGACGAAGACCGGCGCCACGCCTATCAGGGCGTGATCGTCTTCGATGAGGCGCACGCGATGGCTAACGCCGCGGGGTCCAAGGGCTCGCGCGGCGAGGTGAAGCCCTCGCAGCAGGGACGCGCCGGGCTTCGTCTTCAGAACGCGCTCCCCGACGCCCGCATCCTCTACGTCTCCGCAACCGGAGCCACCACCGTCCCCGGCCTCGCCTATGCCCGCCGCCTCTGGCTCTGGGCCTCCGGCGAGACCCCCTTCGAGACCCGCACCGCCTTCATCGCCGCCATGGAGGCCGGCGGGGTGGCCGCGATGGAGGTGGTGGCGCGCGATCTCAAGGCTTTGGGTCTCTACCAGGCCCGGGCGCTGAGCTACGACGGGGTCGAGGTCGACATCCTGGAGCACCCGCTCACGGACGAGCAGCGGCGCATCTACGACTCCTATGCGGGCGCCTTCAAGATCATCCACCAGAACATCCAGGAGGCGCTGAAGGCCACCGGCATCGTCGACGGGGATTCGACGCTCAACAAGAACGCCAAGTCGGCCGCGCTCTCCGCCTTCGAGGGCGCCAAGCAGCGCTTCTTTGGCCACCTGCTGACCTCCATGAAGTGCCCCTCGCTGATCCGCGCCATCGAGGCGGACCTCGACGAGGGCCGCTCCGCCGTGGTGCAGCTGGTCTCCACCGGCGAGGCGCTGATGGAGCGGCGCATCGCGGAGATACCGGCCTCCGAGTGGGACGACCTCTCCATCGACCTGACGCCCCGCGAGTACGTGCTCGACTTTCTCGAGCACGCCTTTCCGGTGCAGCTGCAGGAGCCCTTCGAGGACGATGACGGCAACCTCATGTCGCGCCCCGTCTTCGATGCCGACAACAACCCGGTGCTATGCCAGGAAGCCCTGGCCAAGCGCGACGCCCTGATCCAGAAGCTCGGCGCCCTGCCGCCGGTGCAGTCGGCGCTGGACCAGATCGTTCACCGCTTCGGGCACGACGCCGTGGCCGAGATCACCGGGCGTTCGCGCCGGGTGCTGAGGATCGAGGACGCGAAGGGCGAGCGCCTCGCGCTCCGATCGCGGCCCGCCTCCGCGAACCTGGCCGAGACCGCCGCCTTCATGGACGGGAGCAAGAAGATCCTGGTGTTCTCGATGGCGGGCGGCATCGGGCGCAGCTACCACGCCGATCTCGGCTGTCCCAATACCGAGCGCCGCATCCACTACTTGCTGGAGCCCGGATGGCGGGCCGACCAGGCGATCCAGGGGTTGGGCCGGACCCATCGCACGCACCAAGCGTTCGCGCCGCTCTTCCGTCCCGTCGCCACCGACGTGAAGGGCGAGCGCAGGTTCATCGCCACCATCGCGCGCAGGCTGGACAGCCTGGGCGCCATCACGCGGGGACAACGGGATTCCCAGACCGCCATGGGGGGCGACGACACCGCGCTGTTCAGGGCCAGCGACAACCTGGAGAGCCTCTACGCCAAGTCCGCGCTCAGGCAGTTCTACATCGCCCTCTGGCGCGGCCACATCGAGGACTGGTCCATCAAGGACTTCGAGGAGGCCACCGGCCTCAAGCTCACCTGGGAGGGCAACCTCAAGGAGGACCTGCCGCCCATGCCGCAGTTCCTCAACAGGCTGCTGGCTCTCCCCATCGACGAGCAGAACCAGCTCTTTGCGGCTCTGGAGACCCGGATCGAGGCCAACATCGAGATCGCCATCGAGGCAGGCACGTTCGAGCGCGGCGTCGAGACCATCGCCGCCGACTCGCTCTCGGTTGCCAGCCGCGAGACCGTGTTCACGCACGAGGGCTCCGGCGCCGAGACCGAGATCGTCGAGATCACGCGCAAGGACCGGCTGGAGCCGCTCGGTGCCGATGCCGCCATCGAGCTCCACGCGGCCACCTCCAAGCACCCGCCGCTGCTCATCGTCAACGGCCAGTCGAAGCGGGCTGCGCTGGTCATGGACGCACCGTCGCGCACGCTCGACGACGGCGACGTGCAGGAGCGGGTGCGCCTGGTGCGTCCCGCCGCCCGCGAGACCATGGCCAGGGCGGCGCTGGAGGCCTCGCAGTGGCGCGCCGCCGGCGAGCACCGCTGGCGGGCCCTCTGGGACGCGGAGATCGCGGGCCTGCCGGCGCACCGCGAGTCCCGCTTCTGGCTGGTCGCCGGCCTGCTGCTGCCGATCTGGGACCGCCTGCCCGAAGAGAGCATGCGGGTCCGCCGCCTCGTCTGCGACGACGGCGAGCACCTGATCGGCCGCGTGCTCGGTCCCGCCGAGGTCACCCAGTTCCGTGCCGCGCTCGGTCTCGACGGCGGCCCCGGCCTCACCGCCGCCGAGGTCCACGACGAGATCATGAAATGCGGCGCTTCCTTCCATCTCTCCAATGGCTGGAAGCTCGCGCGCCGCCGCCTGATGGGGGCCAACCGTATCGAGATCGTGGGCCCCACGGACGGCGATACCGACGCGCTCAAGCGCATGGGCTGCATCGCCGAGATCGTCTCGTGGCGCACCCGACTGTTCGCGCCCGACCGCGAAACCCTGGAGCGCATCGTGGACCGCTGGTCCATCGCGGCGCCCGAGACGTCCTGACATCCTGCCGCCGGCGCCGATCCGCCGCACGGCGCACGTTGCCGCCCGCATCCGCGCGGGCGGCTCCGCCCCACCGCAACAAGGACATATTCGATGACCACGCACGAGCTACCCGAGGAGCCGGTCTACGCCTTCGCGCCCTCCTACGAGCTGCCCGACCAGCCGCAGCAGATCCGCATCGTCTTCGAGGGAATGGACGGCTACATCCCCACCGCGCTCGTAGCGCTCACTCTCGCCGATGCGGAGCGGCTGTGCGACAGGCTTAACCGGCGCCTCGGACTCGACCGCGACGCCTGGAGCCGGCTGGTCGCCCGATCCATGGCCACAGGTCCCCGCGACGAGACGCTGCACTGAGAATTCGATCGTCGCCGATCGTGCGCCCGGTCATGGCCCCCGCGGGCAAGCGAAAAGGGATCGAACCGACTGGACGCCGCCGCCCGACTGCCGCCGCAGCGCCACCCGCTTGCCCAATGTCATATGCAGAAGTAAAAATGTACGACATTCCAACTCATGCCGCGCGAGGACGCCATGCCCCTGGTCACCGTCAAGTCGAAGTTCCAGGTCACCATTCCCGCCAGACTGCGAAAGGGCATCGATCTTCGTGAGGGCGACATCATGGAGGCGACCCTCGTCGGCGACGGCATCCTCTTCCGCCCCAAGCAGGTGGTGGACCGCGACGCGGCCGCCGACCGCATCGCGGCCGCGCTCGCCTCAAGACCGCCCTTGCCCGAGGACATCGGACGCTCCGAAGACGAGATCATGCAGGACGTCATCGCCGATATCGACGAATCGCGCCGGGAACGCCGCAGCCGTGAGACATGACGGTCGTCCTCGACTGCAACGTCATCGTGTCGGCGGCGCGCATCGACGGCACCTGCCGGGCAGTCGTCGACAACGTGGTACGGAACCACGATATCGTCCTCTCCGAGCCCGTCCTGGCCGAGTACAAGTCCGTCGCCGCACGGCCCAAACACGCTGCCTACCGCGATGACTTGAAAGCGATGATCGGCGACATCGAGCGTGTAGCCGTCATCGTCGAGCCCTCCGATATCGCGTTCGGACTGCGCGATCCCGACGACGAGATCTATCTCGCCACCGCGATGGCCGGCGGCGCCGTTCTGATCACGGGCAACACGCGCGACTTCACCGAGCCGCGATACGCGACGGTCGAGGTGCTCTCTCCACGCGCCTTCCTCGATCGGACCGCGTGAACGGCGCCGCTGCGGACTCACGCCCCCTCCCTGCCAGCCTCTGCCCGCCGCGCCCCTACCGGCGCGCTCATCCCGCGCTTTGGCGGTCTCGTTCCTGCACGCAGGACACGCATTGCCGATCCGTGACCCGGCCGCGCCGCACCTGTCCCACCTGCCGGCGACGGCTGCTCCCCTCCCCGGCGATCCGACGAGCGCCGTCGCCGCTATCGCGGACCCGCGAGGAGAGTGGGTGACGAGCTTCCTTCGGGTGAAGCCATCCGAGGAGGGAGAGAACCCGTGACTCAGCTCGTCTATGCCGGCATCGGATCGCGCGCCACGCCATCGTCCGTGCTCGAAGTCATGACCACCATGGCCGCCTGGCTCGCACGCCGCGGCTGGCATCTGCATAGCGGCGGCGCGGCGGGGGCCGACACGGCCTTTGCGGCGGGAGCCCCGGCCGAGTGCCGTTCCGTGTTCCTGCCGTGGCCCGGATACCGCGGGAACGCGGGACCCGACTGCTGCACCCTCTCGCCCAACCGGATGCGCACCTGCCTCGCCATCGCCGCCGATCTGCATCCCGCATGGCACCGCTGCTCGCCCGCGGCGCGGAAGCTCCACGCCCGGAACGTGAGCATCCTCGCGGTGGACACCGACACGCCCGTCCATGCCGTGGTGGCGTGGACCGTCGGCGGAGCGGTGCGCGGCGGCACCGGGATGGGCATCCGCATCGCGCACGATCGCGGTATTCCCGTGTTGAACCTCGGCGTGCTCCACCCCCGTGCCGTGTGCGAGCGGTTGGAGGAGATCCGCGCCGCGGCATTCCCCGACACCCGCCGCGCCTGATCCGGCCCCCCCCTGGAAGATGGGAGCATGCCATGATCCGTTTCACGCACGGCGATATCTTCGCCCAGCCTGTCGAGGCCATCGTCAATCCCGTCAATTGCGTCGGCGTCGCAGGCGCCGGCCTCGCCCTCCAGTTCAGGCGCCGCCACCCCGACGCCTTCCTCGCCTACCGCCGCGCCTGCGCTGAGGACCGGCTGCGGCCGGGCCGCATGTTCGTGTTCGACACCGGCCGCGACAGCCCCCGGTGGATCGTCCACTTCCCCACCAAGCGTCACTGGCGCGACCGCAGCGCGATCGGCGACATCGAGGCCGGGCTGCGCGGCCTCGCCGCGGCCCTCGCCGGCCGCGGCATCCGCTCCATCGCCATCCCGCCACTCGGGTGCGGGCTGGGCGGTCTCGACTGGCGCGCTGTGCGCCCCCTCGTGACCGCCTGTCTCGCGGACCTGCCGGGCACGGTCATCGTTCTCGAGCCGGCGCCGGAGGCGGAGCCGCGCGCAGGTGCGGGCGTCCGCTTACGGGAGGAGAGAGAGCCCATGACGCGCGATACCACGAGCATCTTCGACCACGGCGCCACGCTGGTGCCCGATATCGTCACCGAGGCCGAGGAGGAGCGCATCCTGCTGCGCATCTCCCAGGCGCCCTGGATGACCGACCTCAGCCGCCGCGTTCAGCATTACGGCTACCGATACGACTACAGGGCGCCGGGCAACGGCCGCCACGCCCCGGCTCCGCCCTTCCCGCGGTGGGCCACTGTCATCGGCGATCGGCTGGCGCCGTACTTCGACGGGGCCATGCCCGAGCAGTGCATCGTCAACGAGTACCGCCCCGGCCAGGGCATCGGCATGCACGCCGATCACAGTTCGTTCGGCGACGTGGTGGTCTCGCTCTCGCTTGGCGACGCCTGGACGATGAACTTCCGGCCCCGTTCGGCCCGCCCCTACGTCCGCGAGGGGCTGGCGTCCGACGAGGTGGCGCTGCTTCCCCGCCGCTCCGCCCTTGTCCTGCGCGGACCCGCCAGGAGCGCCTTCATGCACGGGATCGATCCCGCCGCCAACGCCAGCCGCACCGAGACGCGCGTCTCTGCGACATTCCGGACGCTCTCCCGGTGATCACCACCGCCGTTTTCGTCCGTGCCGCAGGCAAGGTCGTCGGCCACCCGGCGGGCCTCGGAGCAGGCGGCAGACGAGAGTGAAGGGAGGCTTGGAGAAGGTGAGCAGGGCGGGGCCGAGGAGAGGCTCCAGCCCGCTCGTCAACCTTCGTCATCAACTCGAATCGCAAGGAGACACGATCATGGCGTTCGGACTCAACTCCGCTCAGATCATCGGCCGGCTGGGCGCCGATGCGACCATCAGCAACCTCGCCTCCGGCGGCCGCGTCGCCAATATGTCGGTGGCGACCGACGAATCCTATATCGATCGCCAGAGCGGCGAGCGGGTGGATCGGACAGAGTGGCACAGGGTCGTCAGCTTCCAGAGCGGGCTGATCGACATGCTGGAGAAGCACGCGAAGAAGGGCCGGTTGGTCTACGTCGCGGGCAAGCTGCAGACCAGGAAGTGGCGCAAGGACGGCGAGGACAGCGACCGGTTCTCGACCGAGATCCTGCTCGTGCCCGGTGGCCGCGTGCAGTTCCTGGATCGCCCCGCCGGCACCAACGGCAACGGTGCCCAGACGCCCGACGGTGAGGCTGCGCCGGCCGCCGACGCCGATCCCGCTGACAGCACCATACCGTTCTGAGCGAAGGGTTTAGCGGGCTTCTCCCTTCCGCTGGCCTTGGCCGGACCCGCGTCCCTCCCGCGCGGGTCCGGCCATTTTTTGTGCAGCGTGATCCGAGTCCCTCACGGGCCGGACGGTGGGGCTCGCGCTTCGCGCGCCGCCCGCCGTCCTGACTCCCAAAAGAGAAAGAGTGAGGCCGGGACCGGGGGCGTCCCACTCAGCGGTCAGCGAGGTCCCCATGCTCCCCATCACCGCCGACGGTCCCGGCTTCGCCGGGTCCCGTTCGATCCCGAAGTGCGCGCCATGAACGCGGCCGCCGTCGCCGCCGCGCTGGCCGAGCGCGCCGAGGAGGTCTGCCGCCGATACCTGCCCTACGGACGCCGCCGGGGCAGGTACTGGGTCGCAGGCGACCTCGACGGCGGGCGCGGCCGATCCCTCTTCG
>JAJDVM010000007.1 GCA_022826125.1 Defluviicoccus sp.
GCCTACGGCATCGCGACGCCGAAACGGACGGTGTGCCGAAGCCGCGCGGAGGCGGAGGCGGCGTTCGCGGCCATGGAAGCTCCGGCGGTCGCCAAGACGCTGGACCCCGCGATCGCCCACAAATCGGATGTCGGAGGCGTCCATCTCCGGATCGAGACCGCCGCGGCGCTGGATTCGGCGCTCGAGTCCATCGACCGGGTTTCGGGCGCGGGCTACCTCATCGAGGAGATGGCGCCGGACGGTCTCGATCTGATCCTCGGCGCCCGGAACGACCCGAGCTTCGGGCCGACGGTCCTGCTGGGGCTCGGCGGCACCGCGGCCGAGGCGATGGACGACGCCGCGGTGGCCCTCGCCCCGCTCGGCCCCGGCGAGGTGGACAGGATGATCGACTCGCTTGCCGGCAGGGCTCTGTTCGGCCCCTGGCGGGGCGCCCCCACCCCCGACCGCACCGCCATCCGCGCGGCCGTACTGGCCCTCGCCCGGCTGATCGCCGAGCACCCGGAAATCGGGGAGATCGACCTGAACCCCGTCAGAGTCCATGCCGAGGGCGCGATCGCGCTCGACGCGCTGATCGTCCTTCGGGGCGATTAGAGTCTGTCCGTTTCAGGTGGGACCGGGGCGGGCGGCGTCCCTCGATACGGCGCTTCGCGCCTACTCGGGATGAGGGCGGGTTTTTTCCTCCCACAACCCATCCCTCACCCTGAGTAGCGGCGAAGCCGCGTATCGAAGGGCCGGCCCCGGCGCGAAGGTGGCTCGCACCCGCGAAAGCGGGTATCTTCCGTGCAAATCGCGATTCACGCGAGCGGAGACGCGGAATGGAACGAAGCTTCGCCAAGGAAGTCGAGCTTCTGCGCCGGGGCGACGGGGAGTATTTCGAGGGCGAGGGCATCCTCGCCATCACCAAGGGGCTCCTGCAATCGGGCGTGAGCTATGTCGGCGGCTACCAGGGCGCGCCGGTCTCGCACCTGATGGACGTGCTGACCTCCGATTCCAAGGGGCTGATGGCCGAGCTCGGCGTCCATACCGAGGTCTGCGCCAACGAGGCCGCGGCGGCGGCGATGCTGGCGGCGTCGATCAACTACCCGATCCGGGGCGCGGTCACGTGGAAGTCGACGGTCGGCACCAACGTCGCGGCCGACGCGCTGTCCAACGTGGCTTCGGCGGGCGTCGTCGGCGGCGCGCTGATCGTCCTCGGCGAGGATTACGGCGAGGGCGCCAGCATCATCCAGGAACGCACCCATGCGTTCGCGATGAAGTGCTCGGCCTGGCTGATGGACCCCCGCCCCCACCACCCGCGCATGGTGGAGTTGATCGAGAAGGGGTTCGAGCTCTCCGAGGCCTCGCACACCCCGGTGATGGTGGAGTTCCGCATCCGCGCCTGCCACGTCACCGGCCGCTTCGCGACCAAGGACAACAAGCCCGGCCGGTTCTCGACCAACGACAAGCTGGAGAAGCCGGTCTTCGATCTCGGGCGCATCGCGCTGCCGCCGGCGACCTACGAGCAGGAGAAGAAGAAGGTCGAGGAGCGCTTCCCCGCCGCCATCGACTTCATCCGGGAGCACAAGCTGAACGAGGTCTTCCCCGGCAAGTACGACGATGTCGGCATTATCTGCCTCGGCGGGCTCTACAACTCGGTGATCCGCGGGCTCCAGCAGCTCGGCCTCGCCGACGTGTTCGGCAATTCCGACATCCCGATCCTCTGCCTCAACGTCACCTACCCGCTGGTCGACGACGAGATCGCCGGGTTCTGCGCGACCAAGCGTTCCGTGCTGATCGTCGAGGAGGGCTTTCCGGACTATCACGAGCAGGCGATCAACGCGCTTCTGCGCAAGGCCGACCTCAATACCGAAATCGTCGGCAAGGGGCTGTTTCCCAAGGCCGGCGAGTACCAGGCCGAGGTCATGCTGCGCGGACTCGCCGGCTTCATCGAGGGCTCCGTGCCCAAGGGCATCGACCTGCAGCCGGTCTCGGCGGCCGTCGCCGGCCTCGACAAGACCAAGCAGACCGCGGCCGAGATGCTGGGCAAGCCGGTCCCCAAACGGCCGCCCGGATTCTGCACCGGCTGTCCCGAACGCCCGGTGTTCAGCGCGATCAAGCTGGTCCAGCGCGAGGAGGATATCGGCGAGGTGCATATCTCGGCCGATATCGGCTGCCACACCTTCGCCGCGCTGCCGCCCTTCGGGCTCGGCAACACGGTGACCGGCTACGGGCTCGGGCTCGCGAGCTCGGCGGGAGTCGCGCCGCATTTCCAGGGGCGCACGATCTCGATCATGGGCGACGGCGGGTTCTGGCATAACGGGCTGTCGTCCGGCATCAGCGGGGCCGCCTTCAACGACCACGATTCGGTGCTGGTCATCATGGCGAACGGCTATTCCTCGGCCACCGGCCAGCAGCGCCTGCCGTCGACCACCGCGGGCGGCACCGTGCCGTCCGACACGGTCATGCCGATGGAGCGCGCCATCAAGGGGCTCGGCGTCAAGTGGGTGAGGAAGCAGTATACCTACCGGGTCGGCAAGATGAAGAAGCTGCTGCACGAGGCGCTGACCACGCCGGAGAAGGGGCTGAAGGTGATCATCGCCGAGGCCGAGTGCCAGATCGCCAAGCAGCGCCGGCTTCGTCCGGTCGTGCGCAAGGCGCTCGATGCCGGGAACCGGGTCGTCCGCACGCGGTTCGGCGTCGACGAGGACACCTGCACCGGCGATCACTCCTGCATCCGGCTCTCGGGCTGTCCCTCGCTCACCGTCAAACCCAACCCGGACCCGCTCCGCAAGGACCCGATCGCGCATGTCAACAACGGCTGCGTGGGATGCGGGCTGTGCGGCGAGGTCGCCGACGCGGCGGTGCTCTGCCCGTCCTTCTACAAGGCGGACATCGTCCAGAACCCCAAAGGCATCGACCTGTTCCTCGACAAGTGGCGCAAGAACGTGATCGGCAGGCTCGGGGGCTACGCGAACGGCGCGGTTGCCAACGGGGCGGCGAAGGGCAACGGAGCCGCCGCATGAGCGCGGAGACGAACGGCGCCTCCAACGGCGCGGAGGCGCTTCCCGGGCGCACGTTCACCATGGTGGTCGGCGCCCTCGGCGGCGAGGGCGGCGGCGTGCTGACGAGCTGGATCGTGGCGGCCGCGGAGTCGCTCGGCTTCCCGTGCCAGAGCACCTCGATCCCGGGCGTCGCGCAGAGGACCGGCGCCACCACCTACTACATCGAGATCTACCCCGCCCATCACGACCGCCTCGGCGGACGGTCGCCGACGATGGCCCTCTACGCCACGCCCGGCAACATGGACGTCGTGGTGACCTCCGAACTGATGGAGGCCGGGCGCGCGCTGGAGCTCGGCTGGGTGACGCCCGACCGGACCACGCTGATCTCCTCGTCCCACCGGGTCTATTCCATTCTCGAGAAATCGGCGATGGGGGACGGCCGGTTCGAGGCCTCGGACCTGATCGAGACGGCCAACCATCTCGCCAAACGCGCGATCCTGATCGACATGGACCGTCTCGCGCAGGCCAACGGGACGGTGATCAACGCCGTCATCCTCGGCGTGATCGCGGGGTCCGGCGAAGTGCCGATCCCGGCCGAGACGTTCGAGGACGCGATAAGGAAGACCGGCGTCGCCGTCTCCGGCAATCTGCGCGGCTTCAAGGCGGGCTTCGACTACGTTCGCGGCGACATTCCGATGCCGGAGGAGCCGTCGCCGGTCGAGCGCCGCGCGCCGGGCGGTATCGAGGCGCTGCTGGCGCGGGCGGAGCAGAGCTTCCCGCCTGAGACCCACCGGATCCTGCAGGACGGCGTCCGCCGGGCTGTCGATTACCAGAACCACGCCTATGGCGCGCGCTATCTCGACAACGCCGGGAAGATCCTCGCCGCCGACAAGGCGAACGGCGGCGCCGAGAGGGGGTTCGCGTTGACGATCGAGGGCGCCCGTTATCTCGCGCTCTGGATGAGTTACGAGGACATCATCCGCGTCGCCGCGCTCAAGAGCCGGCCGGAAAGGATGGAACGGGTCCGCCGCGAGGTCGGCGCCAAGGCGGAAGAACCGGTCGTCGTCACCGAGTTCCTGAAACCCGGCTACGACGAGATCGCCTCGGTGCTGCCGCCGGCGCTCGGCCGCGCGCTCACGCGGTGGAAGGAGAGGAAGCCCGGCCGGCAGAAATTCCACGTCGCTATGCGGGTGAAGACCAACACGGTGTTCGGCTACGCCCGGCTGTGGGGGCTCGCGAAGATGCGTTTCTGGCGGCCGTACAGCTACCGCTTCGCCGAGGAGTGGGCGGAGATCGAGACCTGGCTCGAAGCGCTCGAAAGCGCCGCCGCCCGGAGCTACGACCTCGCGCTGGAGATCGCCGAGCTTCCCAACCTGCGCAAGGGCTATTCCGACACCCACCGGCGCGGCGTCGGCAACTACCGCAAGGTGTTCGAGGAGCTTGCGCGCCCGGCCGCGACGGCGAGCGGCGATCCGGCCGCGGCGGTCGCGGCCCTCAACGCCGCGCGCACCGCCGCGCTGGCCGACCCCGAGGGCGACGCGCTCCGGACGGTGCTGGTCGCGCCGCCCGCCCCGCCGGAGGAGAACCGGGCGCAGGCGGCGGAGTAGAGCCGCACCGCCTACGGCAGCTTCAGTTGCAGCCGTTGTGCCTGCGCCACATCTCCGGGTCGTGCCCCTCGGGCGGGTTGGCGCACGGATCGCCCCCATAACCCCGAAGTTCGTTGTAACGCGCGATCTGGGTTCCGGTGAGCAGCGGCAACGTCTCCAGATGCGCGGCCAGATGGGTATAGCGGAGTGCCGTTCGCGCCTGACCGATCTCGGAAAGGAGCGTATGCAACGTGCGCTCGTTCACGGTCCTGCGGACGAACGCCGTCTCGAGCGTTCGCTCGGCTCCGACCAGGCGTTGTCCTCCGGCGATCGCCCTGGTCCGCATCCGCTCGAAGATGGCGGCAATCTTCGTCACCTGGTCCGCGGAGAGCGGAATCTCGTCCTTCAATTCGAGCAGGTGGGCGGGGCCGGGCATGCCGTTAAGCTCGGCCGCCTTCGCAAGTCCCCATCCGCCGCCGCGCCCGAGTTCGGCGAGATCGTCCGGCGACAGGCTCTTGACCGGGCGGGTGTGTTCGCCGGCATAGGGCGACTTGTGAGTCTCCGCGGCGCCGGCCGGGCTCGCGCAGCAAAGCGCAATCGCGAAAGCGGGCAGCAAGCGGCGGGGCGTTTGACAGGCTCGGAACAAGATGGGCTCCCGGTTGGTTCGTAGATCGAAGCGGTGTCAGGGAAGATACCGAAGGGGCGGGCCCTACGCCTCGCCCCACACCTCGCGCGCGAGGTCGATCACGAAGGACAGCTTGGCCGCCTGGTCCTCTACCGCGATCAGGTTGCCGAGATCGACGCTCGCGAAGCCGCATTGCGGGCTCAGGCCCAGCCGGTCGAGCGCGACGTATCCCGAGGCTTCCTCGATCCGGCGCAGGATCTCGTCCCGGTCCTCCATGTCGCCGCGCTTGGTCGTCACGAGCCCCAACACCACGCATCTGTCGTCCGGCATGAAGCGCAGCGGCTCGAACCCGCCGGAACGCGCGTCGTCGTATTCGAGGAACCAGGCGTCGACGTCGATCGCCGGGAACAGCGCCTCGGCCAGGGGCTCGTAGCCCCCCTCGGCGATCCAGGCGCTCTGCGCGTTGCCGCGGCAGAGATGGATGGTGAGGTAGGTTTCGGGGCTGCGCTCCGAGACGCAGTCGTTGAGCAGGCGGGCGTAGCGGTGGATCAGCATGTCGGGGTCCTCGCCGATGGTCCTCAGATTGTCGCGCATCCTGGTGTCGACGAAATAGTTGATCACCGGATCGTCGATCTGGATGTAGCGGCAGCCGAGCGCTTCGAGGGCGGCGATCTCGTCGCGGTAGACGCGGGCGAGGTCCTCCCAGAACGCGTCCTTGTCGGGATAGGCGCCGTCGTCGACCGACGCGTCGCCGCCGTGGAAATGGACCCGCGTCGGCGAGGGTATCGTGACCTTGGCGGTGTTCGCGGTCTTCCCGTTCAGGAAGGCGAAATCGTCGGCCAGGATGTCGCCCGGCCGGCCGAGCCGGCCCACGGTCCGGACGTTCTTCGGCACGTAGCCCGATGCCGTGCCCGGCGCCTTCTGGAACCCGGCCGCCTCGTCGGGGCTCGATATCTCGATCCCCTCGATCGCCGAGATGAAGTCGATCCACCAGTTCTCGCGGCGGAACTCGCCGTCGGTCACCGCCTGGAGGCCAAGCCCTTCCTGCAGCGTCACGACATCGGCGATGGCCTTGTCCTCGATTTCGCGCAGTTGGGCGGCGTCCATCTCCCCGGACTTCCACTTCCCGCGGGCGGCGAGAAGCTCCGGCGGGCGCAACAGGCTGCCGACGTGATCGGCGCGGAACAGGGGTTTCCTGGCGGAAGCGCTCATCGACGGTCCTTTCCGGCTTGCCGGCGCGTTGACTCGCCCCGGGCGGCACCGAACTATGTACCCCGTTCTCCGGGACCCGTCACGGCCCGACCGGTTGGAAAAAGCCCATGCGCATCGAGGACTACCCGCCGCAGGAACCGCTGAGCGAAGTCGGGCAGGCTTTCGCCGACGAGGTCATGTCGCGCGGCGAGGGCGTTCCGGCGGTGGACGTGCGTTACGGCGGCGATCCATACCGGTCGATCGCCATCCAGACTCCGATTGAGCCCAACGGCACCGTGCTCGCGATGATGCACGGTGGCGGCTGGACCTCGGGCTACAAGGAGCATCTCAACTTCGCCGGACCGTGCGCGACGGCGCGCGGCGTCGTCTATGCCAGCATCGGCTACCGGCTCGCGCCCCAACATTCGTTCCCCACCGGTTTCGAGGACAGCGCCGACGCCATCGCCTGGCTCCACCGGAACGTCGCGGAGATGGGCGGCGATCCCGAGCGTATCTTCGTCGGCGGGCACTCGGCGGGCGGGCACTACGCGGCCCTGCTCGCGGTGCGGGGAGACTGGCAGGCGAAGCGCGGCCTGCCCGACGGCGTCGTCCGGGGCTGTCTGCCGATCTCGGGCGTCTTCCGCTTCGGCGAAGGCAGCGGGCTCAGCGCGCGGCCGCGGTTTCTCGGGCCGGAGTCGAACGACCGTCCGGCGAGCCCGGTTCTCGACATCCAGGCGACCCCGCCCTTCCTGATCGCCCATGGCGGCGAGGACTTCCCGCATCTGATGACCCAGGCGGAGGAGATGGAGGACGCGCTCCGCGACGCGGGGGGCGACGTCACGCGGCTGTCGATGCCGGGGCGCAACCACTTCTCGGCATGCTACGCGGCCGGCGAGGAAGACGGGCCCTGGGTCGGCCCCGCGTTCGAATGGATGGCCGCGCATTGACCGGCGCGGCCCCGGCGATCGAAGCGAAGGGTCTCCACAAGCGCTTCCAGGCGACCCGCGCGCTGGAGGACGTGTCGTTCGCGGTCGGACCGGGCGAGGTCCACGCGCTGATCGGCGAGAACGGCGCCGGCAAGTCGACGCTGATCAAGATCCTGGGCGGCGTCCACCGCCCCGACCGCGGCACGGTCGAGGTCGACGGCAGACCCCGCCGCTTCTCCGGCCCGCGGGACGCGCTGGCGAGCGGCATCGTCGTCATCCCCCAGGAGATGCGCGTCGTCCCGGCCCTGAGCGTCGCCGAGAACGTGCTGATCCAGGCGGTCCCGACACGGCGTTTCCTCGGCATTCCCGCGGTCGACCGGACGGCGATGGCGCGCGATGCGGCGGCGCTGCTCGCGCGGCTCGGCATCAAGATCGACCCCCGCGCCCGGGTCGACCGGCTCGGCTACGCCGAACGCCAGCTGGTGATGATCGCCCGCGCGCTCAGCCGCGAAGCGCGGGTGGTGATCCTCGACGAGCCGACGGCGGCTCTGGAAGCGCGCGAGGTGGAGCGCCTGTTTGCGGTGATCGACGCGCTCAAGGCCGACGGGGTGGCGATCGTCTACGTGTCGCACCGGCTGGACGAGGTGGACGCGCTGGCGGACACCTGCACCATCCTGCGCGACGGGCGCGCGGTCGAGCGCTACGCGCGCGGCGAGCGCGGCCGCGACGAGGTCGTAAGGCTGATGACCGGCCGCGATATCGAGAGCGCCCACGCCTCGGCCGGCGGCGCCTCCGCCCGGACGGTGCTGCGCGGGCCGGCCGGCGAAGAACCGGAGATCGCGGTCGGCGAAGGCCGCGTGCTGGGTCTCGCCGGTCTGCTGGGCAGCGGAACGACCGAGCTCCTGCACCGCCTGTTCGGCGGCGGCCGCACCGCCGTCGCGGTCGAGAAATCGGAGATGCCGATCCGGTTCAGGGCGCCCGCCGATGCGATCCGCGCGGGAATCGGGCTGGTTCCCGGCGAGCGCGCGCTCGGCCTGGTGATGGGGCTTACGGTGCGCGAGAACATCGTGCTGCCCAACCTGCCCCTGCTGTCCCGCGGATTGCGGCTCAGGAAGGAGGAGATCGACCGGCTGGTGGAGAGCCTGATCGAGAGCGTCGACATCCGCCCGCCCGATCCGGATCGAACCGTCCGCGAGCTCTCCGGCGGGAACCAGCAGAAGGTGATCTTCGCGCGCTGGCTCGCCGGCCACGCCGACGTGCTGCTGCTCGACGAGCCGACCCACGGCATCGACATCGGCGCCAAGGCGCAGATCCACCGCCTGATGCGCCGTTTCGTGGACGACGGGGGCGGCATCGCGCTTGCGTCCTCGGAAATGGCCGAGCTGCTCGCGGTCAGCGACACGGTGCTCGCGATGCGGCGCGGCGCGGTGGTCGGCCGGTTCTCGCGCGAGGGCGAGTACACCGAAAGCGCGCTCAGATCGGCGCTCGGAGGATGAAAGGGATGACGCAAGCCCGGCTCGGCTGGCTGGCGGGGCAGATCCCGCTGCTCGCCCTGGTCGTCCTCTGCCTGGTCGCGAGCGCGCTCTCGGACCGGTTCTTCTCGCCCATCAACATCAACAACGTGCTGATGCAGGGCGCGGTGATGACCGTGATCACCATCGGCATGACCTACGTGATCATCTGCGGCGGCTTCGATCTCAGCGTGGGGTCGGTGGTGGCGCTGTCCGGCTGCGTCACCGCGATGGCGATGCTGGAAGCGGGCATCGTCGCGGGCGTCGCGGCCGGGGTCGCCGTGGGCGCGCTGGTCGGGCTGGTCAACGGGCTGATCGTCACCCGGCTCGACGTCAACCCGTTCATCGCGACGCTGGGGACGATGGTGCTGTTCCGGGGCGTCACCTTCCTGATCACCGGCGGGCGGCCGATCGTGGGCGAGGACGGGCTGCCCGAGCTCTTTCTCGACTTCGCCATCGAGCGCCTGTTCGGCATTCCCTATCTGGTGTGGCTGCCCGTCCTACTGTTCGGCATCTTCCACTGGCTGCTGCATCGCACGCCGTACGGGATCCGGGTGTTCGCCACGGGCGGCAACACCGAGGCCGCCTATCTCGCCGGCGTGGCGGTCGGGCGGGTGCGCGCCTCGGCCTATGTCTGGTGCGGCGCGCTCGCCGGGCTCGCGGGCGTGATGCTCGCCTCCAGGCTGCAATCGGGTCAGCCGACCGCCGGCACGTTCTACGAGCTCACCGCGATCGCCGCCGTGGTGCTCGGCGGGGCCTCGCTGTTCGGCGGCGAGGGCAAGCTCTACAAGTCGATCATCGGCGTCTTCATCATGGTGGTGCTGGCCAACGCGCTCAACCTCGCCAACGTCCACTCCTACTGGCAGCAGGTGGCGATCGGCCTCGTCATCGTCGCCGCCGCCGCCGCCGACCGCCTGCGGCGGCGCTGAGATGCCGCGCTTCCATGACCGACTATGACGGCATCGTCCTCGGCGGCGGCCATAACGGGCTGATCCTCCAGGCCTACGCCGCGCGCGCCGGGCTGAAGGTGCTGACGATCGAGCGCCGGCCGTTCGTCGGCGGCGGGCTGGAGACCGCCGAGGACCCGCGCCACCCGGGCTTCCTGCACAACACCCACGGCTTCTTCCAGCGCGCGCTGACCGGGATGCCGTGGTACCGCGATCTCGACATCGCCCGCCACGGCGCGCGCTACATCGAACCCGAGCTCAACGTCGCCCTGCTGCTGGACGACGGCCGCTCGCTGCAATGGTGGACCGACTTCGAGCGCACCCACGCCTCGTTCGCCGCGCTGTCGAAGCGGGACGCCGCCACGCTGAAACGCTGGCACGACGAGTTCCGCCCGATCGTGCACGACATCCTGGTCCCCGAGGCGACGTCGCCGCCGCTGCCGGCGGCCGAACGCCGCGCGCTCCTCGAACGGAGCGCCGCCGGGCGCCGGCTGCTCGAAGCGAGCGCGCTCTCGCCGCTGGAGTTCGTGGAGAGCGAGTTCACCCACCCGACGATCCAGGCGGGGCTCCTGTTCTTCAACGGCTTGCGCGAGGTCGACTTGCGCGTGCGCGGCTTCGGCCATCACATCGCCGCCCTTCTCGCCAGCACGGCGAAGGCGCAGATGACCGTGGGCGGCGCGCACATGCTGGCGGTGGCGCTGGAGCGCGCGGTGCGCGAGGCCGGCGGCGACATCCTCGTGGCGACGACGCCGCGCCGCATCCTGGTCGAGCAGGGACGCGCCGTCGGCGTCGAGACCGAGGCGGGCGATATTTTCACGGCGCGCCGCTTCGTCGCCTCTTCGCTCAACCCGCACCAGACGTTTCTCGACCTGCTGGAGCCGGCGCACCTGCCCGAGGACTGGCGGCGCAAGGTCGAGGGGTTCGCCTACAACCTCATCGCGCCGCTGTTCGCGCTCAACCTCAACCTCTCCGAGCCGCCGCGCTACGCCGCGGCCGACGGCGACCCCGCGCTGGAGACCCCGTTCATGGTCATCATGGGGCTGGAGCACGTCGCGCAGTATCCGGAGATCGTGCGCCACCACGAGGCCGGGACGATCCCGCCGACGGTGATGTGGGGCGCCTGCCCGACGCAGTTCGACCCCTCGCAGGCCCCGCCCGGCAGGCACACCGCCTTCATGTGGGAAAAGCTGCCCTATGCGCTCGACGGCGATCCGGCGAGCTGGGACGCGGCGAAGGACGCGCACGGCGCGGTCATGCTCGATCTGTGGCGACGCCACGCGCCCAACCTCGACGGCGCGGTGATCGACCGGTTTACGCGCAGCCCGCGCGACGTCGAGCGCACGCTCCCCAACATGCGCCACGGCGACCTGCTGGTCGGCGCCTTCACCGACGGCCAGATCGGCGCCGACCGCCCGTTCCCGGGCGCCGGCCGCTACCGCGCCCATCTCGACGGGCTCTATCTGTGCGGCTCCGCCTCGCACCCAGGCGGCAATGTCACGGGGCTCCCCGGCTACAACGCGGCCCAGGTGCTGCTCGCCGACCTCGGCATCGAGGCCGGCTGGGCGCCACCGCCGATCGCCGAAAGGCTGGCCGCGCTGGCGGACGGGGGGTAGGCGTCCCTCGATACGGCCCTTCGGGCCTACTCGGGATGAGGGTTCAACAAAGTCCCTCACCCTGAGTAGCGGCGAAGCCGCGTATCGAAGGGTCGGCCGCCGCCACCGCCTCCAGGATCGACTCCGGCGTGATCGGCAGGCTCGTGACCCGCGCGCCCAAGGGCCTGAGCGCGTCGTTGACCGCCAGCATGATCGCCGCCGGCGCGCCGACCGTGCCGGCCTCGCCAGCGCCCTTGGTGCCGAGGGCGGTTTCCTCGATCGGGGTCTCGACGTGGCCGACATGGATGTCGGGGAGTCCGGCCGCCATCGGCACCAGATAGTCGGCGAAGCTCGCGTTCAGCATCTGGCCGTCCTCGTCGTAGCGGCACTCCTCGAAGAGCGCGCCGCCGATGCCCTGGACGACGCCGCCCCTGATCTGCTCCTCGACCAGCAGCGGGTTGACGATCCGCCCGCAATCCTCGACCACCCAGTGATCGAGCAGCCGGATTTCGCCGGTCTCCACGTCGACCTCGAGCGACGAGCCCTGCACCCCGTTAGCGAGCGCGAAGGGCGCGGCGTCGGGGACGTAGTGCCGGGTGACGGCAAGCTCGGGCTGGACGCCGGGCGGCAGCGTGTCGTGGCGGAAATGGCCGATGCGGCCGATCTCGGAAAGCGGAATCCGGGGCTCCCCGCTTCCCCGGTCGCAGACCGCGCCGCCCGCGAGGTCGAGGTCGGCCGGATCGGCCTGCAGGATCGAGCCGGCGAGTTCGAGGATGTTCGCGCGCAAGCCGTCGGCCGCCCGCCACACCGCCTCGCCGCCGATGGTGAGCCCGCGCGAGGCCCAGGCGCCGCCGCCATAGGGCGTGGTCGAGGTATCGCCGCCCACCACGCCGACATCGCCCGCGGCGACGCCGAGCCGGTCGGCGACGATCTGGGCAAGCGCGGCGTGGGTCCCCTGCCCCAGCTCGATGACCGAGGTGACGCAGCGCACGGCGCCCGAGGGCTCCAGCCGGACCGTCGCGCCGTCCTGGGTGCTGATATGGGCGCCGGACGGGCCGTAATAGGCGGGCCCGACCGAGGTCATTTCGAGGAACGTCGCGACCCCGATCCCGCGATGGATGCCGGCTTTCCGCAATTCCGCCTGCTCGGCGCGGAGCGCGTCGTAGTTCATCATCCCGACCAGCCTGTCGAGGCAGCGCCCGGGGCTGAGCCGCTTGATCGCGAGACCGCCCGGGGTCCTGAGCGGATAGTCGTCGTCGGTCCAGTAGTTGCGCCGCCGAATCTCCACCGGATCGATCCCGGCCGCGTCGGCGGCCCAGTCGAGAAGCTGCTCCGCCACCGCGCAAGCGATCGGCTGGCCGACGGCGCGGTACATCCCGGACGGCGGCTTGTTCTGGAAGGCGACGCGCAGCCGGGCGTCGTAATGCGCGTTGGCGTAGGCGCCGGCCGCCATCATGATCGTCATCATGCCTTCGCTGATCGGCGGGCGCCCGAGCGAGCCGTAGGCGCCGAGCGAGGTCAGCGCGTCGACCGAAAAACCGCCGATCCTGCCGTCGTCCCCGACGCCGAGCCGCGCGCCGACCGCCTGGTCGCGGGCATGGACGTCGCTGACGAACGCCTCCATCCGGTCGACGACGTACTTGACCGGCCGGCCCAGGATCCTGCTGACGGCGGAGACCGCGATCTCGTCGCCGTAGATGTGGAGCTTGATGCCGAACCCGCCGCCGATATCGGGCGCGACGACCCGGACCAGGTGCTCCGGGATCCCGAGATGACGCGACAGCGTGTCCTGCTGGTGCCAGGGCGACTGGTGGCTGCCGTGAACGGTCAGCGTGCCCTCGCCGGGGTCGTAGTCGGCGATGACGGTGCGTGCTTCGAGCGGGATGCCGCTGTGGCGGGCGAAGGAGAAGCGGCCCTCGACGACATGCGCGGCCTCGTCGAGCGCGGTTTCCGAGTCCCCGGTGCCGATCGTGGTGGAAAAGCAGAGATTGCTGCCGAGCTCCGGGTGGACCAGCGCGGCGTCCTCGTCCAGCGTCCGGTCGCGGACCGCGGCGGCCGGCAACGGGTTCCACTCGACCGCGACCTCGCCGGCCGCGTCCTCGGCCTCGGCGCGGCTCGCGGCGACGACGGCGGCGACCGGCTCGCCCTGCCATACGACACGGTCGACGGCCACCACGTGCTGCGGCGGCGAGACCATCGTCGGCAGGTGGTCCATCGTCCCCTGCCACGGCGCGCAGACCTCGGCGATCTCGGCGCCGGTAAAGACGCGCGCGTTGGGAACGGACGCGAGCGCCGGGGCCGGATCGATCCCCAGGATTCGGGCATGCGCGTGGGGACTTCTGACGAAGGCGAGGTGAAGCAGGCCGGGGAAGCGGAGATCGTCCGTGTATTTGCCCCGGCCGAAGGCGAGCCGGCGGGCGCTGCTGCGGGGTAAAGGGCGCCCGACGGCGCCCTCGGGATCAGCCACCGAAGCGGCTCTCCATCACCGTCTCGACCGCGTCCACGATGGCGTGGTAACCGGTGCAGCGGCAGTAATTGCCGGACAGGAACTCGCGGATCTCGGCGCGCGTCATCTTGCGCCCGGCTTCGAGCATTTCCGCGGACGTCAGCAGCATGCCCGGCGTGCAGTAGCCGCACTGGAGCGCGTTGCGGTTGATGAACGCCTCCTGCAGATCCTCGATCTCGCCGGCGTCCGACAGCCCCTCGATGGTCCAGACGTCCGCGCCGTCGGCCTGGATCGCCAGCATCAGGCAGCCGCGCACGATGGAGCCGTCCACGCGCACGGTGCAGGCGCCGCAAACGCCGTGCTCGCACCCCAGATGGGAGCCGGTGAGACCGAGCTCGATGCGGAGAAAATCGACCAGATGCTGGCGCGCCTCGACGCGCTTGGCGACCTTCTCGCCGTTGACCGTCAGTTCGATGTCGGCGAATTCTTCCATCGCTCCGCCCCCTCAGCCTGCCGCGACCATGCGGTCGATCGCGCGCCCCGTGAGCACCCGCGCGAGATGCAGCCGGGTCGCGGCGGACGCGTGGAAATTCCCGATCGGGTCGAGATCGTCGCCGAGCGCGGTCTTGACCGCCTCCTTGACGTCGTCGGACCACGCCTTGCCCTCGGCGGCGGCGGACGCGGCATCGGCGAAGCGGGGCCGGTCCTCGCTCCCGAAATAGGCGAGGCGGACGTCGCTCAGCACGCCCCCGTCGACCTTCGCGTGGCAGCACACGCCGGCGAGCGCGAAGTCGCCGTGGCGCCGGGCGAGCTCCATGAAGGACGACCGGTAGCCCGACTCGATCGCCGGGATGCGGGTCTCGACCAGCAGCTCGTCGTCGGCGCGCTCGGTCTCGTAGAGCCCGTTGAAGAAGGACCGCGCGGCGACCGTCCGCCGGCCGCGCGCGCTCGCCAGCACGAACTCGGCGCCGAGCGCGACCGCGCAGGCGGGGAGCTCCGCGGCGGGGTCGGCGAGCGCGATGCTGCCGCCGAACGTGCCGCGGTTGCGGATCGCGACATGGGCGACGTGCGGCATCGCCTCGGCGATCATCGGCAGGTGCTCGGCGACGACGGGCGAGTCCATCACCTCGGCGTGGCGGGCGAGTGCGCCGATCCTGACCGTCCCGTCCTCGAACGAGATACCCCTGAGCTCGTCGATCCGGTTGATGTCGATCAGGAGGCGCGGCCGCGAGAGCCGCATGTTCAGGGTCGGCATCAGGCTCTGGCCGCCGGCGAGGATGCGGGCCTCTTCGCCGTGCTCGGCGAGGAGCTGCAGGACTTCGTCGAGGCTTTCCGGCCGTCTGTAGGCGAAGCGCGGCGCCTTCACTCCCAGCCTCCCGTCTTCGTTGTCAGAAAGACACTGTAGCCAAGGCTGCGGATTGGGCAAGTGGCGCGTCAGCCCATCAGCGCGCCGAGCACCGCCATCGCGTTCGCCTTGCCCTCGAAGCCGACGCCGGGCAGTTCCCCCGGAGCCACGCGCCCGCCGTCGACCGTCCAGCCGTCGGGCAGGCCGCCGAGCACGAGGTTCGCGTCGGGCGCGATCTCGTGGCCGCCGAGGCCCAGCCCGGCGACGACGTTGAACGCGAACAGGTGTCCGGCATGGGGGACCAGGCGACGGCGCGGCCAGCCGGCCTCCTCCACCGCCTTCACGATCCGCAGATATTCCGGGATGCCGTAGGAGAGCGAGACGTCGAACTGGAGCAGGTCGCGGTCCTTCCGGAGACCCCCGTAGCGGAGCAGGTTGCGCGCATCCGCGGCGGAGAACAGGTTCTCCCCCGTGGCCAGCGGTCCGGAATAGACCGCCGCGATCTCCCGGGTCAGATCGAAGTCGAGCGGATCGCACGGCTCCTCGAACCACGCGAGGTCGTAATCCGCCAGCATGGCGGCCATGCGCGGCCCGCTCTCCCGGTCGAGGACGGCGTTGGCGTCGACGGCGATCCGACCGCCCCCGCCCGCCGCGTCGATGGCGGCCTCGATCCGCGCCCGGTCGATTTCGGGAGGCGCGCCGGCGATCTTCATCTTCAAGGTGCGGAAGCCCCGCGCCATGCAGTCCTGCACCTCCCCGGCCAGCGCCCCGACTGGATCGTCCGGCCGGTAATGCCCGCCCGAGGCGTAGATCTCGACCGTCTCGTCCGCGCTGCCTCCGTTGAAGCGGTCGGCGAGCAGGCGCCAGAGCGGCACCCCCGCCGCCTTCGCCGCGGCGTCCCAGAGCGCGGCGTCGAGCACGCCCACGGCCGCCGAACGCTCGCCGTGGCCGCCCGGCTTCTCGTTCCGCATCAGGACCGGCCAGGCGCGCATGGGATCCAGCAGGCCGGTCTCGGGGTCCGCGATCTCCGCTTCCCGCGCCGCTTCCAGCCGCGGGATGAACCGCTCGCGCAGCAGGCCGCCATGCGCGTAGCGGCCGACCGAATCCAGCGCATAGCCGATCACCGGCGCGCCGCCGACCCGCCGGTCGGTGCGGACCGCCACGGCGCTCGCCGTCATCTCGTCGAACCCGATCGCCGCGTTGGACATCGTCGCGGCGACCGGGATCGTCGTTTCCCCGATTTCCAGGATGCGCATGCGATGGACAGCCCCCGAGCCCGCCGCCACAATGCCACAACAGCCGCACAAGGGGAGCAGGGCCGTGGGCAAGCTTCGGCACATCGCGATGCAGGTTCCCGATCTCGAGAAGGCCGCCGCCTTCTACGAACGGGTGTTCGAACTGGACCGGGTGTCGGAGGCGGAAAGCCCGATCGGCAACGCGATCATGCTGTCCGACGGGACGATGAACCTCACCCTGCTCAACTTCCCGGAGGGGACCGTCGGCGGGAAGAACGGGCCGGGCTGGGCCGGGCTGCACCATTTCGGCATGGTGGTGGACGACAAGGAAGCGGCCGCGGAACGGGTCGAGGCCAATGGCGGCCGCTTCTTCATGGAGCTTCCCGGCGACTATCCGGGCGTCGAGGCGGAGACCAAATTCAAGGACCCGAACGGAATCGTCTTCGACGTCTCCGAGCACGAGTGGACCCTCGAACGCAAGGACTGAACGCCCTGGAGATCGTCAACGAATTCACCATACCCGCCCGCGAGGGCCGCGCCGTCGTCGTCGGGAAGGGGCAGGTGCTGAGGATCCACCAGATCGTCGGCGGGCAGGTGGGCGACTGCGTCTTCTACAACGCCGACGACCGCCGCGAATGGTTCCACGTCGGCCAGAGCTGGGCGACCAACGTGATTCTCGGCACCGGCACGTCGAAGTCCTTCAAGCACTTCTATTCCAAGCCGCCGCGCGAGAACGCGATGCTGACCACGGTGGCGGACACCTACGCCAACCACTGGGGCAACATGGGCGGGCGCTGCTCGACGAAGCTCTACGAGCGCCGCGACAGGCTTGGCGAGCACCGCTCCTGCCAGGAGAACCTGACCGAGGCGCTCGCCCCCTGGGGGCTCAGCGGCGACGAGGTGATGGACGTGTTCAACGTCTTCATGAACGTCGAGCTCGACGCCGACGGCGGGTTCACGATCCTGCCGACCACGGTGGGCGCGGACGACTATATCGACCTGCGCGCGGAGATGAACGTGCTCGCCGCCGTCTCCGCCTGCCCGGCCGACACCTCCCCCACCAACGGCGGCAAATCGGCGCCGCTCGGCATCAAGGTGTTCGCGCCGGCATAGACACGATCCTGGGGCATTCGGGCCGATCGAGCGGCTGCTCGTAAATTCGGGTTGTCTGACGTCCCACGTAAGCCGATGATGCTGCGATGATCATGACGTCGCCGTTGGATACTTCATCATGCTCTCGTTGAAATTGCCCGCCGACGTGGAAAGCCGCCTGGATCGCCTGGCAAAGGCGACAGGCCGATCCAAGTCGTACTTCGCTCGAGAAGCCATCGAGGAGCACTTGGACGATCTGGAAGACCTGTATCTCGCCGAGCGACGTTTGAGCGACCTGGAAGCCGGAAAATCGCGCACCTACACGCTTGAGGAGGTAGAGCGCGAGCTTGGCCTGGCGGATTGAATTCGAATCCAGTGCCCTGAAGGATCTGCGTGGGCTCGACAGGCAGGTCGCACGGCGTATCACCCGTTTCCTGAGCGAACGTGTCGGCGTTATGGACGATCCCCGCCGCTTCGGCGCGCCTCTCAAGCGCGCCGGCGAGGTCGGTTCCATGGCGCTTTGGCGCTATCGCGTGGACGATTGGCGCATCGTGGTCCGCATCGAAGACGACATTTTGCGTGTATTGGTCGTGCGGGTCGCGCACCGTCGCGAAGTCTATCGCGGCCTCTGAGTTTTCGCGATGCGTTCGACTCGGGCTGTGCAACCGATGTCGCGGGGGTTGGCATCTATCCCACCGCCGCCCCCTCCGGCTCCTCACCCTCCAGCGCGCGCGTCATCGTCTCGCGCCGCGAGCGGGCCCAGAGCCAGACGCCGAGGCAGATCGCGGCGCCGCCGACGACCGGCCATTGCAGGCCGACCCAGCTCGACAACGTCCCCATGATCAGTGCGCCGAGCGCCGGGGCGCCGCGGTTGATCATGCCGTAGAGGCTCATCACCCGGCCGCGCAGCCCCGGATCGACGGCGTTCTGCAGCAACGTCTGCTCGCCGACCCCGACGACGATCAGCGCGAAGCCGGCGACCGCCGCGCAGGGCAGCGCGAGCCAGAAAATGTCGGTCGCGGCGAAGCCGATCAGCATCGCCCCGAGGAGCGCGATGGCGGAGACGGTGGTCGCGGTGAGCCCGGCGACGGCGCCCCTCTGGGCGAGCCAGAGCCCGCCCAGCATGGCGCCCGCCCCGGCGGCGGAGGTGAGCCAGGCGAGCCCCTCGGCGCCGCGCCCGAACACCGCGTCGGCGAAGCCCGGCAGCAGCTCCAGGAACGGACGCCCGCAGACCGCGACCAGGGTGAGGATCGCGAGCATCGGCCCGATCCCCGGATGCCGCGCGGCGTAGGCGTAGCCTTCGGCGATCTCGCCCGGCATGTCGCGGACGGCGCGCGCCGCCGCAAGCCGCTCCCGGTGTTCGAGGCGGATGCGGGACAACACGGCGAGAAACGCGACGAAGCTGACGGCGTTGAAGACGAACGACCAGCCGACGCCGAAGCGGACGATCAGCAGCGCCGCGATCATCGGCCCGACCACGCGCGCGCCGTTGAAGACCAGCGCGTTGATCCCGATCGCGGACGACAGGTCCCGGCGCGCGACGAGACTCGGCACGATGGCGAGCCGGAGCGGCTGGCCGAAGGCGAGAAACGCCCCGCCGATCGCCGTCAGCGCCGTCAGGATCTCGATGGTCATCGCGCCCGAGAGCGTGAACCAGGCGAGCGCCGCCGCCTGCACCAGATTGAGGGCCTGGACCGCCCGGAGCGCCCGCAGCCGGTCCACCCGGTCGGCCACCGCGCCGGTGATCGGCGCGAGCAGAACGGTGGGGAACATGTCGGCGAAGACGACGATGCCGAGCCAGGTGCCCGAATGGGTGAGCTCCCAGGCGAGCCAGCCGACCGACATCCGCTGCACCCAGGTGCCGAGGTTCGAGACCACGTTGCCGCTCGTGAACAGCCGGAAGTCGCGGTGCGCGAACGCGCTTCGAAGAGGATCGAGGCGGGCGGGGAACTTCATCGGCGGGTCATGGCGAGGCGCGCCGACGATAGCAGAGCGGCGGGGGCCACGCACCGTCGCGCGCCTTGCCGCCCTCCGGGCCGCTTGTTAGCTTGGCGCCTATCCACCACGCCGGACGGGAGATCGCCATGCCGGACGAGGGCCGCAGCACGGTCAACACGCTCGAACCCTATTTCATGCCGTTCACCAACAACCGGCAGTTCAAGTCGGCGCCGAGGATCCTGGTGGCGGCGAAGGGCGTGCACTACACCACCGACGACGGGCGCAGGCTGCTGGACGGCTCGTCCGGCATGTGGTGCGTCAACGCCGGTCACGGCCGCGACAAGATCGTCCGCGCGATCCAGGACCAGGCGGCCTCGATGGACTACGCGCCGGCCTTCCAGTGCGGCCATCCGGGTGCCTTCGATCTCGCGGCCCGGCTCGCCACCCTGATGCCGGGCGACCTCGACCACGCGTTCTTCTGCAACTCCGGTTCGGAGGCGGTCGACACCGCGCTCAAGATCGCGCTCGCCTATCACCGCCAGAACGGCGAGGCGACGCGGACCCGGCTGATCGGGCGCGAGCGCGGCTATCACGGGGTCGGCTTCGGCGGCACCGCGGTGGGCGGGATGTCCAACAACCGCAAGCAGTTCGGCAACCTGGTGTCCGGCGTCGACCACCTGCCGCATACCCACGATCTGGAGAAGATGGCGTTCTCCCGGGGCCAGCCCGAATGGGGAGCCCATCTGGCGGACGCCCTGGAGAGTATCTGCGCGCTGCACGACCCGTCGACGATCGCCGCCGTGATCGTCGAGCCGGTGGCGGGCTCGACCGGCGTGCTGGTTCCGCCGGTGGGCTATCTCGCGCGGCTGCGCGAGATCTGCGACCGCCACGGCATCCTGCTGATCCTCGACGAGGTGATTACCGGGTTCGGACGCCTGGGCGCGGCGTTCGCGGCGGAGCGGTTCGGCATCGAGCCCGACATGATCACCATGGCCAAGGGGCTGACCAACGCGACGGTGCCGATGTCGGCGGTGGGCGTGAGCAAGAATATCTACGACACGCTGATGGAAGGCCCGGCCGGCGTCGAGCTGTTCCACGGCTACACCTATTCCGGACATCCGCTGGCCTGCGCGGCGGGGCTCGCGACGCTGGAGGTCTATGCCGAGGAGGGGCTGTTCGAGCGCGCCAACGCGCTGGCGCCGGCGTGGGAGGACGCGCTGCACGGGCTCCGGGACAGGCGCAACGTGATCGACATCCGCAATATCGGGCTGATGGGCGCGGTCGAGCTCGCGCCGCGTCCGGGCGCTCCGGGGGCGCGCGGCTTCGACGCCTATCTCGAATGCTTCGACAACGGCCTGATCCTGCGCCAGACCGGCGACACCCTCGCGATGTCGCCGCCGCTGATCGTCACCGAGGACCAGATCGCGGAGCTGGCGGACATCCTGGGCAAGGCGATCGACGCGGTGGAGTGACGGGGGACTCGTTCCACTGCCGTCCGGGAGCCCCCCTCACCCTGACCCTCTCCCCGCTGGGGAGAGGGGACTCGCCTGCCCACTCCTCCCTGCCTTCTCCCCTCCCGCTTGCGGGAGGGGCCG
>JAJDVM010000192.1 GCA_022826125.1 Defluviicoccus sp.
CACGAGCTATGTCTGGCGCGCCCGCACCGGATTTCCACCGGCTGTCTGGTCTCCCAGTCTGTCGGGATGGCTCCCGACCACGCCGCCACAGGGCGGCTCCCACATGGCCGCTACGATAGCGCCAGCACCAAAGCGGCACCAGAGACGACCGACGAGATTTCCCGTATCCTATGGATTTCAAAGGAATTTCTTGCCTTTCGGCTCTGGTTGAGCCCACATCCCGACACCAATGATTTCTGGACTCGATTTCCGCCCTAATCCGCCAGAAGCACCAAGAGAAGGTGGGTAGGAAATGCAGTATCCGCGCTGGACAAACGGATCAAAACGTAGTCAAATCAACGGGCTGAATGCAGTTTGCCGCGGACAAGATGACCTTCGGCCAGCAGGGTCGTCCCAGCGGCGGCGCAAACTTTGCCGATGTCGGCTCGACGTGGATCGCGGGCGCCACGAACTGGTGCTCCTAAGGCATCGGCGGGAACAGCACGGCCTGCCAGACCAACGACGCATCGCGCGGGCGGGTCATCAGGTACGACAGCTCCGCGATCGGCCCGCTCTCCGTCGCGGCTTCGGCCGGAAACGGCGACTTCTGGGATGCGGCCGCCACCCTCTCCGGTTCCGCGGGCGATGCCGGCTACAACCTTCGCGTCGGGTACAACGGCACTGACGGGGCCGAGGACATGATCGCCTCTGGATCGCTCACCGTGGGTTCGATCGGCGTTGCGGTCGCCTGGAGTGACGGCGGCGAAGCCAAGGATGAGCACATGTACGCCAGGCTGGATCACACCTATGGCGACGGCAGCATCACGGCTGCGGACGTGGATCTGACTGTTTTCGCTGCGTTGAACGCGGCCAGGGTGCTTGACGTAAGTGCAGTGCCTGTCCATGCACGGCGCAGCCGGCGGGCGGATCCTGTCACCGACGCCTCCGGCAGTCTTCCGGTGCCACACGGCACAAGCGCGGATATCAGCAGCCGGACAGCCGGACGACTCCTTGCGCCGCACGCCGATCCGCCGCGGGCGACACGCCGAATGCCGACTTGAACGATCGGGAGAAGTGCTCGGTGGAACCAAATCCGCTGGCGAGACCGACCTCCACCACGCTCAGCTCCGTCTGGTGCAGCAGACGGCGTGCATGCCGGAGCCGCAGGCGGATGTAGAACTGTATGGGTGACCGTCTTACGTGGGCGCGGAACAGCCGCTCCATCTGGCGCTGGGAAATTCCGGTCTGTGCGGCGAGCTGCGGCAGGTCGAGCGGGTCTTCGATGTGGTCTTCCATGATGTCGATGATGCGCAGAATCCGGGGGTCGGTCAGACCCAGCCGGATGCCGTGGGAGATGCGCTGCTGCGCCGAGCCCTCGCGGATGCCACCGATGATGAACTGGTCGGAAACGTCGGTGGCGAGCGTGTGTCCGAAGTGCAGACCGATGAAGTGCAGAACCATGTCCATGGCGGCCGTTCCGCCTGCGCAGGTGAAGCGGTCGCGGTCCACTTCGAAGACGCTGCGCGTCACCGTGGTCATGGGGAAGCGTTCGGCGAGCCCTTCCAGGTAGAGCCAGTGGATGGTCGATCGGTATCCGTCCAGCAGTCCCGCTTCGGCGAGGTACAGGCTTCCGGCCCCCAGCGCACCGAGATGCGCCCCTCTACTCGCGAGTTGGCGCAACCAGTTCTTCACGGGGGGGCGTACCCGGATGATGGGCTCGAATTCGACGCAGCAGATGACGTTCGGGTAGTCCGCAGCGTCCTTCAACGCGCAGTCGACCATGATGGTCATCCCATTGATGGCTTCCACCGGTTGTCCGTCCACGGAGATGAAAGACCAGTCGAACAGGCGTCGGCCGCTCAGCTTGTTGGTCATGCGAAGCGGATCGACCGCGTTGATGAACGGGACGATGGAAAACCCGCGGGCGAGGTAGAAGCCGATGCGGATCGGCTGGTCCCGATCAGTGAGCTTGAACACGGCGAACGAGGTGTTTCGATTGTGGAGCCGCGACTAATCCATGGTCGAGGGCAGCCATGTCGCGATCTCGGGGAATATCGTGAGCAGCAGCGCTCCCGTGAGCAGGAGCACGAAGAAAGGAAGAGCGGCGCGCGCGACGGCGAAGATGTTCAACCCCGTCAGCCCCTGGATGACGAACAGATTGAAGCCCAGAGGCGGAGTGATCTGGGCCATTTCGACGACGATGATGATGAAGATACCGAACCAGACCAGGTCGAACCCCACGGCGCTGACCAGCGGGAGGACGACGGTCGCGGTCAGGACGATCATCGAAATCCCTTCGATGAAGCATCCGAGCACGACGTAGAGGACGCACAGCGCCGCGATCAGGGCATAGGGATTCAGCTCCATGGCCCCGATCCACCCCGCGAGGGCTCTGGGGAGTCCGGTGTAGGCGAGGGATGTGGTCAGGAACGCGGCGCCGGCCAGAATGAAGAAGATCATGCACGAGAGGGTGGTTGCGCTGAGCAGGCTCTCGAAGAACATCTTCCGAGTCAGGCTGCGTGTCCATGCGGCCAGGACGAGGGCGCCGATGACTCCGCCGGCAGCCGCCTCGGTGGCCGTGGCGATGCCGAGGTAGATGGACCCGATGACGGCCAGAATCAGCGCCACCACCGGCAGAAGTCCGCCGGAACGGACGAGTTTCTCTCGCAGGCTCGTCCGGGCGGCGTCGCGCGGGCTGACCTCCGGGCGAACGATGGCCATAAACGCGAGATAGCCCATGAAAAGGACAATCAGCATCACCCCGGGCAGCACACCGGCCAGAAACAGGCGCACGATGGAGACGTCTGCGGCCACGCCGTACACGATCATGATGATCGAGGGTGGAATCAGCAGGCCGAGGGTTCCCGAACCCGCGAGGCTGCCGACGGAGAGGGTCCGGTCGTAGCCGTTTCTTTGCAGCTCCGGCAGCGACATCCTTCCGATGGTCGCGACCGTTGCCGCCGACGATCCGCAAATGGCCGCGAAAATCCCGCACCCCAGGACGTTGACGTGCATCAATCGACCGGGAAGCCAGTTCACCCAGGGCGCGATACCACGGAACAGGATTTCCGAGAGTCTGGCCCGAAAGAGGATCTCGCCCATCCAGATGAACAGGGGGAGCGCGGCAAGCGTCCATGACGCGGTCGTCTGCCACATCGACGTCGCCAGCGACTTCTCGATCGGCACGGAGCTGAAGAACGCGAGCCCGATCCACCCGACACCGACCAGCGACAGCGCGATCCAGACGCCCGCGCCGAGGAACGCAAACAGCGCGATGACCATCGTGATCGCGATTTCGGCTTGATCGGGGGTCAACGGCGATGTCCTACTCGTTGTTCCGGCTGGCCGCCCGTGACGATTCGCCTGCGGCAATGTGAGCAGGCTGTCCGCCCAGAAGCGAGACGACGAGGTCGTCCATGATCGCGATTGCGAACAGCAGCGAACCGATTGCCATGGACGATTGGGGAATCCAGATGGGAATGACGATCAGGTTCTGGGACAACTCCTCGAAGCGAAGCGAGTCCCAGATCATGTCGAAGGCCGAGTAGGCCATGTAGCTCGCGAGAAAGAGCGACACGAGGAGGATGAGCATCTCGAGCAACCGGCGCCGCGATCCGGCGATCTGCTCGACGAGCACGGTAACGCGGATGTGGCGGTTCTGCCGGTACGTGTAGGCGAGAGGCAGGAACCCCGCGGCCACCACGCTCCAGGCCGTCAGGTCATCGGCGCCCTTGACCAGGATTCCCAACTCGCGCCCGGTGACCTGGGAGATGATCAGGAGCCCGATGGCGACGATCGATCCCGCGCCCGCCAATGCCCCTCCGAGGTACAGCGCATTCAGGATCCGCCGCAACATGGGGCAAAGCTAGCAGAATCGACCGCCCATCGGACTTCGTTCCATCGATGCCGTCAGTTCGCGCCCAGCGCCTTGTAGGCGGCGATGAACTTCTCACCATCGTCGCCGGCCTTGGCCAGCCACTCCTGGACCATGGTCTCGCCGATGGCCTTCAGCTCGGCCAGCAACTCCGGGCCGGGCGGCGCGACGGTCATGCCGTTGTCGGCAAGTGCCTGCGTCGTCACCGCCTGCGCCGTCCTGCTCATGATCCACCCGCGGGCCTCCGCCGTTGCGGCCGCCCGCATCACAACAGCCTGAGTGTCCGCATCCAGAGCGTTGAACGCATCGGCGCTCACGATGACCATGTTCTTGTTGTTCATGGCGTTGACGTCATAGAAGTGCGTGGTGAAATCCCATGCCTTGGTGTAGCTGCCGGTGGCGGCGGAGGTAACCATGGCGCTCACCACGCCGGTAGCGAAGGCCTGCGGAACTTCCGCAGACTGGACCGTGGTGGGGACGGCGCCCATGAGCTCGGCCAGCCGAGCGGTCAGAGCGTTGTAGGCACGGAACTTCACGCCGTTGAAGTCCGACGTCGTGTTGATCGGCTTCTGCGCGTAGAGGCCCTGTCCCGGCCACGGCACGGAGAACAGCGGCATCAGACCCTGCTTCTCGAGCTTGGCCCGGATGAAGGGCAACGTAAGCTCGTACACCTCCCAGGCCGTCATCTGGCCTCGCGACAGAAACGGAATGCCGTCGACTTCGAAAAAGGGATCTTCCTTGCCGTAGGCCGACAGCAGGATCTCACCGATCTGGACTTGCCCGGTCTGCACGCCACGCTTGATTTCCGGCATCTTCAGCAGCGACGCATTGGTGTGCATCGTCATCTTGAGCTTTCCGCCGGAGCTCTCTTCGACCTCCCCGACGAACCGGACGATGTTCCGTGTATGAAAGTTGTTGTCCTTGTACGCAGTTGCGAAATTCCACACGGTCTCGGCCTGCACCGTGGACAGGGCGACGGACAGAGCGAAGCCCAGCAACGGGATGAGCAGTCTGTTCATGGCAGTCTCCTGAAGCGATCGAAGGGAGGGCGGGGTGGATGGCCCGGGCGAGCGGTACGTTCCTGCCGGCCCGATCCCGGCGAAAGCGGATCGATCGCATGGTGTTCTCCGCCGTTTGCCTCGATCGAGGCATGGGCCTCGGTCACGCCATCGCTGAGCAATTTCGGCTTCCGCACCGCTCGACGCATGACGAAATTCGCCGTCCATCGAGCAATTCCCGCCGCGCAAGCGTGGTCAGGCTGGAAGATGCGCGCCGTTCCGGCCACAGGTTCGGTTGTCGAAATCCATCAAGCGAACATTCGTTCTTGCCTTCAACCTGTCCGCCACCGCCCGGATTCGGACCGAGGACACGCTTGTGCGTGCTCAGCGGTACGGAATGCGCACCGGAGCATCGAGTAGCGGAGCTGGGGTCAATGTTCGGCGGACAAGCGCGAATCGGAATCGATGTCGGGGGCACGTTTACCGACGCGGTGCTCGAGGTCGGCGATCGCCGGTTCACTTCGAAGGTGCTGACGACCCCCCGGGAGCCCGAGCGGGGTTGCATGAAATGCATCGATGAGATCCTGAGCCGCGCGGGCCTCGAGTCGGACGCCGTCGGCGCCATCATTCACGGCACCACCCTGGCCACCAACTCGATCATCGAGCGCAATGGCGCCAACACATCGCTCCTCACTACGGAAGGGTTCCGGGACACCCTCCAGATGGGCACCGAAGGGCGTCCCGATCAGTACGACATCAACGTGGTGCAACCGGAACCGCTGGTGCCGAGACGCCGGCGGATCACGGTCGAGGAACGGCTGAACAGCCATGGTGAGGTTCTTGTTCCCCTGACCGGTGAGAAGCTCGATGCGGTGCTGCCGACGCTCGATGCAGCCGCGACCGAGTCGGTGGCGATCGCCTTTCTCCACAGCTACGCCAATCCCGTCCACGAGCGCCTGGCGCGCGAGCACCTGTCCCGTTGCCGGCCGCAATGGTCGATTTCCCTCTCGTGCGAAGTGTCCCCGGAGTTCCGGGAGTTCGAACGTTTTTCGACAACCTGCGCCAACGCGTATGTGCGGCCACTCATGGAGCGATACCTGACGGCGTTCGCCGCGCGGCTCCGGCAACGCGGCTTTGCCTGTCCGTTGCTGCTCATGTTATCGAGCGGGGGGCTGACGACCGTCGAGATCGCCAAGGCATTTCCCGTCCGTCTCGTCGAGTCCGGTCCTGCCGGCGGCGCGATATTCGCTCAGGGAATCGCGGCGGCCCACGGGATCGAGAAGGCCATCTCCTTCGACATGGGCGGAACGACCGCCAAGATTTGTCTCATCGACGACGCTCGCGCCCAGACCAGCCGTCGCTTTGAAGTGGCTCGGGTGTACCGGTTTCGCCGGGACAGCGGCCTCCCGCTGCGCGTACCCGTCATCGAGATGGTCGAGATTGGCGCGGGTGGCGGTTCCATCGCGGCGGTCGATGCGCTGGGCCGCATCAAGGTGGGACCGAACAGCGCGGGCTCCGACCCGGGGCCGGCGTGCTATGGCCGCGGAGGCAGCTGTGCCACGGTGACCGACGCGAACGTGGCGATGGGGCGACTCGATCCGGCCGGCTTTGCCGGCGGAAAGATGCCGCTCACCGCGCACGATGCGCGACGTGCGCTGATGGCCGATGTAGGACGACCGATGTCGGTCTCGCTCGGGACCGCCGCCTTCGGCGTGACCGAAATCGTGTGCGAGAACATGGCCACAGCCGTGCGGGTCCATGCCATCGAGAGCGGAAAGAACGTGCACGACCGGACGCTGATCGCGTTCGGTGGCGCAGCCCCGCTGCACGCATGCCAGCTCGCCGGGAAGCTGGGGATCCGACGGATCATCGTGCCACGTTGTGCCGGCGTCGGGTCGGCGGTCGGGTTCCTACGGGCACCGATCTCCTACGAAGTCGTTCGCACCTTCTATCAGCGGGTCGATTCCTTCGATGCCGAAGCCGTGAACACCGTCATCCGGGACATGGAGGCCGAGGCGAAAGGCTACGTTCGGATAGCCGCAGCAGGGGCAGCGCTGTCGATCCGCCGTCAGGCCTACATGCGATATCAGGGCCAGGGTCACGAGATTGCCGTCGACGTGCCGAACGGACGGTTCGACGCAAGCGCAGGTGTGCGTCTGCAGGCGCTGTTCGACGGGGAGTACCGGTCGGTCTTCGGCCGGGATATCGGCACCTTTGCGGCAGCCGAGGTGGTCGCGTGGAGAGTGACCGCTGGCACGGATCCATTTCCCGAACCGGATCGGGCGGACGAGCCACGCGGTGCGGCGCATGCGCCTGTCTCGCGGCAGGTTCTGGACCCCGCCTTCGAGTCGCCCGTCGCCTGCGAGGTCCACGAGCGCGACGCGCTGGCCTGCGGTGTTTCCGTGTGTGGGCCCGCCATACTGACCGAGGACGAGACTTCGACCGTGGTCGGCGCGCGATTCGATGCCTCCATCCTTCCGGGCGGAGACGTGGAGCTGACGCAAAGGCCCTGACATGAAGAGGAACATGCAGTGACGGAGAGGGACGAGATCCGCAATCAGTTGGTCTGGAGCCGGCTGATCGCCGCGATCGAGGAACAGGCGCAGACCGTGATCCGGACAGCGTTCAGCCAGTCGGTCCGCGAGTGCGGCGACCTCTCGGCGGGTGTGTTCAACCGGCGGGGGCAGATGGTCGCACAGGCGGTGACCGGCACGCCGGGCCATGTGAACTCCATGGCCATTTGCATCGGTCACTTTCTCGAAGCGTTTCCGATCGACACGATGAGGCCCGGGGACGTGTTCGTCACCAACGACCCGTGGCTGTCGGTCGGCCACTATCACGACGTTACCGTGGTGACACCGGCCTTCTACCGCGGTCGCGCCGTCGGCCTTCTCGCGAACACCTGCCATATCGTCGACATGGGCGGGAGGGGGTTCGGACCGGATGCCCGGCAGTGCTACGAAGAGGGGATCAACATTCCGGTCATGCATCTCGCGCGCGCGGGCGTGATCAATGAAGACCTCATGGGGCTCCTGCGCACCAATGTCCGCAACGCGACGGACATGGAGGGCGACTTCTACGCCATGATGGCCTGCAACGACGAAGGAGCACGCCGAGTGGTCGGCATGCTTGAAGAGTTCGGCCTCGAGGACATAGAGACAATTGGCGACTACATCATTGAACGGTCCCGGGTCGCTATCGAGACCGCGATCCGCGCTCTGCCCGACGGCCGCTTCCGCTACGCCACCGAGTTGGACGGGTTCGACGAGCCGATCCGGATCTGCGCGGAGCTGACCGTCGAGAGTGGCGCCATCCATGTCGACTACGCGGGTTCCTCTCCGGCCAGCCCGTTCGGCATCAACCTGGTTCACAACTTCACGCTGGCCTACACCGCGTTCGGAGTGAACTGCGTCATCGGTCCCGATGTTCCCTGCAACGCCGGCTCGCTGGAGCCGACTACCGTATCCGCCCCGCCGGGGTCGATCCTCAATGCGCTGCGGCCAATGCCGGTGTCGGCACGCCACGTCATAGGCCAGATGCTCCCGGACGTGGTGTTCGGCTGCCTGGCGCAGGTCGTGCCGGACCGGGTACCCGCCGAAGGGGCCGGTGCAATGTGGAACGCCATGATTCGGGGAGGCGCCACGGCTGTCGAGCCCGGCATCGCTGCCGAGGCGGCGGTTCTGTCGCGGGACTACGACGTCATCCTCTTCAACTCGGGCGGCAGCGGCGGGCGGCCGGCGATGGACGGTCTCTCGACGACGGCGTTTCCGAGCGGCGTCCGCACGCCCCCGGTGGAGGCGGTGGAAACGTCATTTCCGCTGCTCGTGTGGCGCAAGGAGTACCGCGAAGGCTCGGGCGGACCCGGACGCTACCGCGGCGGACTCGGCCAGCGCATCGAACTCGGCGGCGAAGACGGAACGCCGTTCAGCGTCGCCGCCATGTTCGACCGGACGTGGCGCGCACCCGAGGGGCGGTTCGGCGGCCACAACGGCGCTCTCGGACAGGTCCGCCTGAAGTCGGGTCGGCGACTAAGGAGCAAGGGCCGGCAGTCGGTGCCCTACAACGACCGTCTGGTGCTGGAGCTTCCGGGGGGCGGTGGATACGGCGATCCCCGAGAGCGCGATTCGGCACTGGTCGCGGCGGACGTGGCCGACGGACTGATTTCCGCCGAGGACGCCCGAGGCGCCTATCGGGTCGTGCTGGGTACGGACGGATCGGTGGACCGCGATGCCACCCGGACGCTGCGAGCGGAATCGGAACCGCGGACGCAGATGGACGCGACTGGCGAGGCTGCGCCTCGGACCGACGGAGCGTGTTCGAGTTCCCCGGAACTCGCTCGAACCCCTGGTGCGCCGTACCGGTAGCAGCCCCGTACCTCTCGCTCAGGAAATGTTGTCGGACGTCCGACGCACCAGCGCGAATTCGCGGCGCCCGAGGAAACTGGATGAAACCGTTTCTCTACCTTGACAACTACCGCTATCCACAGCCCGCGACGCGCGTCGACCGCGCGCTGACTCGAACCAACCTTCCCGTGGTTCGCATGCGGACCAACGACGACGAATTCCCGACAGTCGAGGAATTCTGTGGTGTCTACGTGAGCCCGAGCTTCGACGGAGCGTACGACGACGAGCCGTGGATTCACCGGTTGGGCGACCTCCTGCCCGCCCTGGCCGAGAGCCGTGTACCGATGCTCGGGCTCTGCTTCGGGAGCCAGATTCTTGCCGCTTCCATGTTCGGACTCGACCAGATCGTGGTGCGGGACGATCGGGAGAAGGGCCATGGAACGATTCGGTTGACCGAAGATGCACGGATGTCCGATCCGTTGACCGCGGGTCTGCCCGAAGTCCTCCCGGTATTTCACTGGCATCGGGACGAGGTGCGGGAAGACCACCCCCGAGTGCGGGTTCTGGCAACGAGCGATCGGTGTCGGAACCAGATCTGGCGATGGCGCGACGGGCCGGTCTGGGGCGTCCAGCCCCATCCCGAATTCGATCGCCGCTCGATCACCGCCTGGTACGCCCGCAATCCCGCTCAGTTCGCAGCCGACGGATTCGGGTACGTCGAGATGCTGACAGGGTCGGACCGGTACGAGATCGCTGGCCGAATCATCGAGAATTTCCTTTCCTACGTCCAAGCCGACGGTTCACGAAGTCCATGAACCGACTTCATCATTGAGGCCTTCGCAAGCAGATCGGCCCGTTCACTTGACCGGACCGCGCCGCCGAGCGCCGGGCTTGGTTGTCGCTGTTGTTGGGTGTATACGATGCACATGAGCGATCGCACCAACCTCCCGCGGATCGACGACGATCGGCTATGGGACACACCACCTCGCCGACACGATGGTGCGCGAAGCCGCCGAAGTCGTCGGTGCGGCACTGGAGGGCTGAACGATGGCCAGCAAGGAACGCATGCGCCTGACCGATGCAGCCGTCGCCCGCCTTCGTCCTCGCGAGCGGGAGTATGCGGTGTGGGATACCTGCACCCCCGGCCTCGGGGTTCGAATCCGTCCATCGAGCGGAGCAAGCTTCGCCCTGTTGTACAAGGCCGATGGCCGTTCGAAGCGCAGGTCGCTCGGCTCCGTCATGTCACGAAGCGTCGATTCGGTTCGCCGTCAGTGCCATGAAATATTCGCTGAGCTCGAACCGGACGGAACGGCGAAGCCCGCGCACGGCATCCCGCTGTTTCGCACCTTCATCGAGAGGAGCTGGAAGCAGGCTCACTTCCCCAAGTACAAGCCATCCACACGAATACGAACGTCCGTCTCTCTCGGGTACCAGTTTCTACCCACATTCGGTACCACACGGCTCGACCACATCACCCGCCCGCAAGTACTGCGCTGGTTCGATGCCTACAGTCGCACCGCGCCCGGCGGCGCCAATCGCACCCTGCAAGTCCTCCGCCAGATTCTGAACTTCGCCATCGCTTGCTACCACATCGCCACCAATCCAACTCGTGGTATCAAGGCCAACCGACGCACACCGCTCATGCGCTTTCTCTCCTGCGACGAAATCCGGCGTCTGCATCGCGCGCTCGACGCGTATCTGCGGAAAGGCCCGGGCCTTGGACAGCAGGCGGAAATCATTCGACTGCTACTGCTCACCGGATGTCGAAGGAATGAAATCGTGATGTTGCGCTGGTCCGAGGTGCACGAAAGGTCGTTGGCCCTCGGCGACAGCAAGACCGGCCCGAGGACGGTGCCGCTCAATTCACATGCCCGGCGCGTCATCGAACGCCAATCCCCCGGGCAAAGTCCGTTCGTCTTTCCTTCGCTACGCCAAATTGACCGTCCACGGCCCCCCATCTTTCGTTGTGGTACGTGGTGCGCCGGGAAGCGGCCATCGAAGATGTGCGTCTTCACGACCTCCGCCACACGGTGGCCAGCCACGCGATCATGAATGGCGTTTCCGTGCCCGTCGTCTCTCGGTTGCTGGGGCACAGCAATTCGCGAATGACTCTGCGTTACACACACTTGGCAGACGCGGAGGTTGAGGCCGCCGCGGAGCGGATAGGCGCAGGGAGGGCGTGCGCGATGGCGCACGAATAGCGAGTCATCATCAACGAGATCGACCACCTGTCAATCGATGGCTGCAAATCGTGGTCGTGCTCGGGTCCCAACAGGGCGAGGGTCGCCGCCTCGTGCGAGGACGGCTTGACCGTGAGCGTCCATCAGAACGAGAGGCCGTAGCGCGCCAGCAGTGCGACCTCGTGCTCACCCCGGACATGTCCGGCGTCGTGCGTAACGATACCGGCCAGATGCGCCCGTCCGCCCACCCACGGGCGGGACCAGGACAGCTCCACGTCCACTTGGCGCCCCGACGGCACCAAATCCAGGGCGGCCTCCTCGACCTCGACCCGCCCATCGGAGGTGCGGCCGGACACCCACCGGAGCTGCGCACGCCCCGCTTCGATGCGCAGCGGCTGAGACAGGCGGAATCCCAACTGTCCTCCGGCACGATCCACACTCTCGCCGACGAGACCCACAGCGAACGAACCGGCCCAAAGCGCTGATGTGTCGCGTACCATGCCGTGCCCTCGCATCGCGGCGTGGCTCATGCCCGCATGGGCGCTGGCGAGCAAAGTCCACCCGGGGCCAAGTGAACGATGCGCCGACAGCCCCGCGATGACGGAGTCCGCAGCGACCTCGCCGAACGCTCCGCTCGGCCGGCCGCCCACCACGGCCTCGGCTTCCGCGAGCCATCCCCCCTGCACGGCAACGCCATGCCGGCCGAACCGGTATTCCGTCAAGAACCCCGCGGCCTCGCCAGCATCGGCATCCCTGCGCTCGCCGTACTGCGCCGTGCCATGGAAGGCCGCGATGCGGAACGCGCCGGACTCGCCGCCCGCCGCATAGCCGATGCTGGCGCCGTTGCGGGCGAATCCGAGGAACGGATTGGCGAACGCGCCGTCGTCGGTGTAGGTGCCCGGCTCGATCGACCCGAATCCTTCGTCCGCCTCGCCGCTGCCGGCATGGAGCCCGAACTGCCAGCCCGGGTGGGTGCGGTATCCGAACCGCAGCTCTCCGCTGCCGATGCCTCTTGCGAGCGACAGCGAACCGAGCGAGCCGGAAACGTCCGCCTCGTTGCGGATGTCTGAACCGTGGGCGTCTCCGGTGCCATACGAAGTCGCCACAGCATCAATGCGCAGCCGAAGCTCGGCGTCTTCCGTGTGCCATCGTGCGCCGCGTGGATCGCGCCCCAGCATCCTGAGACGCTCTTCGAGCCCGAACGCGGCGAACCGGCTGGACCCGAGATAGTCGCCAAGTGGGCGGAAGAACGGCGCATCCAGATCGTCGAAGCTCGCGACCTCCTGCGACGCGAGCCCCCGCGCCAGTGAATCCCCGTACGCCCCGCCCAGGTGGAACATGCTGATGG
>JAJDVM010000062.1 GCA_022826125.1 Defluviicoccus sp.
TTCCGATTCCGTGTCGAGCGAGGACGTGGCCTCGTCGAGCAGCAGGATGGGCGCGTCCTTGAGCATCGCCCGCGCGATGGATATCCGCTGACGCTGGCCGCCCGAAAGGCGCTCTCCCAACTCGCCGGCGGGGGTCTCGTATCCGTTCGGCAGGGCCTCGATGAAGTCGTGCGCGCCCGCGTTCTTCGCGGCCTCCACGATCTCCTCCATCGTCGCGTCGGGCCGCCCGTAGGCGATGTTGTCGCGAATCGTGTCGTTGAACAGGGTCACTTCCTGGCTGACCAGCGCGATGGAGTCGCGGAGCGAAGCGAGCGTCACCCGGCGTATGTCGTGCCCGTCGACGCTTATCGTTCCCTGATCGACATCGTAGAAGCGCGGAATCAGGTTCAGAAGCGTCGACTTGCCGGCGCCCGACGGGCCGACCAGCGCGATCGTCGCCCCGGCGGGCGCGATCAGATCGACGCCTGCGACCGCCGGAACGCCCCCGTTGTAGGAGAAGCGGACGGCGTCGAAGCGGACTTCTCCGCCGGCGACCGAAATCGGCTTCGCATCCGGCGCGTCGACGATATCTGGCTCGATATCGAGAACCGCGAAGACACGCTGGGTGGATGCCAGACCGTACTGCAACAGGTTGTTCAGGGAAGCGAGCGCCTTGAGCGGCTGATACGAGCGCACGAGGGCGGCGACGAACGCCAGAAACGTGCCGGGCGTGGTCGATCCCTCGATCGCCAGACTGCCGCCGACCAGGATGACCACGGCGAATACCATGCCGCCGAGCGATTCCATCACCGGTCGGGTTATCGCCTCGATGCGGGCCGCCCGATAGGAGCGTTTGAAGACCTGCATGATCGCCGAATTCGCGCGGTCGGTCTCGCTCCGCTCCATGCGAAAGGCCTTGATGAGCCGGGCGGCGGGAAAGCTCTCATCGAGGCGGGTCGTGAGGTCCGCCATCCGGGCCTGAGTGACCGAGGAGGCGCGCCTTATCCTGCGGCCGATGGACACGATGGGCCAAATCACGCATGGAAAGACGATGGCGGCGATCAGCGCCAGAAGCCACTCCAGGTAAAACATCACCGAAACCAGGCCGATCAGCAGCAGGACGTCCTTGACGAATCCCGTCATCGCGCGGACCAGGGTCATGCGCAGCATGCTGGCGTCGCTGGTGAAGCGCGAGATCAGGTTGCCGGTCTCCGTATTGGCAAAAAAGGAGAGGTCGGCGGACATCAGCCTGGCGTACATGTCGCGCCGGAACCCGGCGACGATCCCTTCGCCCACCCAGGCCATGAGCACCGCCTGACAGTAAAACGCACCCCCGATCAGGGCGGACAGCGCCAGGATTGCAATGGAGATCGGCCAGAGAAGCTCCCGATCGCTCGCGATGAACACGTCGTCGAGCGCCGGCTGCATCAGCCATACGATGCCGGCGTTCCCCGCCGCGATCGCCGCCATGCACAACAATGCGCCGGCGATCGGGACGAAATATCCCCGCAGCCGTTCGCGCAGCAACCGGCGCACGAGCACCCTGGTGCTCGATTGAGCGGCGACCCCGGAGGAAAGGCCTTGGCTGTGCGGACTAGACATGTGCGGTCCGGCAACGGTCAAGGTCGGAGTCTAGCACGAAGCACGCTCGCCGGGGCTTCAGATGCCCGCTATGGTCATGCCGTCCACCCGGATCGTCGGCGCATCGATCCCGGAGCGGAATTCCAGGTCGTCTGCCGGCGTCAGGTTCGCGAACATGTCCTTCAGGTTGCCGGCGACCGTGACCTCGCTGACCGGATAGGCGATCTCGCCCTTGTCGATCCAGTACCCGGTCGCGCCCCGGCTGTAGTCGCCGGTCACCCCGTTCACCCCCATGCCGATCAGCTCGGTCACGTAGAAACCGCTTTCGATCCCATCGATGAGCGCGGCGGGGGACAGTGCGCCCGGCTGCATCCAGAGATTGGACACCGCCGGAGAGGGCGGCGAGGCGGTGCCGCGCGAGGCATGACCCGTGGTTTCCAGCCCGAGCTGGCGCGCCGACGCCAGATCGAGGATCCAGGTCCGGAGAACCCCGTCCTCGACCACCATGCGCCGCGCGTTGGCCACGCCTTCGGCATCGAACGGCTTGGAGCGCAGGCCGCGCGGGCGATGCGGGTCGTCGACGATGTCGATCCCCTTCGGGAAGACCCGCTCGCCCAGCCGGTCCTTGAGGAACGACGTGCCGCGAGCGACCGAGGGGCCGCCGATCGCGCCCGCGAGATGGCGCAGCAGCCCGCCCGCGACGCGCCTGTCGTAGACCACCGGAACCTGGGCGGTCTCGACCTTGCGGGCGCCGAGCCGCTTGACCGCGCGCTCGCCCGCGTTGCGGCCGATCTCCGCCGCGGTGCGCAGGTCGCCGCCATAGACCGCGGTATGGAAGTCGTAGTCCCGCTCCATCGCCGTCCCTTCGCCGGCGAGGACGGACGCGGCAACGCTCTGCGACGACGTGGCATAGCGCCGGGCGAAGCCGTTGGTCGCGGCGAGCGCGACGGTCGCGCGGCTCCAACCCGCTTCTGCGCCTTCCGAATTGGTGACCCCTTCGACGGCTCGCGCGGCGTCCTCCGCCTCCGCGGCGCGCGCGACCAGGCTCTCCGTGGAGGGTTCTTCCGGATCGCAGATGTCGAGCGTTTCGACATCGGTAGCGATCTGGTCGGCATCGGCGATGCCGCAATAGGGGTCTTCCGGTGCTGCGCGCGCCATTGCCATCGCGCGTTCCACCAGCGGGTCGAGCGACGCCGGCGCGAAATCGGTGGTCGACACGATCGCCTGTTGCCGGCCCACCATCACCCGGAGCCCGAGGTCGCGGCTTTCCGAGCGTTCGAGCTTCTCCGATTTGCCGAGTCGTTGCGCGACCTCGAGCGACGCCGCTTCGAAGAAAACCGCGTCCGCGCTGTCGGCGCCCGCCTTACGGGCGGAGGCGAGGAGGTCGGCGAGAATGTCGATGGGATCCGGATCGGTGGTCATTCTGGGCTCCGGTTGCGCGGGCGTAGGGGTTCGGCGTCAGCGCCAGATGGGCTCGCCGGAGCCGGGCAGCCCGTACTCCGACCATTTGCGCGTGACCTCGGCGATTACGTCCTCGTCCATCCGGATCGGCCGTCCCCATTGGCGGGCGGTCTCGGGCGGGACCTTGGTCGTGGCGTCGATCCCGAGCTTGGCGCCGAGTCCGGGCTCCGGGGACGCGAAATCGAGCGTGTCGATGGGCGTGTTCTCGATGACGGTGAGATCGCGCGCCGGGTCGACATTGGTGGCGATCGCCCAGACCACGTCGGTCCAGCGCCGGATGTCGAGTTCCGCGTCCACCACGATCACGAACTTGGTGTACATGAACTGCCGGAGGTAGGACCAGACCGCCATCATGATCCGCTTCGCGTGGCCGGGATACTCCTTCCTGAGCCCCACCACCGCGACGCGATAGCTGCACGCCTCCGGCGGCAGCCAGAAATCGGCGATCTCCGGGAATTGCTGGATCAGCAAAGGCACGAAGACTTCGTTGAGCGCCTCGCCCAGCACGGACGGCTCGTCCGGCGGGCGCCCGGTAAACGTCGCGAGATAGATCGGATCGCGCCGCATCGTCATCGCCGACACGGTGAAGACCGGAAACCGGTCGGCTGGGTTGTAATATCCCGTGTGGTCGCCGTACGGGCCCTCGTCGCCGTATTCGTCGAGCGAGACTTCCCCTTCGAGCACGATCTCTGCATCCGCCGGCACCTGCAGCGGCACGGTCTTGCAGTCGACTAGGTCGATCCGGCGGTCGCGCAGCAGGCCGGCGAAGCGGTATTCCGACATGGTTTCGGGCACCGGCGCGACGGCGGCGACGATCGTCGCCGGGTTGGCGCCGATGACCGCGGCGGCGGGCAGGGTCCGCGCCCCCGCGTCGGCGGATTCGGCGCGCTCGGCGTGATGGCGGGCGCCGCCCCGGTGCCGAAGCCAGCGCATCAGGGTGGTGTTCCGCCCGGTCACCTGCATGCGGTAGATGCCGAGATTGGTCCGCCCGCTCGCGTCGGCGGTCGCCACCAGCGGCCATGTGATCAGCGGCGCCGGCTCGTCCGGCCAGCACCGCTGGACCGGAAGGCGCGCGAGGTCGATGTCGTCGCCCGTCAGCACGACCTCCTGGCAAGGCGCGCTCTTCACCGTGCGCGGCTTCATCGCCATCGCGGTCTTGACGAGCGGCAGCATCTCCACCGCCTCGCGCCAGCCGCCGGGGGGTTCGGGCTGGCGCAGGAAGGCGAGCTGCTCGCCGAGCTCGCGGAGCGTCCCCGGCTCGCGCCCGATTCCCCAGGCGACGCGCTCCACCGTGCCGAACAGGTTGGCCAGCACCGGTATTTCGGAGGGCGTCCCGTCCGCCTTCACCGGGCGTTCGAAAATCACCGCGGGGCCGCCCTCGGCCAGAAGTCGCGTCTGGATCTCGGTCATTTCGAGCGCGGTCGAGACCGGACCGGAGACGCGCACCAGCCGGCCTTCCGCCTCCAACCGGTCGACGAACGCCCGCAGATCGGCGTAGTTCCTGACGGCTCGGTTCATGATCCGGGGTTCCGGGCGGCAGCTCGAAGGTGCCCGTCATGCTGCCAAAGCACGGCGCGCTTGGCCATGGCGCCGACAGGCGGATCAGTTGAGATGCCCGGGAAGGTCCTTGACCGCGTCGTCGATCAGCACGGCGGCCCGGTCCTCGCCGAGGCGGTCGCCGATCACGCGCGCCGTGGCGGCGATCGCGATGTCCACCGCGGCGTCGCGCACCGCGCGCACGGCATCGGCCTCGGCCTGGGCGATTTTTTCCTGCGCGAGCGCCCTTCGGCGTTCGATGGTGCGTTCGAGGTTTTCCACCGCCTCCGCCCGCAAACGCTCGGCTTCCCGGCGCGCCTGTTCGATCGTCTGCTCGGCTTCGCGCGCTGCGTCGCGCTGCTTGCGCTGATATTCGGCCAGCAGGTGCTGCGCCTCTTCGTGCAGGGTCCGGGCTTCCTCGAGGGTTTGCGATATCCGTTCGCTTCGCGCGTCGAGTCCCTGGGTTATTCCGCGCCATGCCGGCCGCGCGACGCCGGCGACCAGTATGACGAAGCCCACCGCCACCCAGAATTCCGGCGTCGACAACATCAGCCGCGTTCCCGCATCGCCTGTGCCACCGCGGCCTCCGCCGCGCCGGGGTCGGCGGGCGTTCCGGTCAGGCGTTCCGCCGCGAGCCCGGCGAGCTCGGCCGCGATCGACTCGACGTCGGCCATCGCGCGTTCCCGCGCGGCCTCGATCCGCGCCTCGCCCGCCGCCGCTTCCTCCGCCAGCTCGGCGGTCAGCGCCTCGTTCCTTTCCGCCGCTTCCGCGGCGAAGCGATCGGCGCTCTCGCGCAGGATCGCCTGGGCTTCGGCCCTCGCCTTCGCGGCCGCCTCCTCATAGGCCGCGAGCACCGTCTCGGCTTCCGCCTTGAGCTCGGCCGCCTTCCGGAGGTCGCCGTCTATGCGCTCCTGCCGGGTTACCAGGACCTGCGAAATCCGGGGGAGCGCCGAACGCCAGAGGACGAGATAGAGGATGCCGAACGTCAGCACCAGCCAGACGACCTGGCTGAGATAGGTATCGATCTGTTCGAGCTGGGGCATGGCGGCGCCGGACGGCCGGTTCGGCCGCCGTCAACCGAACAGAATGACCAGCGCGACCACCAGCGCGAACAGCGCGATGGCCTCGACGAGGGCGAAGCCCAGCATCGTCATCGGAAAGACGTCGCCCCGGGCCGCCGGGTTGCGCGCCACCGCCGAGATGAACGACGAGAAGATCGCGCCGATGCCGATTCCCGATCCGACCACGCCGATGACCGCGAGGCCGGCGCCGATAACCTTGGCTGCTTCAAGCTCCATGATGTCTCCTCTTTCGGAAAATGCGCCCACTCAGTGGAGATGCAGCGCGTCGTTGATGTAGAGGCAGGTGAGGATCGCGAACACGTAGGCCTGCAGGAACGCGATCACCAGTTCGAGCCCGGACAGGGCCGCGACGAAGGCGAGCGGCAGGATGCCCGCCGCGCCGAGCGCCGGCACGAAGCCCGCGAAGACCTTGAGCAGCGTGTGACCCGCCAGCATGTTCGCGAACAGCCGGACCGACAGGCTGATCGGCCGCGACAAATAGGAAATGATCTCGATCGGGATCAGCAGCGGCCACAACGCGATGGAAACCCCGGGCGGCACGAAGAACGTGACGAAGTGGAACCCGTGCTTGACGAAGCCCAGGATCGTCACGCCCACGAACACCACCGCCGCCAGCGCGAACGTCACGACAATGTGGCTGGTGAAGGTGAAGCTGTAGGGGATCATGCCCAGCATGTTGCCGAACAGGACGAACATGAACAGCGTGAAGACGAACGGGAAATAGCGCCGACCGTCGGCGCCGACCGTCTCGCGCAACAGCCCGACGATGAACTCGTAGGACAGCTCCACCATCGACTGCCAGCGCCCCGGAACCAGCGCCCGCCGGCGCACCCCGAGGGTCAGGAACAGCGTGATCAGGACCAGCGCGATCACCATCATCAGGGACGAGTTGGTGAACGATATGTCGGCTTCGCCCAGCCGGATCGGCAGCAGGGTCTTGATCTCGAACTGCGAGAGGGGGCCGTGATGGTCAGCGCTTGCCACTTCGGTCTGCCTTCGGTCCTGTGCCGGCCGATTCGCCGTCGCCGGCCGGTTTCCCTTCCCTGGCGTAGCCGGCGGTAGAACCCATGCCGGACATCGCCCGATAAACGTTCAACATCCCGGCGGCGGCGCCGAGGACGAAGAACACGATCAACAGCCAAGGCGTCGTTCCGAGCCAGCCGTCGAGCAGAAGCCCCACACCGACGCCGACGATCAGCGCCGCGACCAGCTCCACGCCGACCCTGAGCGCCAGGCTCAGTCCTCGGCCCCGCTCGCGCGCGGCGTCGGCGCGCGCTTTTTCGTCATCCTCCGCACGGAGCCGCTTGAGCCGCGTATCCAGGTCCCTGAGGGCTTGAGGAGGCTCGCGCTCGGCCATGAACCGTTTGCACCGTCGCACCCCGGGCGCGGGGAGCGCCAAGGCCAGCGACGGCGGCACGATAGGGAGCGCCCGAAACCCTGTCAAGACCTATCCGGGGAAGCGCAACCGATTGAATTTACGCACGAAATTGAAGCCGGTCCCGACCCCCGGCACGGCGTCCGGAGCGCGTCGAATCCGCCTCTACGCCGGCTCCCGCAGCCGTTCGGCGGCCATCAGATCGACCGAGACGAGCTGGGACACGCCGGGCTCCGGCATGGTCACGCCGTAGAGCCGGTCCATCCGCGCCATGGTCAGCCGGTGATGGGTGATCAGCAGGAAGCGGGTGTCCCCGCCGCGCGCGATCTCCTCCAGCAGGTTGCAGAACCGGTCGACATTGTTGTCGTCGAGCGGCGCGTCGACCTCGTCGAGGACGCAGACCGGAGCCGGGTTGGTCAGGAATACGGCGAAGAGCAGGGATATGGCGGTCAGCGCCTGTTCTCCGCCCGACATCAGCGACATCGACTGCAGCCGCTTGCCGGGCGGGCTCGCCATGACCTCGAGGCCGGATTCGAAGGGATCGTCCGCCTCGGTCAGTTCGAGCCGCGCGCTGCCGCCGCCGAACAGCCGGGTGAAGATGGTCCGGAAATGGCCGTCTATCGTCTCGAACGCCGCGAGCAGACGCTCGCGCCCTTCCCGGTTGAGACCCGCGATTCCGTGGCGCAGCTTGGCGATCGCACCCAGGAGGTCCTCGCGTTCGCCCTGCATCTCTCCGATGCGCGCGTCGAGCTCCGACGCCTCGATATCGGCCCGGAGATTGACCGGCCCGATATTGTCGCGTTCGCGGTTCAGCTTTTCGAGCCTCGCTTCGAGCGTCTCCGCGTCGGGCAGGTGCGCATCCGGCTCGATCCCCGCCGACTCCAGAATCGCGTCCGGCGAGCAGCCGAGCCGCTCGCGGACCCGTTCGGCGACGGTATCCATGCGCTGACGCTCCTGCTCGAGGTCGGATTCGCGGCGCACCCGCTCCTCGCGGCTCTCCGCGAGCCGGCCTTCCGCGGACCGCAGCGTCCGCGCGGCCTCTTCGAGCCGGGCATCCGCATCCGACAGGGCGCCCGCGGCCCGGTCGCGGCGGAGATCCGCCTCCGCGATATCGCCGGCCAGCGCATCCCGTTGGCGGGCGAGGGCCTCGGGCCGCTCCATCAGCGCCGCGCGCTCTCCGGAAGCCTCGTCGATTCGGGCCGCGAACCCCTCGATGTCGCGGTCGGCCGCGGTCGCCCGCCCGCGCCAGGATTCGAGCTCCGAGGCGATCGCCGCCCGCCTCCGCGCCCGCTGCTCGCCCTCCGCGACCTGTCGCTGATAGTCCTGACCGAGCCGGGCGACACGGCCGCGCGCATCCTCGAGCGCTCTTCGCGTCCGCTCGACGGCCTCGTTCTGGAGCGCCGGTTCAGGGAGGGATTCGAGCTCTTCCGTGGCCGCCGCCAGAGCCTTGTCGGCCTCGTCGAGCTCGGCCGCCATGCCGGCCCGCGCCTCCCGGGTGGAGCGGCGGTAGGAGCGTTCCCCGGCGAGCGCCGCTGCCGCTTCCGTCTCGACCGACCGGGCGCCGGCCAGCGCGGTCTCCGCGTCCCGTCTCGCGGCGCGTCCGGCCTCTTCCGCCGCGACCGCCGCGCGCAACCGCTCGCCGGTCGTGTTCGCCGCCGCCGCGGCGCGCGCGACCGACGTTTCGAGCCCGCCGAGCGTTCCGCGCAGATCCTCGAGCCGGTTGCGCTGCTCCATCCGCTTGGCGGCCGTCGTCGGCGTCCCCGCGGCGACGCGGTACCCGTCCCAGCGCCAGAGCGCGCCGGTCCGCGCCACCAGCCGCTGTCCCTGAACCAGCCGCGGCGCGAGTGAGTCGCCTTCCGCGCGATCGGCGACCAGACCGATCTGGGACAGACGGAGACGCAGCGCCGCCGGCGCGTCCACGAAATCCGACAGCGGCCGGGCGCCGGGCGGCAAGGGCGTCGACCCGCCGCCAGAGACGGGCTCGCGCCAGTGCGCCGGAGCGGCCTCGTCGCCCGATGCCAGCAGGTCGTCGCCGAGGGCGGCGCCCAGCGCGACCTCGTAGCCCGACTCGACCGCGACCGCGTCGATCACCGGCGGCCAGAGATCGGACTCGCCGAGATCGAGCAGGGCCGCGAGCGTGTCGACCTCGGACCTCGCTTTCTCGAAGCCGGTCTCCGCTTCGCGCAGGGCGGCGCGCGCACCGTCGTCGTCGGCAACCGCGCCGACGCGTTCCGCTTCTGCGGCGTCCAGCCCGGCTTGCGCCCGATCGAGATCCGTCCGCGCGCCGTCGGTCGCCGCTTCCGCGTCCGCCAGCGCCCGCTCGAACTGTCCGAGCGGTCCGTGCTTCGCTTCGTCGTCGGCAAGCTGCCGTTCGCGCGCCGCGATGCGTTCGCGCCGCGTGCGGGCTTCGGCGACCCGGCGCTCCAGGGCGTTCCTGCCCGCCTCCGCCGCGGTCAGGTCGCGCAGGGCGGCCGCGTGCGCCGTTTCCGCGGCCTCGTCGACCGTCCTCGCCTCCGCGAGCTCTCCGGACAGCGCGGCGAGCGCCGCGTCGTGGCCCTCCTCGCGCGCGGCAATGTCCTCGGCCTCGGCGGCGAGCCTGGCGAGCGCGCCGTCGGCGTCCGACCGGCGGTCGCGCGCGCCGGACGCATCGCCTTCCAGCTGGCGGATGCGGAGGTCGAGCGCCCGGACGGCCTCCGCCACCCTGCGCGCTTCCTGGTCGAGACCGTCGCGCTTCACCAGCAGCCTCTGGAGCGCCTCGGCGGCGTCCCTCTCGGTGGCGCGCAGCGGCGGCAGCGCCTCGGCGGAGTCCTCGTGAGCGCTCGTCGCCCGGGCGACGGCGCCGGTAGTCTCGACCACCGCCGATTCGGCGAGCGTCAGCGCCTCCTGCGCCCCGGCCATCGCCCGGGTCGCCGCGAGCCAGCGCCGATGGAGCAGCGAGGCCTCGGTGCGCCTCAACCGGTCGCTCAGGTTGCGGTAGCGGGTGGCCTGGCGCGCCTGGCGCTTGAGCCCCCTATGCTGCTCCTCCAGAGCTCCGATGACGTCTTCCAGCCTTTCCAGATTGGTTTCGGCCGCGCGCAGGCGAAGCTCGGCCTCGTGACGCCGGGCGTGGAGGCCGGTGATGCCGGCCGCGTCTTCGAGCACCCGGCGCCGTTCCGCCGGCTTGGCGCTGACGAGGTCGCCGACCTGCCCCTGGTTGACGATCGCCGTGGTGCGCGCGCCGGACGCCGCGTCCGCGAACAGCGTCTGCACGTCGCGCGCGCGCACGTCGCGGCCATTGACCCGGAACTGCGAGCCGCTGCCGCGCTCGATCCGCCGCGTGACGTTGATCTCCGGCCCTTCGTTGTAGGCCGCGGGAGCCCCGCGGGCCGCGTTGTCGAGGGTCAGCAGGACTTCCGCCATGTTGCGAGCGGGCCGGCCGGCGGTGCCCGCGAAAATCACCTCGTCCATTTCCGAGGAACGCATCTGCCGCGGCGCGTTCTCGCCCATCACCCAGCGGAGCGCCTCGACGATGTTCGACTTGCCGCAGCCGTTCGGACCGACGACGCCCGTCAAGCCCGGATCGATGTGGACGTCGGTCGGATCGACGAAAGACTTGAAACCGGTGAGGCGCAGCCGTGTGAATTCCACCGCCGTCCGTCCTCGCTATTTCCCCGCGAGCGCCCGGTCGATCACCGCCCGGAACTGCTCCAGCGTCAGGCCGCCGTGATATTTCGCGCCGTTGACGATCAGGGTCGGGGTGGATGTGATCTCGAATTCCTGGGTTGCCGTCAGCCGCTGCTGGAGGACGGCGTTCTGGATCTTCTCGTTCTTGAGGCAGCCATCGAGCTTCTTCTTCGAAATCCCCGAGAGCGTCGCGAGACGGCGCAGGGCGGCCATCCGATCCCGCGCGCCGGCCCAGCGCGATTGCTCCCTGAAGAGAAGGTCGACGATGCCGAAATAGCGGCTGCCGGTCGCGCAGCGCGCCACCACCGAAGCCGCGAACGCGGCGCGGTCGAGCGGGAAATCGCGGTACACCAGCCGGGCCTTGCCTGTGTCGATATAGGCTTTCTTGAGCTCCGGCAGGATATCGGCGTGAAACCGCGCGCAGTGCGGACAGGTGAAGGAGGCGTATTCGACGATGGTGACCGGCGCGCCGGCCTGGCCGAGAACGTTGTCCCCGGCGGTTACCGGAACCGAGCCGAAGGTCGCCTCGGGCGGCGGCACCTCGACCTTCGACGCCGCGCTCCAGGCGGTGCCGTGGACCAGCGCGAGAAGGCCCAGGGCGCCGAGGGCAGGGGCCGAGAGTCGACGCAACATATCCCACATCTTCCACATTTCCCGTATCCTAACACAATATTTAGTTGATTTCCGCCATTGCCGTCCAGCGTCTTGTCCCACCGGCGGCGTCGGCCGCCGGGGCGAGGCCGCCCTATCCGGCGTCGGATCCGATCGCGGCGCCGAGCTTTCGAAGCGCCTCACGCAATTCCGGGCTCTCGATCCCCTCGACCGCCGGGGCCGGGCCGGCGGCCGGCTCCGGAACGACGCGGTCCCCGGCCGGTCTTTCCACCGGCCCCTGATGCAGCGCGAGCCGGGCGATGGCGGCGTAGCCGTAGAAGCCGTTGATCCGTTCGACGATGCGCGGCGCGTTGTGCTGGAGTTCGGTCGCGTAGGCGCCTTCCACCCGGATGTGCAGCGTGCCTGCGGCGCGCGACCCGCGGGGAAAGGCGACCTCAACCGGTATCGCACGGTCGGCCGTTTCCTCGCCGACGACGGCCCGCCAGCCGGTCAGGAGAGCGGGCTCGGAGAACCCCCGGCGCCGATAGGCCTCGGCGACGATTCCGGGAATCAGGCGGCCCAGCGGCGCGGGCAAGTGTCGCTCCTCGGTCTTGCGCTCGCCCCGGATCGGCGTCCGGGCACGGGCCGCATGGTAGGCTCGCCCGGTGGGCGCGACAACTTCGTTGTGCCGGCCAGCACGGGGTGCGACGCGTGAACCGACCCGCCAGCCGACCGGGCGCCGCCGAAAAGCTGCTTGCCTGGTACGACGGGCACCGCCGCGACCTGCCCTGGCGGGCGCCGCCCGGCGCGCGGCCCGACCCGTACGGGGTCTGGCTCAGCGAGATCATGCTGCAGCAGACCACGGTCGCCGCGGTCGACGGGTACTTCCGGCGGTTCGTGGACAGATGGCCCACGCTCCCCGACCTCGCCCGGGCGGAGCTCGACGAGGTGCTGCGCGAATGGCAGGGGCTCGGCTACTACGCAAGGGCGCGCAACCTCCACAAATGCGCGGGGATCCTGGTCGCGGACCATGGCAGCCGGTTTCCGGAGACCGAGAAGGGGTTGCGCGCGCTGCCCGGCGTCGGCGCCTATACCGCCGCCGCCATCGCGGCCATAGCGTTCGACCGCCGGGCCACCGTCGTGGACGGCAATGTGGAACGTGTCGTGGCGCGCCTCTTCGCGGTGGAGGACCCGCTGCCCGGCGCGAAATCCGCGCTCTACCGGCTCGCGGACGGGCTCACGCCCGACCGGCGGCCGGGCGACTACGCCCAGGCGATGATGGATCTCGGCGCGACCGTCTGCACGCCCCGTTCGCCCGATTGCGGGGCCTGTCCGTTGAGCGGCGATTGCGCGGCGTCGCGCGCCGGCATCGCGGAGACTCTGCCGCTCCGCGCCGCGAGAGTGCCGCGTCCCACGCGCTACGGCACGGCCTTCTGGGCGGTACGGCCGGACGGCGCGGTGCTGCTTCGCCGGCGCGCCGAAAGCGGGCTTCTCGGCGGCATGATGGAGATCCCCTCCACCGACTGGACGGGAGAGCCGCCGCGCGACGGGGAAGCGCTCGACCGGGCACCGGTCGAGGCGGAATGGCAGCGTCTTCCCGGGCGGGTCCGCCATACCTTCACCCATTTCCATCTGGAGCTGGCGGTCATGGCCGGGCATGTCGGCGAGGGTTGGCGCGAGGCCGATGGAGTCTGGGTTCCGGTCGAACGGCTCGGCGAACACGCCTTGCCCACGGCGATGAAGAAGGTGGTTCGACACTCGCTTTCCCATTCCGCGCCCGCGACCGACGAGGATTAGCCGATCCCGCCTTCCAGCATCGCGCGGATCGGGGCGAAGCCGCGGCGGTGGTGCGGGGTCGGCCCGTGCCGCTCCAGTGCGCGCCGGTGCTCCGCCGTGCCGTAGCCCGCGTTCCGCTCCCACGCGAACCCGGGATAGCGGGATGAGAGCCGCGCCATGATCCGGTCCCGCGTAACCTTGGCGACGATGGAGGCGGCGGCGATCGACATCGAGAGCGAATCGCCCCCCACCACTGTCTCGACGCGGCAGGGGAGGTCCGGCGCGCGGTTGCCGTCGACCAGCGCGACGGTCGGTCGCCGGGGCAGGGCGGTGAGAGCGCGCCCCATCGCGGTCAGGGTAGCGCCCAGCACGTTGTCTTCCTCGATCTCGCGGACGCTCGCCGCGCCGATTCCGATCTCGGCGCACTCCAGGAGGCCGCGGTAAAGCTCGCGCCGCCTGGCCGGCGGCAGGGTCTTGGAGTCGTCGAGGCCGACCGCGAGGAGGTGGGGCAGCGTCGCGGGATCGAGAATCACCGCGGCCGCCACGACCGGCCCCGCCCATGGTCCACGCCCCGCCTCGTCGATCCCGGCGACAGGGCCGCCCGCCGCGCGCTCCAGCGTGAAATCAGGCACCGGCCGCCTGTGTTTTGACGGCAAGGGACACGCGCCCTATCTTCCCGGACGGGCCGCCGCAGGCCCCCGACGGAGGCACAGAATGACCGAGAAATACCACCTGATCAGCTCGTTCACCTGACCCTGGGTGCAGCGCGCCGTGATCCTGATGCGCGCCAAAAAGGTCGAGTTCGACGTAACCTACATCAATCTCCGAGAGAAGCCCGACTGGTTCCTCGAGATTTCGCCGCACGGCAAGGTCCCGGTTCTCGTCGTCAAGGACCAGCCGCTCTTCGAATCCAACGCGATCGCCGAATTCCTCGACGAGGTGGTGCCGCCCCGGCTGCATCCCGAGGATCCGATCGATCGTGCCCGCCACCGCGCCTGGACCGATTTCGTGCCGGACTTCGCCAAGGCGCTGAGCGGCGTCTACTACACCAAGACGCGGGAGGAGGTGGAGGAAGGCCTCGCCCAGGCTCCCAAGCGGGTGCAGCGGCTCGAAGAGGCGGTCGAACGCGAGCGCGGCAATGACGGCCCGTTCTTCAGCGGCGAGACGCTGTGTCTGGTCGACGCGGCCTACGCGCCGTTCTTCCAGCGCTTCGAGTTCGCCGAGCGCTACCTCGAGACCGGGCTGCTGGATTCCTTCCCGCTGGTCAAGGCGTGGTCCGAGGCGCTGCTGGCCGAGGAGCTGGTGACAGGCTCGGTGGTCTCGCATTTCGAGGACGAGTTCGCGAAGAACCTGGTCCGCCGCGAGACCTACGTCGCCCAGCTCCTCGACGCCGGAACCGAGGCGGCGGAATAGAGGCGGCGGAATAGAGGCGGCGGAATAGAGGCGGCGGAATAGAGGCGGCGGAATAGAGGCGGCGGAATAGAGGCGGCGGAATAGAGGCGGCGGAATAGAGGCGGCGCGCGGCCGACGTCCGACTCGCCCTTCCAGGGCCGACCGGTAGCGGTTCACGGCTGCTTCGCGCGGCTGTCCGCGCCCGCTTGCGGATCGCGGCGGGGCGGCGTTACGCTGCCGGCGGCTTATTCGGGATCGGGGCAGGACGATGAAATCACGCAGCTTCTCGCCAGAGGAGATGGAGGCGCGGGTCGCGCGCTTCGCCGGCATGAAGCCGAACAAGGTCGCGTTCGTGGATACCAGGCTTCCCGGCCACGAGCGCGACATCTTCAACATGATCGGCTACGGCGTTAACGAGGACCCCAACACGAAGCCCGCCATCGCCGACGCGCGCGGCTTCACCGTGACCCATAACGGCTGCGAGCCCGGCAAGGGCTCCGCGCTTCACAGCCACGAGACCGTCGAGGTGTTCGTGCCGCTGACCGGGCGCTGGTCGGTCTATTGGGGCGACGAGGGCGAGAACGAGGTGATCCTGGAGCAGGGCGACGTGATCTCGGTCCCGACCGGGGTGATGCGGGGCTTCAGGAACGCGGGCGACGAATACGCCGTCCTGATCGGGATCATCGAGGGCAGCGAGCCGCCGGGGGTGATGTGGCACGACAAGGTCATCGACGCCGCCCGCGAGACCGGCCTGGAGCTCGACGATGAGGGCAAGATCAAGGCGAGCTGAAACGCCGGCGGGAGTGACCTGATGGATCTGATCGTTCGCAACGCGCGCCTGCTCGACCGCGACGGCGCCTGGGAGATCGGGGTCGAGGACGGCAGGATCGCCGCCATCGGCCGCAAGGTCGAGGGGAGCGCGGAGAGCGAGATCGACGCCGGCGGCAACCTCGCCGCGCCGACCTACGTCAACGGCCACGTCCATCTCGACAAGTGCAATCTCGGCGACGTGATGCGCCCCAACCTCACCAACAGCTTCCAGGAATGCCTGGAGATCACCTGGGAGCACAAGCGCACCTATACCGTCGAAGACATCGTCGAGCGCGCCAGCCGGGCGATCGAGGAGGGCATCCTCAACGGCTCGACCGTTTTCCGCGTCTTCGCCGACGTCGATTCCATCGGCGGGCTGCGCCCGCTGGAGGGGATCATCGCGCTCCGCGAGAAATATGCCGGCATCGTCGAGATCGAAGCCGTCGACTTCCCCCAGGAAGCGATCGTCCGCGACCCCGGCACCGACGAGCTGATGGAGGAGGGGATGCGGATGGGCGCCGACGTGGTCGGCGGACTCCCCTGGCACGAACATCTCGACGAGGACGCGCGCGCCCATATCGACTTCTGCTTCGAGCTGGCGAAGAAATACGACAAGGACATCCACATGCTGGTGGATGACACCGACAATTCGAACAGCCGCTCGCTCGAGTACCTCGCCGCCAGGACCATCCGCGAGGGCTATCAGGGAAGGGTCTCGGCGAGCCATTGCGGCGCGCTCGCCGCCTATGACGAGGTCCATGCCCACAAGGTGATGAACCTGGTGCGAGACGCCGGCGTCTCGATCTCGTCGAACCCGCAGATCAGCCTGGTGGCCCAGGGGCGTTACGACACCGCCAACATGCGCCGCGGCGTGACCCGGACCAAGGATCTCTGGAAGATCGGCGCCAACGTGTTCTCCTCGCAGGACGACGTGAACGATCCCTACTACCCGTTCGGGCGCAACGACCAGCAGGAGGTCGCCGCCCATGTCTGCCACGCCTGCCACATGACCTATCCCGACGAGATCCGGGCGGTGTTCGACTTCATCACCGAGAACGCCGCCCAGGCGCTGAGGCTGGAAGGCTACGGGCTCGACGTCGGGAAAAAGGCCGACTTTAACGTCCTTGCCGCGCCCACCGTGCAGCACGTGCTGCGCCTGCAGCAGCCGCCCGCCTGGGTGATCAAGCGCGGCGAGGTGCTGGCCCGGAACGAGCTGAGACGCGAGCGTATCGGGGGCTGAAGGGCGTCCCTCGATACGGCGCCGCCGCCTCAGGCGGCCTTTTCGGCGAGGGAGTAGTCGAAGGCGATCGGCTCGATCTCGCCGGCGAAGATCTCCTCGATGCGGCGTTCCGGGACCGGGTGGCCGAACTGGCCGTTCCGCATGTTGATGCGCCGCCGCAGCTGGCCGGTGACCAGCTCCTTCACCAGCTCCCAGTCGGTCTCCTCCTCGTCGAGATCGCCCAGCCCGACCACGCCCCGCAGCATGTGGTCGACCTCGTCGTCATAGACCCGCTGGCACGCGGCCGCGATCCTGTCGTCGATCCCGCCGCGCCCGGCGAGCTTCGCGCCTTCCGCGTAGAGCGTGCAGTAGCCGCCCTCGGTGAAATCGAATGCCGACTGTCCGAGCTCGCCGTGGGTGTTGCGGATCTCGCGGCGGAAATCGTCGAGCGCCTTGCCCTCGTCCCAGTTCTCGCACATGAGCGGCGCGAGCGGCGGATCGTCCGGCGCGCCGAGCGCGTCGTAGATGTCGGCGAACAGGCAGTAATGGTGATACTCGGCGTAGTGCGCCTCGACGAGCTCCAGCAGCTCGTGCCGGTCGAGCCCGTTATCGAGCTCCGGGCGCAGCGCGATGATCTCGCGGCCCCATTCGACCAGCATGCCGTGCTCCGGCTCGCCGTAGCCCGAGCCGTAGAACTCCTTGAAGCACTGCCGCTTGAGCCAGACCCGGTCGGTGTCCGCGCTGCGCGCCGGCGAGTCGAAATAGGTCCGGACCACCTCGGCCTCGCCGGCCCAGAGCGGCGCGCTGGCTTCGATCAGGTCCCTGAGACGGTCGTTCATGGTGTCTGCCCCCGCTATCGCGCGCGGGCAACGTAGCACTCCCTGCCGCGCGCCGCGATCTCGGCGCAAACGGCGGCAGCCGCGCGGCGGCCGGCGAAGCTGTCCGCGAGGACGACGCGGGACAGGCCGTCGCCTCTCGAATCGTCGACGACGAGTGCGCGCCCGCCGCCGGTGAGGATTTCTTCGAGCGCGCCCGCCAGTGCCGTCCTCGCCCGCCGGGCAACCGCCGGCCTGGAGAACGCGCCGAGCTGCACGCGGTAGCGCGGACCGTCGGCGGCGCGCGGCGCGGCCGGCGGTATCGCCGGGTTCGTCCGGTCCGATGCCTCGACATCGTTCGCCGCGGTGCCGGCGGCCGGCTCCTCCCGCGCGGCGACGGCGGCGGCGGGAAGCGGGACGGGGGAGCTCATCCACTCCGGCGGCCGCGCGAGCGCCGCTCCGGCGCGATGCGCGCCGCCGAGGTCGGTCCCCTCCGCCGCGCCCGGGATATCGCCGTAGACGGTGGACAGTCTGAGCCGCACGCCCCCATGCATCTCCCGGCCCCCGCCGTCCGCCGCGACGCCGAGATAGGGAGTCAGGACGCCTTGCCCGTCGAACGCGTCGAGCCCGTAGCCGAGCTCCGCGTCCAGCCGCCCGTCGTCGTTTGCCGGTGGTATCGGGACGGTGTTTTCGGGCAGCCACGGGCGTCGGGCCTCGTACGCGGGATCGTCCCATGACGGCAGGAGGCTGAACGACAGGCCCCGGCCCGGCGCGCCCCGCGTCCGGGAACCGTCGCCGCGCGCGACCGGGCCGCGCGTCCGGAACTCCGTGCCCGCTCCGGACGATCGGTCGGGGAAGCTCAGCCCTCCGCCCAGCTCCAGCCCCGCCCCGGTCTTCGCGTCGCCCCCGTCACGGCGCGGCCCCGCTTCCAGCGAGGGCGTCAGCGTGCGGCCGGCCCATGCGGGCTCGGCCGCGTGCGCACCGCGCGGCGGCGCGAGCGCGGCGTCGGCCAGGCAAAGCGCCGCCGTCAGCACGGCAAAGCCGGCCGCGCGGTATCCCGTTTCCCGCGTGCTGCCGCGTTCTTCCCGATTCACGGCGTTCCGCCGTCTCCCCCCTCGGTCCGCTTCTTGCCTTGCCTTTTTGTCGCCGGCCCGTCCGTTTCGCGGACGCGCGGCGTTCTCGCGGACTGTCGTTTCTTATTTTGCGGATGAAACTCTCGACTCGCTCCCTACCGTGCAAAACGACATGACAATAACGGTATATCCTCCCACCGGAGCGTTATCCGATCAAGCGGATCGCGCCCGTGCCGGCGGCGGAGGCCGACCATGACGGGTGAGGCGAGAGTCGGAGTGCTTCCAACCGGAACGGACAGGCGCTAGATCGCCGTATACCCCGCGTCGACGAAGAAGTCGGCGCCCGAGGTGAAGGTGGACTCGTCGCTCGCGAGATAGAGCGCCGCCTTCGCGACCTCATCGGGCTGGCCGAGCCGGTGCTGGAGCAAGCGTGCGCCGTGGCGCTCCCGCACGCCGTCCATCGAGGCGTTGCGTTGCAGCAGGCGCGGGGTCTCGATCGGCCCCGGCAGGATCGCGTTGGCGCGGATGTTGTCGTCGGCGTGGTCGATGGCGATGGCCTTGGCGAGCATCCTGACCCCGCCCTTCGACGCGCAGTAGGCCGGGCGCTCGCTGGCGCCGATATGGCCGTAGATCGAGGACACCAGCACCAGCGTGCCGCCGCCCGCCGCCTTGAGGTGCGGGATCGCCAGCTTGGCGACGATGAACATGCCGGTCAGGTTGACCTCGATCACCGCCTTCCAGGTCTCCACCGGCATGTCGGCGACGGTGTATTTGGGCTCGGAATAGGCGGCGGCGTCGAACACGGTGTCGATCCGCCCGAACGCCGCGACGGTCTCGACCAGAGCCGAGTCGACCGCGTGCGGGTCGGTCACGTCGCAGACGACGGGGATCGCCCTGCCGCCCGCCGCCTCGATATCCGCGGCCGTCTCCCTGACCGTCTCTTCCACGATATCGACGCAGGCGACCGCCGCGCCCTCGGCGCCGTAGAGCCTCGCCGTCGCGCCGGCGATGCCGCCGCCGGCCGCGGTCACGAACGCGACCTTGCCGTCCAGTCGTCCCATCTACGCCTCCTCGTTGAGCAATGCGAACAGCCGCGCCGGCGTCACCGGCAGGCGGGTGATCGCGCCGGGCCGCCCGATCGCGTCGTCGATCGCCGCCGCCACCGCCGCGCCGGCCCCGTTGATCCCGGCCTCGCCCGCGCCCTTGAGGCCGAGCGGGTTGGTGCCCGACGGAGCGTCCTCGCGCACCAGCGAATCCACACGCGGGATTTCCTCCGAGCCGGGGATGAGATAGTCGACGAAGCTCGCCGACAGCGGCTGGCCCGACCCGTCGTACAGGAACTCCTCGTAGAGCGCCCCGCCCAGGCCTTGCGCCGCGCCGCCGTGGATCTGCCCCTCGACCAGCATCGGGTTGACCGCGCGGCCGATGTCGAAGGCGACGACGAAACGCTCGATCTCGATGCCGCAGGTCTCGCGGTCGATGGAGAGCAGTATGAGGTGGATGCCGTAGGGGTAGGTCATGTGCTCGACCTCGAAGGTCGCCTCCGCGGTCGCGCGCTCGTTCCCCCGGTCCTCGGCGAGCGCCGCCGCGACCGTCCCGAGCGGCGCCGACGGCCCGTCCGCGCCCGCGCGAACCATGCCGTCCTCGAAAGCGATACCGTCCTCGCCGGTCTGGAGGAGGCGCGCGGCGACCGGCGTCAGCGCATCGCGCAGCCGCGTCGCCGCGAGATGCGTCGCCATCCCGGTCATCACCGTCACCCGCGAGGCGAAGGCGCCCATGCCGCGCTCGATCCGGTCGGTCTGGCCGTGGGTCACCCGGATGTCGCGGTAGTCCGTGCCCAGCGCCTCGGCGCAGATCTGCGCCACCACGGTCTCGACCCCCTGGCCGATCGAGGCGACCCCGGTGACCACCTCGATGCCGCCGTCGGACGCGATCTCGATCCGGACGTCGTCGAACGGGCCGAGCCCGCTCTTCTCCACGAAATAGCCGATCCCGAGACCGACGCATTCGCCGTCCTCGCGGCGGCGCGCCATCCGGTTCCGCAGGTTCGCGTAATCGACCCGGTCCAGCAGCCGGTCGAGCAGGTCCTCGTAGAGCCCCGAATCGAGCAGCACCGGCGTTTCCATCGCCTGGAAGTAGCGCGAGTACGGCATTTCCCCGGCCGGGATCAGGTTGCGCCGCCGTACCTCGATGCGGTCGATGCCGACGCGCTCGGCGACCGCGTCGAGCAGCCGTTCCCGCGCGAATGTCGATTCGTAGCGCCCCGGCGCGCGGTAGGTGCCGGCCGGCGTCTTGTTGGTCAGCCGGACATGCGCGCGCGCGCGGTAGGCCGGGATCAGATAGGGGCCGGGCAGCATCGCCGTGGCGAGGTCGACCACGGTGACGCCGTGGCTCCGCACATAGGCGCCCTGATCGGAATAGATGTCGTCGTCGAGGCCGAGGATGAAGCCGCGCTCGTCGATGGCGGCGCGGATGCGGTGGACCTGGTCGCGCGAATGGTTGAGCGCCAGCAGGTTCTCGCGCCGGTCCTCGATCCACTTCACCGGCCGGCCCAGCCGGGTCGCCGCGATGCAGACCAGCACGTCCTCCGGGTAAAGCTCGCCCCGCATGCCGAACCCGCCGCCGACATGGCCTTCGAAGAGCTGCAGATCGTCGCGCCCAAGGCCCAGCATGGCGGCGATGGCGTTGCGGTTGTAATGCGGCACCTTGGCCGCGCCGTAGAGCTCGATCCGCGCGCGCTCGCCGTTGTAGAGCCCGAGCGCGCCCCGGGTCTCGATCGGCACCCCGCTGTGCCGGCCGACCGCGAACTCCGCTTCGAGAATGTCGTCCGCCGCGGCGAAGGCGGCGTCGAGGTCGCCGTAATATTTCTCGACCAGCGCCGCCTCGCAGTCGAGCCCGGGGAGGAAGCCGGGCGGCGCCCCGGTGCAGTCGAGATAGGGCGTCTCCTCGTCGATCTCGACCAGCACCGCGTCGGCCGCGTCCTCGGCGATGTAGCGCTCCTCGGCGAACACCAGCGCGACCGGCTCGCCGACATAGCGGACCACGCCCTGCGCGAGGATCGGCTGGCGGTAGGGCTCCAGCCCTTCCACCCGCGACAGGCGGAAATCGATCGGCGGAATGTCGGCCACGTCCGCGCCGGTCCAGACCGC
>JAJDVM010000104.1 GCA_022826125.1 Defluviicoccus sp.
GCCAGCTGATCTGGGCCGTCACGCTGGGCTTTTTCGTGTTCGGCGACTTCCCGGACGGGTTCAGCATCCTCGGCGCCTTGATCGTGACCGGCAGCGGGCTCTATGTCTGGCACCGCGAAACGCGGAGGACGAGATGAGCGAGCGCTTCCCGGCCGGCGAGCTCGAACGCTTCATCGCCGAGGTAATGACGGGAGAAGGCCTGCCCGAGGGCGACGCGGCCGACGTCGCGCGCCTCATGGTCGACGCCGACCGCACGGGTTTCGACGCGCACGGCATCTTCCGCCTGCCGGACTACCTGAAACGCATCCGGGGCGGCGGCATCAACAGGACCCCGAAGATCGGAATTTTGCGGGAAACCGCCTCGGTCGCGGTCGTCGACGGCGACAACGGGATGGGCCACCTCGCGGTCGAATTCGCCGCCAGGACCGCGATCGGCAAGGCGTCCGAGAGCGGGATCGGCTGGGCCGGCACGCGCAACGGCAACCACGCGGGCGCCGCTTCGGTCTATGCGGCGATGCCGCTCGCGCGCGGCATGATCGGCATCTACGGCGCGGTCGGCGGCGGCAACCAGATGCCGCCCTGGGGCGGCACCGACCTGCTGCTCAGCACCAATCCCCTCGCGGTCGCGATCCCGGCGGGGGACGGCGCCCCGGTGGTGATGGATTTCGCGACCACCGTCGCATCGATGGGCAAGATCAGGGCGACCGCGCAGCGCGGCGAAGCCATGCCCGAGGGCTGGATGGTCGCGCGCGACGGCACGCCGCTCACCGACCCGGCGCGCGCCTCCGAAGGGCTGCTGCTGCCGATGGGCGGCTACAAGGGCTATGCGCTCGGCCTCGTCATCGGGCTGCTCGCGGGCACCCTCAACGGCGCGGCGATGGGCGAGGACCTGATCGACTACGCCGCCGACGTCGACCGCGCGGCCAATACCGGGCAGTTCATCTGCGCCCTCGACCCGGCGGCGTTCGGCGACGCGTCGGCCATCGGGGGCGCGGTAGACCGGGTGGCCGGCCAGATGCGCGGATCGGCGACGATGCCCGGCTTCGATGCCGTGCGCGTGCCGGGCGACGGCCGCGCGGCGCGCATGGCGGAGCGCGCGGAACATGGCATTCCGATCCCGGGCGCGCTGCGCGAGGCGCTGGACGGGATCGCCGGCGAGACCGGCGTCGCGCCGCTCGACAACCGAAAACCGAAAACCGAGGAGTAGAAACATGGCGGGCGAGGCATTTGCCCTCAACGGAAAGACGGTCGTGATCACCGGCGGCGGGCGGGGGCTCGGACAGGCCTACGCGCTCGCCGCGGCGGAGCTCGGCGCGCGCATCGTGGCGGCCGACGTGATCCCGACCGACGAGACGGTCGCGGCGGTCGGGGAGAAGGGCGGCGAATGCGTCGGCGTCTCGCTCGACGTGCGCGACGAGGGCTCCTGCCGGGCAATGGCGAAGGCGGCTATCGACGCCTTCGGCCGGGTCGACGGTCTGATCAACAACGCCGCGCTCTACGGCGCGCTCACCGGCGGGCGGTTCGACGCGATCGACCCCGGCGAGTGGGACGACGCGATGGCGGTCAACGTCAAGGGCATCTGGAACTGCTGCAAGGCCGTCGTGCCGGCGATGCGCGAGGCGGGCGGCGGATCGGTGATCAACATCGCCTCGCTGGCGGCGCGGTTCGGCATGCCCTACGCGCTCCACTACACCACGTCGAAGGCCGCCGTGGTCGGGCTCACCCGGGGCCTCGCGCGCGAGATCGGGCGCGACAACATCCGGGTCAACGCGATGGCGCCGAGCGCGATCGTCACCGAGGGCACGCGCGAGTTCTTCGCCGCCAAGCTCGACAACGCCTTGGACGTGATCAAGAACGGCCAGATCATCCGCCGCAGCATGACGCCCGACGACGTGATCGGCACCGCGATGTGGCTGCTCTCCGACGCCAGCGCCTTCGTGACCGGCCAGACGATATCGGTGGACGGGGGAACGGTGCTGGCGTAGCGCCCTTCGATACGCCGCCTGCGGCGGCTACTCAGGGTGAGGAAAGAGGTGGGGCTGAATAATCCACCTCATCCCGAGTAGGCGCGCCAGCGCCGTATCGAGGGACGCGCCCCTCACGCTCCCGGGCTGGTGGCCGTCACGCCGCCGTCGACGACGAGGCACTGGCCGGTGATGTAGGCGGCATCGTCGCTCGCGAGGAAGAGGGCGGCTTTGGCCACGTCCCAGGCATCGCCCATCCGCCGCATCGGTATGATCGCCGCCCGCGCCGCGTGGTACTCCTCGGGCGTCGCGTAGCCCTTGCGGATGTGGTTGGGGACGCCGTCCTTCTCCCGGAGGATGAAGGGGGTCTTCATCAGGCCCGGCGCGACGCAGTTGGCGCGGATGTTCCTGGCCGCGTACTGGATCGCGATGTTCTTCGTGAGCTCGTTGAGCGCGCCCTTGGCCGCCGAATAGGAGGTCGAGGGCACGCCGATATGGGTGAGGCCGGCGATCGAGGAGATGTTGACGATCGCGCCGCCGCCCTCGGCCTCCATGTGCGGGATCGCCGCCTTCATCGCGAGGAAGGCGCCGGTGACGTTGCGGCCGAGCGTGTCGTTCCAGTCGTCCAGCGCCACCTCCATCAGCGCGGCGCCCGGGCCCGAGCCGCCGACATTGTTGTGGAGGATGTCGATCCGCCCGAACGCGTCGATGCAGGCCGCGACCATGGCCGCGATGCTGCCCTCGTCGGTCACGTCCGCCTCATGCGCGACGGCGGTGCCGCCTTCGCCTTCGACGATGTCGCGGGTTTCCTCGGCGGCGGCGAGTCGGTTGTCGACGCATAGCACCTTCGCGCCCTCGCGCGCATAGAGCACCGCCGCCGCCTTGCCATTGCCCCAGCCCGGGCCGATGGAGCCGGCGCCGGTGACCAGCGCCGTCTTGCCGGCGACGCGCCCGCCCCCGGCCCCCGTCATGCGGCGGCGGCGAGCTCGGGGAGGAGGGGCGAGTCGGCGTCGTAACGCACGCCGTCCCTGAGCGCGAAGCGGGGCACGAAAGCCCGGTCCGCCGTTACCGTCTCGCCCGAATTGTCGCGCAGCTCCCACGGCCCCGGCACGAGGTCGACGACGCTGATATCGGCCGCCCTGCCCTTCGCCAGCGAGCCGATCTCGTCCGCCATGCCGATCGCCTCGGCCGCGTTCGAGGTGACCGTCGCGACCACGTCCGTGAGCTCCATCCCGAGCGCGAGGAGCTCGGTCATCGCGTGGCACAGGCCGAACGGCGCGCGGTCGTTGGCGGGAAGCCCGATCTCTTCGGCCCGCGCCTCCGGCACCGCGATCGAGTAGCCGTGCAGGTCGGCGCCGAGGGTGAACGGCCGGATGCCCTGGTCCAGCGCGGCGCGCGCCAAACTGAAGCTGAAATGGGAGCCGTGACCCACATCGACGCGCACTCCGCGCGCGATCGCCTTCTTGACGACCGGATGGAGCCTGCCGGTCTTCTCCGAGACGAAGCCGCCCGGATGCCGGGTGAAGGGATGGGCAAGGATGTCGCCCTTCCTCATCAGCGGCACCATCTTGCGGACCACCGCGTCGGGGTCCACGTCCGTCCCCTCGGTGGGCCAGAGCTGGCCGAGATGGACGTAGATCGGGAGCTTCGCCTCGCTGGCGATCTCGCGCGCCCGCTCGAGCACCTGGCAGCCCCAGCGCGAGGCGCCGCCCACCTCGGCATGCGCCTTGATGCCCTTGACGATGTCGCGGTTGGCCATGGCGACCCGGGCGGTGCGCTTCACGTCGACCTGCTCGGGCCCGTAGAGCGAGGGGTAGCGATGCCCCTCCAGCCCGCCCACCGTGTAGGTGGAGAGGAAGCAGAGCACCCGGGTCTTGGCGGGCTCGACGATGAACTTCCGGAACCCGGGCAGCGTCATCAGGCTCGGCCCGCCCTGGTCGACCACCGTGGTGACGCCCGACCGCACGCCGCAAAGGTCGGCGTCGAGCCCGAACTCGCCCGTGACGTGGCGGTAGACATGGGCGTGGGTGTCGATCAGGCCGGGCAGCACGAGGCCGCCGCTCACGTCGATGACCCGTTTCGCCCCCTTGATCCCCGCCTTGACCGCGGCGATGCGCCCGCCCGCGATCCCGACATCGGCCTTGCGGTTGCGCCCGGACGCGGGGTCGATCACCCGCCCGCCCCGGAGGATCAGGTCGTAGCGTCTGGTCCGGCCCGCCATTCGCGCCTCCCGTTCAGCGCCGCGCGTAGTGGCTTTCCACGTACTCGTCGAC
>JAJDVM010000128.1 GCA_022826125.1 Defluviicoccus sp.
CCCGAAGGGCGAACAGTCGCTGGCGCAAAGGATCGGGATGGAGATCGAGCCGGCCGAGGGCGGCGGCTACGAGGTCAGCAACACCGCCTTCAACGGCCCGGCAGAGAAGGCGGGGCTCACCTTCGGCGACCGCATCACCGACATCGACGTCGAGCAGATCGACCGCCCGCCCAAGGAGATCGTCTACCTGCTCGGTCTCGCGGCGCTGGCCGTGGTGCTGTTGAGCCAGTATCGCAGGAGGCGCGCCACCGCCTGAGCCGGGCGGATTTCTCCGCTCCACCGCGCTCTGAGCGGCTCGGGTCGAAATGACAAGGGGAAGGTGGCGCGGGTCCCTACCCTGCCTCCGCCAGGAGTCTGTGCTGCTCCAGGATGTCGGCGAGCGTGTTCGGGTCGCCGCGTCCGAGACCGCATTCGGCCGCGATGCCGGCAACGGTCGCGAACTTGCGCGCCTCGGCGAGCTTCCTTGCGTTCCCCTCCGGGTCGCCCTCGTGCACCAGGCCGAGATAGAGCGCCGTCCCCTCCCTCAGAGCGAGGTCGGCGAGGGGCGCGAAAAACGCGGTGTCGCTCCGGTCCCTGGGGACCGGCATGTGGATGTATTGCACCGGCCGGCCGACCGCGCCGGCGATGCCGTTGGCGATCTCGACGCAGACAGCGAGGTCGCGTGGCTGCACCAGATGCTCGTCCTGCGGGCTGCCGTAGCAGAGGTGGTAGCCGAGATCGATGTCGCCCGGCACCATGTCGCCGATGTCGCCCAGCGAGTCGAGGATTCGCCGTCGATGGTCTCCCTCGAGGCCGTAATACCCCTCCCACATCAGCACCTCGATGCAGACATCCCACTGATAGACGATCCGGTCGTGCGGCAGGGTTTCGGAGATGCGCCGGAACTCGTCGCGCAGATGGGCGGCATAGGCCGGCACGAAGTCGTCATAGGCGTTGGGGGACATGAAGTTGAAGGCGATCGCGAGAGGGGGCGCCATGCAGATCTGGTACTTCACGGCGGCGGGAATCGCGCCCTCTGCGCCGAGCCGCGCGAAGATCCCGTAATTGCGGATCGCGTCGTCGGCATAGCCGGTGGCGAAGGTCAGGTCCTCCGGGTCCACCCCTTCGCGAACGCGCAGCCGTTCCACCGTATAGACCACCTTGCCGTCCCACTGGGTGAAGTCGAAGGGCGGCACGGTTGGGTCGATTTCGAGATCCGGATGGGCCTTGAGCTGATCGTTGATGAAGCTGATCCAGCGCCTGCGCCGGCCGGTCTCGCCGTCCGGCAGGCAGCGCATGTGCGAGCCCAGCGCACCGCCCACGGTGCGGAACGAGGTTTCCGCGTCCGGCAGTGGCAGACTGCCGATCATGTGCGCCGCGAGCCCGCCAGGGGTTTCGTTCATCGTCCGTCCTCCCTGGTTCCCGCGCGAGTGTGGCGGCGAAGGCCGCCGCGTGTCCAGCGGCGCGGGCGCGCGCCCAAGTTGACCCCCCGTTCCCCGCTCCCTACCCTCGTCCTCCCATGAAGGCGCTCACCGAGGACCAAGTGGCGGGGTTCCGCCGCGACGGTTTCGTCTTCCCCGTGGACGGGCTTTCCGCGGAAGAAGCGGCGGCGGCCGTCGAGTGCCTCGAACGCTACGAACGCGACACCGGCGAAAAGGTCATGGCGACCCTCGCCCACAAGTCTCATCTGCCGTTCCGCCTGTTCAGCGACATCGTCCGCCACCCGCGCATCCTCGACGCGGTGGAGGATCTGATCGGCCCCGACATCCTGTGCTGGGGCTCCAGCTTCTTCGTCAAGGAAGCGCGCGATCCGGGCTACGTCTCGTGGCATTGCGACACCTACTACTACGGGATCGAGCCGCGCGAGACGGTCACCGCCTGGGTGGCGTTTACCCCGTCGGACCGGGTCTCGGGCTGCATCCGCTGTATCCCGGGGAGCCATCTCGCGGAGACCGCGTTTGACGAGAGTCCCGATGCCGACAACATCCTGACCCGGGGCCAGACCACGCGCGACGTGGACGAAACGCGCGCGGTCTACATGCCGCTCCGGCCCGGCCAGTTCTCGATCCACCACGAGTGCACCGTGCATTCCTCGGAACCCAACAGCGCGGATTTCCGGCGGATCGGCTATTCGATCCACTACTGCCCGACCCGCGCCCGGCAAACCCGCTATACCGGGGAACGGCCCTCGGCGGCGCTGGTCCGGGGCACCGACCGCTACGGCCACTGGGCTCCCGAGCCCCGCACGAAGGTCGCGTTCGACGCCGCCGCAGCCGCCCGGATGAGGGAAATCCGCGACGGCTTCATCGGCCGGCGGCGCGGCTGAGATCCCCTCTCCCCGCTGGGGAGGGGGCGGATCGAAATACGGGGATCGTGGCGGGAGTGACGGGACTCGAACCCGCGGCCTCTGGCGTGACAGGCCAGCGCTCTAACCAATCTGAGCTACACCCCCGAACCGGGCCACGATGTAGAACGGCAGACGGCGCGGTGTCAACAACGCGTGCCTCACCCCGCCATCATGAGGTCGGGTTGGTGGGCGGTGACGGGATCGAACCGCCGACTTCCACGGTGTAAACGTGGCGCTCTACCGGCTGAGCTAACCGCCCGCGCGGCGGACCCTAGACGGGCGCCGGTATCGTCGTCAAACGCGAACACGGTCCACACCGCCGGTTCCCCGGCGGCGCGGCCGCGATCGCGTTTCGCGAGGCCGCGACGGGGCGGCCTAGTTAACGGCGTCCTTGAGCGCCTTGCCCGCCTTGAACTTGGGCTGCATCGACGCCGCTATCTGAATGGTTTCGCCGGTCCGGGGGTTGCGGCCCGTCGATGCCGCGCGGCTCGACACGCTGAACGTCCCGAAGCCCACCACGCGCACCTCGTCGCCGCCCTTCAGCGACGCCGTGATGCAGTCGAACACCGCGTCGACGGCTTTCGCCGAGTCGGCCTTCGAAATACCGGCGCTGTCCGCCACCGACTGGACAAGATCGCTCTTGTTCACCTCACGCCTCCTTCATCGTCTTTGACAGGGAAACTGGCCTGGAAGCGCGTTCACCAAGCCGTCGAAATCCGCCCGTACCGTACCGGGCACCGCACGGACCATGACCGAGTGTGTTCGCAAAAAATTGGAGCGTCAATCGAGAAAACGGCGGGAATCCGGGGTTTTTCGGCGGTTTTCCGAATCACCCGGCCATCGGAGCGGCGTCGGCGCCCCTAATGGGTTACGACCCCGCTCACATCGCTCTCCTTGCCGGCGGTCGGCACGGGCTCGGCCTCCTCCGCGGACCACTCGATCGGCACCGGCTGGCGTGTCAGCGATTCGGCGATGATCTCGTCGACGGTGGAAACCGGCACGATCTCCAGGTTGCGCTTGACGTTGTCCGGGATCTCGGCGAGGTCCTTCTCATTCTCGCGCGGGATCAGCACCTTGGTCAGCCCGCCCCTCAGCGCGGCGAGCAGCTTCTCCTTGAGGCCGCCGATGGGGAGCACCCGGCCGCGCAGCGTCACCTCGCCGGTCATCGCGACGTCGCGCCTGACCGGAATGCCGGTGAGCGCGGAGACGATCGAGGTGCACATGGCGACGCCCGCGGACGGGCCGTCCTTCGGGGTCGCGCCTTCCGGCACGTGGACGTGGATGTCCCGCTTCTCGAACACGGTCGGCTTGATGCCGAACTCGGCGCTGCGCGAGCGCACGTAGCTTCGCGCGGCCTGCACCGATTCCTGCATCACGTCGCCCAGCTTGCCGGTGTGCGCGATGGTGCCCTTGCCGGGCAGGATCACCGCCTCGACCGACAGCATCTCGCCGCCGATCTCGGTCCAGGCAAGGCCCGTGGTCACGCCGACCAGATCCTCCTCCTCGACCTCGCCGAAGCGGTAACGCCGGACGCCGGCGTATTTCCCGAGCGAACGCCTGGTCACCCGGACCCGCTTGCGGTCCCCGGTCAGCACGTCCTTGATCGCCTTCCTCGCCAGGTTGGCGAGCTCGCGTTCGAGGTTCCGCACCCCCGCCTCGCGGGTGTAGTAGCGGATCAGGTCACGCAGCGCGTCGTCCGAGATCGACCACTCGCCGTCCTTCAGCCCGTGCGCCTTGACCTGCTTTCCGATCAGGTGACGCTTGGCGATCTCGACCTTCTCGTCCTCGGTGTAGCCGGCGAGCCGGATGATCTCCATCCGGTCCATGAGCGGCTGCGGCATGCGGAGCGTGTTCGCCGTGGTCACGAACAGCACGTCCGACAGGTCGTAGTCGACCTCGAGATAGTGGTCGTTGAAGGTGTTGTTCTGCTCGGGGTCGAGCACTTCGAGCAGCGCCGAGGAGGGATCGCCGCGCCAGTCGGCGCCGAGCTTGTCGACCTCGTCCAGCAGGAACAGCGGGTTGGACGTCTTGGCCTTCTTCATGCCCTGGACGACCTTGCCCGGCATCGAGCCGATATAGGTGCGGCGGTGGCCGCGGATCTCGGCCTCGTCGCGCACCCCGCCGAGCGACATGCGGACGAAGTTGCGCCCCGTCGCACGGGCGATCGACTTGCCGAGCGAGGTCTTGCCGACGCCGGGCGGGCCGACCAGGCAGAGGATCGGGCCCTTCACCTTGCGCACGCGCTGCTGCACGGCGAGATATTCGACGATTCGCTCCTTAACCTTCTCCAGCCCGTAATGGTCCTCGTCCAGCACGCGCTGGGCGCCGCCGAGGTCGCGCTTGATCTTGGAGCGCTTTTTCCACGGGATGTTGAGCAGCCAGTCGAGGTAATTGCGGACCACCGTCGCCTCGGCCGACATCGGGCTCATCGAGCGCAGCTTCTTGAGCTCCTGGAGCGCCTTCTCGCGCGCTTCCTTCGACAGCTTGGTCTTCTTGATGCGCTCCTCGATCTCGCCGGCCTCGTCGCGGCCGTCCTCGCTCTCGCCGAGCTCCTTCTGGATCGCCTTGAGCTGCTCGTTGAGATAGTACTCGCGCTGCGTCTTCTCCATCTGCCGCTTGACGCGGTTGCGGATGCGCTTCTCGACCTGCAGGACGCCGATCTCGCTCTCCATGAACGCGTAGGCGCGCTCCAGCCGCTCCTCGACGCCGACCGTCTCCAGCAGCTCCTGCTTCTCCGAGATCTTCAGCGCGAGATGCGAGGCGATGGTATCGGCGAGCTTGCTGGGATCCTCGATTTGATTAAGGGAAACAAGAACTTCCGGAGGGATTTTCTTGTTCAGCTTTATATATTGCTCGAACTGCTTGACCACCGAGCGCGAGAGCGCCTCCAGCTCGTCCGGATCCTCGGGCGCGTCGTCGATCGGCTCGGCTTCCGCCTGGAAATAATCCTCGGTCTGGGTGAATTCGACGATCTTCGCGCGCCGCGACCCCTCGACCAGCACCTTCACCGTGCCGTCCGGCAGCTTAAGCAGTTGCAGCACGGTCCCGACGGTGCCGAGCGCGTGGATGTCTTCCGGCGCGGGATCGTCCTGGCTCGCGTTCTTCTGCGCGACCAGCAGGATCTGCTTGTCGTCCTTCATCACGTCCTCGAGCGCCCGCACCGACTTCTCGCGCCCGACGAAGAGCGGCACGATCATGTGCGGGAAGACGACGATGTCCCTCAGCGGAAGGAGCGGGAAGACGGGGCGCGGGGAATCTGACATGGCGCGATCCGGACCTGTTTAGGCGGGCCCGCCACCGGACGCGGCGCCGGGCACTCAAGACGAGAGAATAACATGGATTCGACGGAGGAAACTTCAACCCCGCCGACTCGGCCCTCCTCCCCCATCCGTCATTTCGACCGGAGCCGACCGCGGGGAGGCGGAGCGGAGAAATCTCCCTCCCGCGGCACGGGATTTCTCCATTCGCTGCGCTCGGTCGAAATGACGAGGGGGTCGCGGCGCGCGCGGGCCTCACGCCGTCGAGCCGCTCTCCTCCAGCCGGTCGGCGTAGATGTAGAGCGGCTTGGCGCGGCCCTCGACGACCTCGCCGTTGATCGCGATCTCCTCGACCTCGTCCAGCCCGGGCAGATCGAACATGGTCTCGAGCAGGATCGATTCCAGGATCGAGCGCAGCCCGCGCGCGCCGGTCTTGCGGTTGATCGCCTTGAGCGCGACCGCCTTGAGCGCGTCCTCGGTGAAGTTGAGCTCCACGTCCTCCATCTCGAACAGACGGCCGTACTGCTTGATCAGCGCGTTCTTGGGACGGGTCAGGATCTGGACCAGCGCGTCCTCGGTCAGATCCTCCAGCGTGGCGATCACCGGCAGGCGGCCGACGAATTCCGGGATCAGGCCGAATTTCAGCAGGTCCTCCGGCTCGATCCCGCGCAGGATCTCGCCGGTCGCCCGGTCGTCCGGGCTCCTGACATCCGCCCCGAAACCGATCTGAGTCCCCTGCCCCCGGGCGGAAATGATCTTCTCCAGCCCGGAAAAGGCGCCGCCGCAGATGAACAGGATATTGGTGGTGTCGACCTGCAGGAACTCCTGCTGGGGATGCTTGCGCCCGCCCTGGGGCGGCACCGAGGCGACGGTGCCCTCCATGATCTTCAGGAGCGCCTGCTGGACCCCCTCGCCCGAGACGTCGCGGGTGATCGAGGGGTTGTCCGACTTGCGCGAGATCTTGTCGACCTCGTCGATATAGACGATGCCGCGCTGGGCGCGCTCGACATTGTAATCGGCGGCCTGGAGAAGCTTGAGGATGATGTTCTCGACGTCCTCGCCGACATAGCCCGCCTCGGTCAGCGTGGTCGCGTCCGCCATGGTGAACGGAACGTCGAGGATGCGCGCGAGCGTCTGGGCGAGCAGCGTCTTGCCGCAGCCGGTCGGGCCGATCAGCAGGATGTTCGACTTGGCGATCTCGATCTCGTTGTTCTTGGTGCCGTGGGAGAGCCGCTTGTAGTGATTGTGCACGGCGACCGAGAGCACCCGCTTGGCGTGGTCCTGGCCGATCACGTAGTCGTCGAGGACGGTGCAGATCTCGCGCGGGGTGGGCACGCCCTCGCGCGACTTGACCAGCGTGGTCTTGCTCTCCTCGCGGATGATGTCCATGCAGAGCTCGACGCATTCGTCGCAGATGAACACCGTCGGCCCCGCGATCAGCTTGCGGACCTCGTGTTGGCTTTTGCCGCAGAAGGAACAGTAGAGAACGTTCTTGGAATCGCCGCTACCGGACTTGTTCATCAGGACCTCGTCGACACTCGGCGCCGCCGTGAGTCTAACCGAGCCCGCGACACCCGTCCATCGGCAATGTCCGCCCGCGCAAACCGGACGCTCCGGAGGTCCGTGCTTGATGCCTTCCGTTTTGAAATAATATTATAACTTTTCCGACAAAGCCGGTGGACCGGGATGCGGAGCGGAAATTTCGATCTGAACCTGTTCAAGGTTCTGGTGGCGCTGTTCGAGGAGCGCAGCGTCAGCCGGGCGGCGGTCAAGCTCGGCCGGACGCAGTCGGCGGTCAGCAACTCGCTGCGCAAGCTGCGCGAGGCGATGAGCGATCCGCTGTTCGTGCGCTCGCCGGGGGGGCTCATGCTCACGCCCAAGGCGCGAAAACTGGAGGATCAGGCCCGGGCCGTGATCCGCCTGACGGACGCCGCCCTCTCCGACGACGAGGAGTTCGATCCCTCCGACGCGACCGGACAATTCCGCATCGGCGCTCCGGACCGGTTGGGCCTGCCCGTGATACTGCCCCTGTTCCAGTCCTTGCATGCGCTTACGCCGAACACCTCGCTCCACCTGATGACGACCGATCGCGGGAAGGCCCTTTCGCTTCTCGACACCGACGAGCTGGATATCGTTTTCGGCTGGATCGACGATCCTCCGGCCCGTTTCGACTCCTCGCTGATGTTCCGCGAGCGGTTCGCTTGCCTGTGCAGGGAGGACCACCCGATTCTCCGGAACGGCGGTTCCCTCGACCTGCCGGCGGTCCTGTCCTACCCCCACCTCGTGGTGAGCGTCGCCTCCGACAGCAAGGCGGCCTTCGACTTCGTGCTGGCCCGCATGGGGACCGAGCGCGATACCGCGATCCTGGTACCGCATTTTCTGATGGTCCCGAACCTGCTCAAGGACAACCATCTGATCGGTGTCTACACGCAACGGATCGCCGAGCGCCTGGCCCGCGATTTCGATCTTGTCGCGCGGCCGTTGTCGCACGACGTCGAGCCGCTGGACCAGTACATGGTCTGGCACAAGCGCTACGAAGCCGATTCGAGGCACCGCTGGTTCCGCGAGCAGATGGCACTCGCCTGCGGGCAGATCTGAAACCGCGGCCCGCCGCCCGCCGCATCCGCCGCGCCGCCCACGGAACGGGAGATCCTCCGGATGCTCTTTCTGATCGTCAACATCGACAAGCCCGGCCGCAACGAGCTGCGCCTCGCCACCCGGCCGGCCCAGCACGACTACATCGAGGGGTTCCGCGACCGCATCAAATTCGCCGGGCCGACCGTCACCGAGGACGGGACGATGTCGACCGGCAACATGTTCGTGATCGAGGCGGAGTCCTACGACGAGGTTCTCGCCTTCGCGCGGGACGATCCCTACTACAAGGCGGGGTTGTTCGACACCACCCTGATCCGCCCCTGGAAATGGACCTTCAACGAGCCTCCCGAAGCGGCCTGAAGCTGTCCCGTCCGCAAGACCGATGCTCTGGAACCTGAAGCGCATCCTCAGGCGCGCCGTCGCCCGGTCGTGGCTGCTGTCCAGGCTCTGGTACCGGTATCGCGGGTTGCCGCTCGACGGCGCTCCGGGCGAGGAGATCTGGTACTTCGCCTTCGGGTCCAACATGCACGACGACGTGTTCCGGGGACGCCGCCGCATGCGGCCGCGCGAATGGCGCGTCGCGCGGATCGAGGGCTACCGCCTGCGCTTCAACCTCGAGGGGCGCCCGAGGGGCCGGGCCGCGCCGGCCAACATCGAACCCTGCCCCGGCGAGGAGGTATGGGGCGTGGTCTACCGGATCACGAGGCGCGACCTCCTCCGGCTCAACAGCACGGAGGGCGTGCCCGGAGGCTATTACCGCCCGGTATGGCTCGGCGCGGAGGATGCCGACCGACGGCCCCTGCGCGCGGTCGCCTATGTGGCGCGGGGCGGCGAGGCCGACGGCGACCCGTCGCTCCGCTACCTCACCCTGCTGCGCGAGGGCGCCCGCGCGCACGGCCTGCCCGAGCGCTGGATCGAAAAGCTCGACCGCATCCGCCCGGCCGAATGCGGGGGGTAGAGGTTGCGCGAAAATTTTTTCTTTATTTGAAAACACCTCTTGACCGGGGACATGATTTGGGGTATTTTTGTTAAAGTTGCCAAAAATAAGGGCGCCGGACCTCCCGGCGCCCTTTTTCGTGGCCGAACCCCATCGCATGACGAGCCTGGAGAGCCCGGCGCATGACCGAACGCCGCACCGGACGACTCGCGCGCGTCCCGATCCGGGATGTCTGGGCGCGCGAGTGCCCGGACTTCGCGCCGTGGCTCGCCGAGCCCGGCAACCTCGCGGCGCTCGGCGAGGCGGTCGGTCTGCGGCTCGCGCACCCGGCGACGGAACGGTACGTCAGGGGCTGCCAGGCGGACATCGTCTGCCGCGACGCGGCGGCCGGCTCCCCGGTGGTGATCGAGGCCCAGCTCGACCGGTCCGACCACGCCCATCTGGGCCAGCTGATGGCCTACGCGACGGCGTTCGACGCCGGCGCCGCGATCTGGCTCGCGCGGGAGTTCCGCGACGTCCACCGCGAGGCGCTCGACAGGCTGAACCGGCAGGACGGCGGGAGCGTCCGCTGGTACGGGGTGGAGCTGGAGATGTGGAAGGTCGACGATTCGCTTCCCGCCCCGCTGTTCACCGCCGTCGCCCGGCCCGGCGATCCGTCCGTGCCCGCCGACCCGGTCCGGGCGTGGCGCGGCGCGCCGGTCCGCGTGCCCTTCGCGCCGCCCGGCCGCGCGGTGCGCGCCGGGCATTAAAGGGCCCCCGCCCAATCCCGGCACGGCCCTTCTGGTCACGGTCGGGCAGGCTGTTCATCTACCCTTAGTAGCGCTATGCTGTCCGGATGAACGCCGAGATTGTCGTTATCGGGATGAGCGCGCAGATCGTGACGGTCATCGGCGTGGGGATCGCGCTCGGCTTGTTCATTTGGCGATCGACGGATCGGCTCGACCGGCGAGTAGACGTTCTGGCCCGGGATTTCTCCGGTTTGCGGGGCGAAGTATCGGAGTTGCGGGGCGAAGTATCGGAGTTGCGCAGTGAAGTTTCGGTACTACGCGGCGAGGTTTCGGTATTGCGCGGCGAGGTCTCGGAGTTGCGCGCCGAAGTTTCGGTATTGCGCAGCGAGGTTTCGGAGTTGCGCGGCGAACTCTCCGGGCTGTCCAACGAGGTCTCGAGGGTGGGTGGAAAGGTCGCCGATCTGCGCGGCGATTTGTCCGGGCTGTCGCGCGAGGTTTCGGAATTGCGCGGCGAATTCCACGGCCGCTTCGGCGCCGAGCCGGCGGCGGGCTGACTCCCGACGCCTTCCCGACAACCGTACGATCCGGGGGTTGTCCCGCCTGTCAGGTCGCCGTCGTCGTGGTCAGGCGGAGGCCGATGGCGCCGACGGCGATCAGCGCGATGAAGACGAGCTGAACCGCGCCGAGCCGTTCGTGGAAGACCGCGAATCCGATCAGCGTCACCGCCAGGATGCCGATGCCGGCCCAGAGCGCGTAGGCGACGCCGACCGGGATCGCCTTGAGCGCCGGAGCGAACGCCCAGAAGCAGCATATGTAGCAGAGGATCGAGAGCCCGCCCCAGTGCCACTTCTCGAAGCCGTCCGACAGCTTCAGGAACACCGTGCCGACCACCTCCAGCGCGATGGCGACCGTGAGGAACATCCAGGCACTCATCGCTTCGGGCCTCCGCTCTTTTCGGTGGACAACGGGCTGCACATCGGAGCCCGGTTCGTTCGGCATTCAAATGGTGCGCGCCGATCCGCGGGAACCCAGAATACGATGCCCCGCGACGATGGCGATTGCGGCGACGATGGCGATCCCGCTGACCAGGACGTCGGGGTGAATGGCGGCCAGGCCGACCGCAATCCGCAGCACGGCTTCCATCGGGTTCATCCTGAACCTGTCGTACCCCGATGCCGCGCTGGAGAGCATGTAGATTATCGTCGCGAGCTTTACCGCCACGAACAGGAAGGCGCCGAGGTCCCATTGCGCGCCGCCTTCCGAAACGATCAGCATGATCGGGTTGTAGGCGAACAGAAACGGTATCGCGAAGATGACGAGGCCGATGCGGGTCGCCTGTACCGCCGTCGCCATGGCGCCCGCGCCCGATATGGCCGCGGCGGCATAGGCCGCGATGGCCACCGGCGGCGTGATGGCGGACGCCACCCCGTAGTAGAAGACGAAGAAATGGCCGCCCAGATCGGTCAGCCCGAGCGCCTTTATCGACGGGCCGAGGATGATGATGATCGTCAAATACGCCGGCAGGGTCGGCATTCCCATCCCCAGCGCCAGGGACGCGAGGGCCGCGAACACCAGCGTTGGCAACAGGAAGTCGCCGGTTGCCGCGGATACCACCTTGGCGAATTCCGTCGGCAGACCGGTCGCGCCGAGCACCGCCACGATGATGCCCACCGTGGCGACCGCCATCAGCAGCCTGCCGAACGTCTGGCCGCCCCGCGAGAGCGCCGAGATCAGCAGCCAGGGGCGGCGGCGTATGGCCGGATTGAGAACGATCGAAAGGGCGGCCAGCACGCCAAGCGCCAGGATCGCCGATCCCGCCGGCGAAGACCCCTGTATGAGCGCGCCGATGACCACGCCGACCGGCAATACGACCAAAATGGCGTTGAGCCAGTCCTGCGTGCCGATCGGATCCATCTCGTCGTCGTCGCTGCCGGCTTCGACCCCGAGGCGGCGGCACTCGAAAACCACCGTCGCGAACAGCGATCCGTAATAGGCGAGGGCCGGAACGATCGCCGCGATGATGATCGTCAGGTATTTGATACCGGTAAAGTCGGCCATCACGAGGGCGGCCGCGCCCATGATCGGGGGCATGATTTGGCCGCCCGTCGAGGCGGTGGCCTCGACTCCTCCGGCGAAGGACGGCCGGAACCCCCGCCTCATGATCATCGGGATGGTGATCACGCCCGTGCCGACGACGTTCGCGACGGCGGAGCCGGATATCGTCCCGAACAGGCTGGAGGCCATGATCGCGGCGTGGGCCGGCCCGCCGCGAAACCGGCGCATCCCGTAGAACGACAGCTTGATCAACGAGTGACCGCCTCCGGTGCCTTCGAGCATCGCGCCGAGCAGGATGAAGGGAAGGATGGTCGTGATCACGATGCCGAACAGATTGCCCAGCACGCCGTCGCCGGTGTTGAACCAGAGCTCGTTGGGCACGTCCTGCGTGAAATCGATCGTCGTCGTTTCGAAAATTCCCGGCCAGTGCTGACCGGTGAAGAAATAGGCCAGGGCAACCGACCCGACGATGGCCAGCGGCGCGCCCCAGATCCGCCAGCACATGACGAGCGTGATGAGACAGCCCGTCAGGGCGATCCAGGCATGGCTGGCCTCGAAAAAGAACAGGCCTTCGTTTTCGAGGATCGATACGTCCACGAAATAGCGCCACAGCGTATAGAGTGCCGCGCCGGCCAGCAGGACGTCGACGAACAGGACGACCGGCGCCGGAAGCTTCCGCTTCGGCGCATTGGCCCAGACCGCGGCAAAGGAAACGATGAAGCCCAGCGCAAGCAGCGCGGGGTGAATCTGGGCGGCCGGGAACGGGCCGACGCGCGGCAGACCGCCGAAGGCGGGCAGCACGTTCAGCAAGCCGACAACCGCAAGGATCAGCCCGAAAACATAGCCGACCGCCTGAGCCGTTCTCGTCAACGCGCTTTCCTCGAAACGCGACGGCTACCCCGGCGGGCCGGTGCCGGGGCAGCCGGTGTCGTCGGGAGCTATTTCGCCCGCAGCTTGGCAGGCACTTCGACCCCCTTCTCCGCGTAGAACTTCGCCGCGCCGGGATGCACCGGCACCACATTGTTCCTGAACGCCGTCTCGATGGTCAGCGGGTGCAATGCCGGCGAGACGCTGTGCACCGCCGCGATGTTGTCGAAGACCGCGGCGGTGAGCTTGTAAGCGGTGCCGTCGTCCATCTTCTTGTTGACGGTCACCATCATCACGTAGGCGGCGGCGTTGATGTCCTTGTCGTTGTTCACGACATTCGAATAGGTGCCGGCTGGAAGCAGGTCGAGCGTCCGGCCGGGCGTTTTTTCGTATTCCTGCCAGGCCGCGGATTTTCTCACCTTCTCGGGGATATTGAGAACGCGGATTTTTTTCGACGCTCCGAACTGCTCGATCATCGCCGACCCGATCATCTGGGGCCGCATGAACATGTCGAACTTTCCGTCTTCGAACGCCTGGTTCGCTGCGCCCCATCCCAGCTTCACCGCCTTGTAATCCTTGCCCGGCTTGTAGCCGGTCACGGCATTGATGATGCCGATGGACTGGCGGGACGCCGATCCGGAGGGCGGCCCGACGAAGACGGTCCTGCCCTTGATGTCGGCAAATTCCTTTATGCCGGAGTCCGCGTAGGCGATCGGGTGGAAGTGCCCTCCCAGAAAGGCGAACAGGGAGCGCACGTTCTTGGATGCCGCCTTCGCCTTGTCGCCGAGCTTCTTGTACGGACCCCGGCCCTTGGTCATGGCCGCGAACGCCCCGACCGGGGTTATCGCCACTTCGATCTTGGCGGCTGCCAGCTTGAGCAGCGACCGGGTCAATGTCTGGCCGGTGTTCACCTTGACGGTGATCTTCGAGTCCGCCGCCGCGTACTTGCTGAGAAGCTGCATGATGACGGCCGTGGAACCGGACGCGGCGCCGGCCTCGCCCCGCAGGATGTTCTGGGAATTGGCGGTCGCCGAGAATCCCAGGGCAAGCCCGGTGGCAACGGCCAGTGTCGTAAGTCCTTTCATCGTGTTTTCTCCTCCGTCAGATCGGGGTCAGTGGGACTACGCATGCCCGTCCGGGGCTTTGTCCTCGCGGGTTGCCGAGGGGGGCGATCGCTAATACGAAACCTTCACCTCCAGCAGCGCCTGGCGCTTTTCCTCGCGTACGCATGTCATCGCCTCGGCGAGCGCGCCGGGCAGGTCGTCGCCGCGTTCCACGCTTCGGGCCCATCCCCGGCTTGCCCTCGCGATGCCGACGCAGTCGGGAACAGGCGCGAGCGAGGTGATGGGCATCCGGTTCATCTTGGCCGCCTCGCCATCGGGATATACGGCCACGGCCGCCCGCCGCACCGCGTTCCAAATGCCGTTGTTGGAGACGATGGTGAGCAGCGGCAATTGCAGGGATTCCGCCACCTGATGGCAGGCGACGGGGTTGGCGAAAATGTACGACCCGTCGCCCACGCTCGCGACGGAGACGCGGCCCCTGTCCGCCAGCGCGGCGCCCAGGGCCGCCGGCATGCCCCAGCCGAGGCCGCCCGAGAAGGGCGGCGTGAACCCGGTGTTCGGTCCCTTGAGGTCCATGGCTTCGAGCGGCGCGCCGAGCTCGCTGAACACGACATCGTTTTCGTCCATCGCATCGGACAGGCAGGCCGCGATGAAAGCCGGTGTCATAGGGCCTCCGTTTCCGGCGAGGGCCCCGGTCCGCGCCTCCGCCAGACGCGCCGCGTTGCGACCCGCTATGTCCGCGTGCCGATCAGCGTTCCGCCCGGCCTCCCCTTCCATCGCCCTTGCCAGCGCGCCGATGGCGGCGAGCGGCGAGCACTGAATGGCGATATCGGTCCTGAAGGACCGTACCGGCATGTGCGAGAAATGCGGATCGGGGCCGATATGGACCACCGATGCCCCGTCCGCGGGCTGCACGTTCCGTTGTATCCAGGGAACCGGCGCGTCGACGACGATGACCAGATCCGCCTCCCTGACGAGGGGACCGACCGCGGAGCCCGCCGCCATGGGGTCCCCGGTGGCAAGCACGTTTCTCAGGCCGCGGAATTCCGCGACCGGGATCGCGTGGTCGTTGGCGAAGGCGGAAAGCGCGCGGGAAAAGTCGCCCTCGGGGTCGCTGCGCTGGACCACGATGAGGGGATTTGCGGACCCGGAGACGAGCTCGGCGACCCGCGCGATCTGCTCCGGGTCGGGATGAAGCGCGCCGGAGGGCGCCTGAACGGGTCCGTCCACCGGGAGGTTTTTGGGCCAGGGCTCGGCCAGCGGTTCGCGCGGCAGACCCAGGTAGACCGGTCCGCGCGGCTCGCTCATGGCGATCGAGAGCGCGCGGTCCACGAGGAGCGCCGCCTGCTCCGGATAGCGAAGCTCGTAATCCCATTTGACGCTCTCGCGCACGAGCGCGCCCTGATCGCGCATTTCCTGGCCGTACTGGATCGGAGTCATGCGCGCGCCCGTCCGGTCGAACTCGGTGATCGGAGTCCGTCCGGCCAGCATGAACAGCGGAATGTTCTCGCTGGCGGCGTTGATGAGACCCATCGCGCTGTTGGCGAGGCCGACATTCACATGGACCATGACGGCCTGCGGCCTGCCGGTCGCCAGGTAATAGCCGTGAGCCATGGCGACGGCCGCGGTCTCGTGGGTGACGACGACGGGTTCCGGCATGTCCAGACCCGATGTCGATCCGCGCGCGAAGGCTTCGATGATCGGCGCGAAGTCCGTGCCGCCATTGGCGAACAGATAGTCGATGCCGCACGCTTTCATGCGCATGAGCAGGGCTTCGGCGGCCGTGCCGGGGATTGGCGGCGACGTCCGGTTCATCGGCTTACCGACCTCGATTTCGACTGGTTCGCTGCCTCGCCACGCACCCGAGCGTAGTGATACCTTTCTCGCCGGAAAAATATTGATTGAGCCTCGCTGGCGATAACGAAACTGGATCGCTAGGCGTTCGGAGCCATGGAACTTCGTCAGCTCAAATACTTCGCGGAGATCGCCGCCGCGGGCAGCCTGAGAGAGGCCTCGGCCAGGCTTCACGTCGCCCAGCCGGCGTTGACCCGGCATCTTCGCGCGCTGGAAGACGAGCTTGGCGTCCAGTTGTGCGCCCGCCATGCCAGGGGGGTTCGCCTGACCCCCGCGGGCAGCCGCTTTCTCGACCGCGCGACCTCAATCCTCCGCCAGGTCGGCGACATCCGATCGCGTCTCTCCGAAGACATCGACAGCCCTGCCGGCATGGCGGCCATCGGCGCGTCGGGCGCGATGGGCCGGCTGCTCTTCGGAGCCGTGGCGGAGAAGATCGCCAGGGACTTCCCCCGCATTGCCTTGAGCATGGTCGAGGGAGGGGCCTACACGCTGATGGCGGCGCTCGATGCGCGCCGCATCGATATGGCGCTGATGGTCAACCCGGATGCCCGGGCCGGCTTCACTCTCGAACCCCTCATTACAGAACCGGTCTATCTGATCGGGCGCGCGTCCGACGGCCGGCTTGAGGCAGGTTCGATCGGCATGTCCGCGCTGGAGTCGTTTCCGCTGGCCACGTTCGAGCGCGTGAGCGGTCCGCGAAAGATCTTCGATCGCGCCGCCGCCGAAGCGGGCATTGCCCTCAACATCGCCTACGAGGTGGAAAGCCTCGATGTCATCAAGGACTTCGTCAGGCGCGGGCTCGCCTTCGCGCTCCTGCCCCATTCGTCGATCGTCGACGAGTTGCAGGACCGGAGTTTCGGGGCGGCGCGGCTGGAGAGAATCGGCATTACGCGGGCTCTGGTCATGCGGGAGGAGTTGATGGAACACCCGGTCTCGGGGGTGGTCGCCCAAATCGTCCGGGACGAGATCGGGACCCTGATTGCGGCAGGCGCGTTCGGGACCCCCGCCGTATTTGGCACCGATTGACCGGCGCAGCCGCCCTCCCCCGACCCCTCCCGCAAGCGGGAGGGGAGAAGGTTAGGAGGAGGAGGCGGCGCCACGTGAATCCCCCTCTCCCGAGCGGGGAGAGGGTCGGGGTGAGGGCTTCCCGGGCGCCCTCAGCTCCCCCCGACCGTCTCCGCGGCGTCTTCGGGGACCGGGCGGCTGGCGACCACCTCGTCGATCAGGCCGAATTCCTTCGCGTCGTCGGGCGAGAGGAACTTGTCGCGTTCCATCGCCTCCTCGATGACGCCGATGTCCTGGCCGGTGTGCTCGACATAGATCTGGTTGAGGCGGCCGCGCAGCGTGAGGATCTCGCGGGCGTGGATCTCGATGTCGGTCGCCTGGCCCTGGAACCCGCCCGACGGCTGATGGACCATGATCCGCGCGTGCGGCAGCGAATAGCGCTTTCCCTTGGCGCCCGCCGACAGCAGCAGCGAGCCCATCGACGCCGCCTGGCCGATGCAGACGGTCGAGATTTCCGGGCGGATGTACTGCATGGTGTCGTAGACCGCGAGCCCCGAGGTCACCAGCCCGCCCGGCGAGTTGATGTAGAAGGCGATGTCCTTGGTCGGGTTCTCGGATTCGAGATAGAGCATCTGGGCGCAGATCAGCGAGGCGACCGCGTCGTCGACCCCGCCGATCAGGAAGATGATCCGCTCCTTGAGCAACCGCGAGAAGATGTCGTAGGCCCGCTCGCCGCGGTTGGTCTGCTCGACCACCATCGGGACGAGCGCGTTCATGGTCGTGTCGTTGCGGTCGTTCATGCCGGCCGGACCCCTTTTTCGATCGGTCTAATCGGTCGCGTCCCCGCCGTCTTCGGGCTCCGCCGCGAGCTCGTCGATGCCGACCGTCCGGTCGGTCACCTGCGCCATCTCCACGATGAAGTCTACCACCTTGTCTTCGAAGATCGGCGCCTGCAGGGACTGCATGGCTTCCGGGTTGTTCCGGTAGAACTCGTAGATCTCGGCCTCGCGCCCCTGGAACATGCGCGCCTGCTCCGCCATCGCGCGGGTCATCTCGTCCTCGGTCACCCGGATGTTGTTCTCCCGGCCGACCTCGGAGAGGAGCAGCGCGAGCCGCACCCGGCGCTCGGCGATGCCGCGGTAGCGCTCGCGCAGCTCGTCGTCGGACAGCGCCTTGTCCTCGTCGTCGAGCGTGTCCTTCTCCCTGGCCTCCTCGAGCTGGCTCCAGATGGTCTCGAACTCCCGCTCGACCATGCCGGGCGGCAGCTCGAAGCTGTGCGAGTCGGCGAGCTTGTCGAGCAGAGAGCGTTTGAGCCGCTCGCGCGCGATACGCTCGTACTCGCCCTCGATCTGGCCCCGGATCGTCGCCTTGAGCGAATCGAGGTCGTCGAACCCGACATGCTTGGCGAGGTCGTCGTCGACCAGGGTCTCGTCGGGGCTGCGGAGCTCGTTGACCGTGACCGCGAAGCTTGCCGCCTTCCCTTTCAGCTCGTCGTTCGGGTAGTCCTCGGAGAAGTCGATGTCGACGGTCTTTTCCTCGCCCGCCTTCGCGCCGAGGAGCTGTTCCTCGAAGCCCGGGACGAACTGGCCCGAGCCCAGCCGCAGGACGAACCCCTCGGCGGCGCCGCCCTCGAAGGGCTCGCCATCGATGCTGCCGACGAAGTCGATCGCGACCTCGTCGCCGTCCTTCGCCTCGGCCCCTTCCTCGGCGGGGCTGAAATGCCGGTGCTGCTCGCCCAGGCGGCCGATCGCCTCGTCGACCTTCTCGTCCTCGGCCCGGACGACCATGCGCTCGAGCTCCAGCGCGGCGAAGTCGACCGGCTCGATCTCGGGCATCAGCTCGAGGTTGAGCGTGTATTCGAGGTCCGCGCCGTCCTCGAACTTGAGGTCGCCGATCTCGGGCTGCATCGCCGGGCGGACCCCCTCGTCCTCGATCGCGTTGGAGGTCGCGTCCTCGATCGTCGACTGCAGGACCTCGCCCTTGACCGCGTCGCCGAAGCGGGTGCGCAGCACGGCGAGCGGCACCTTGCCGGCGCGGAAGCCGGGCACCCGGACCTCCTGGCCGACCTCGTTCAGCCGCGCCACCAGCTTGCCCTCTATGTCGGCGGCGGGGACGCTGATCCGGTATTCGCGTTTGAGCCCTTCGGCGCTGATCTCGGTAACCTGCATGCGTGTCTCGTCGTTGGGGGCCGCGGCGGGGGCGGCCATGGTGCGGGCGGAGGGATTCGAACCCCCACGGCTTGCGCCACCGGATCCTAAATCCGGCGTGTCTACCAGTTCCACCACGCCCGCGCCGGGGCGGGCCGGTCTCCTGCGGCGGCGCCATGGTATAATCGGCGTGCCTGGCAAGAGCAAGCGGGCCGAACGGAGAGAGGGACATGCAGGGAAGCGAACGGGTCATCGACTATCTCAACCGGGTGCTCCTGAACGAGCTCACGGCGATCAACCAGTATTTCCTGCACTCCAGGATGCTGAAGAACTGGGGGATTTCCGGTCTCGCCAAGCACGAGTACGAGGAGTCGGTCGACGAGATGCGCCACGCCGACAAGCTGATCGAGCGTATCCTGTTCCTCGACGGGCTGCCCAACCTGCAGGACATCGGCAAGCTCTTCGTCGGCGAATCGACGAAGGAGATCCTCGAATGCGACCTCCGGCTGGAGGAGCTGGCGATCCCGCTGGTGCGGGAGGCGATCGCTGTCTGCGAGGAGGAATCCGACTATGTCAGCCGGGAACTGCTGGAGGAGATCCTCGAGGGCGAGGAGGACCATGTCGACTGGCTCGAAACCCAGCTCGGCCTGATCGAGCGCATGGGGCTGGAGAACTTCATCCAGCTGCACAGCGACTGAGGGGTCAGCGCGGAACGGTCTCCGCCGCGGCGGCCTCGTCCATCACCTGCCGCGCGAAAGGCAGGCAGCGCCCGCAACGCGGCCCGCTGCCCAGCACCGAATAGGCCTCCTCCGGCGACTTCGCGCCGCCCGCCGCGAGATCCCGGATCTCGCATTCCCGGTACCGGTTACAGATACAGACATACATTTCGCGCACCGCCCCGCTGAATCGGCACTATCTTCATCGCAATTAAGAAGCATTGTCAACAAGAATGCTGGCGGCGGATGGCGGCGCGGGCGGCGGCGTCGAGGATGGCGTCGACGTCGATGCGGTAGGCGGCGTGGAGATCGGGGATGTCGCCGGACTGGCCGAAGGTGTCGACGCCCAGCGGGTAGATGCGGTGCCCGGCGACCGAGCCGAGCCAGGAGAGCGCCGCCGGGTGGCCGTCGAGCACGGTGACGATCGCGGCGTCGGGGGCGAGCCTTCCCAGCAGCCGTTCGATCGGCGCGGTGCGCCCGGAATCGCCGGCGACCCGGGCCTGGCGGGCGCGGATCCAGCCCTCGTGCAGGCGGTCGGGGGAGGTGATGGCCAGGAGCCCCACGTCCGGGATGTCCTCGCGCAGCGCGTCGACCGCTTCCTCGGCTTCGGGCGCCATCGCCCCCATATAGGCGACCGCCAGCGGGGAGCCGTCGCAGGACGGCCCGGCGCGCCAATAGGCGCCGCGGATCGCGCCCTCGCGCCAGTCCTCCTCCGCGCGCCCGGCGGGCTGGGCGATCGCGCGGGTCGACAGGCGGAGCGCCACCGAGCCGCCGTCGTCCTCCTGCATGTGCCGGAACCCCCATTCCATGATCCCGGCGAGCTCGTCGACGAAGGCCGGCTCGAAGGCGGCGAGCCCGGCCTGGCCGAGCGTGATCAGCGGGGTCTCCTGCGACTGGTGCGCGCCGCCCTCGGGCGCCAGCGTGACGCCGGACGGCGTCGCCACCAGCATGAACCGCGCGTCCTGGTAGCAGGCGTAGTGCAGCGCATCGAGGCCGCGCCGGATGAACGGGTCGTAGAGCGTGCCGATGGGCAGCAGCCGCTCGCCGAACAGCGGCGCGGCGAGCCCGAACGCCGACAGCGTCAGGAACAGGTTGTTCTCCGCGATGCCGAGCTCGACATGCTGGCCGCCGGGTGACATGACCCAGCGGAGCGGCGACAGCACGTCCTCCTCGGCATAGGTGTCGGCGGCGGCGGCCCGGCTGAAGATGCCCCGCCGGTTGAGCCACGCCCCGAGATTGGTCGAGACCGCGACGTCCGGCGAGGCGGTGACGATGCGCTCGGCGAGCGGGCCCCCGTCCCGCCCGATCTCGCTCAGGATGCGCCCGAACCCGTCCTGGGTCGAGATCCTGGCCCGGCCGGGCGGCTCGATGCGCTCTGGCAGCTCGATCCGCGGCGCCGCGTGCCGGCGCGGGAACCCGGCCGCGAACGGCACCCCCGCGAGGAACGCCTCCAGCTCGTCCGCCGGGATGTCGAGGCCCGCGAAACGGTCCCACTCCTCGCCCGGCGCGACCCCCATCCCGGCGCGGAAGGTCTCCATCTGCTCGGGCGTCATCAGCCCCGCGTGGTTGTCCTTGTGCCCGGCGAAGGGGAGGCCGTAGCCCTTGGTTGTGTAGCAGATCAGGCAGGTCGGCCGGTCGTCCTCGATGCCGTGGAAGGCGTCGAGCAGCACGTCGATGTCGTTGCCGGCGAGGTTGGTCATCAGCGCGTGCAGGGCCGGATCGTCGCGGCGCTCCACCAGGGCCCGCGCGTCCGCCTCGCCGGCGAAATCCCGCGCCAGCCTCTCGCGCCACCCCGCGCCGCCCTTGAAGGTGAGCGCGGAATAGAGCGAGTTCGGGCAGTCGTCGATCCAGCGCCTCAGCGCTTCCCCGCCCGGCTCGGCGAAGGCGGCCTCCTGCAGCCGGCCGTATTTCAGCGTCAGCACCCGCCACCCGACCGAGCGGAACAGCTCGTCGATGCGCCCGAACAGCCGGTCGGAGACCACCGAATCGAGGCTCTGGCGGTTGTAGTCGACCACCCACCAGAGGTTCCGCACGTCGTGCTTCCAGCTCTCCAGCAGGGCCTCGAACACGTTGCCCTCGTCGAGCTCGGCATCGCCCACCAGCGCGATCATCCGCCCCGCATCCCCGCCGATCATCCCCTTGCAGGCCAGATAGTCCCGGGCGAGCGCCGAGAAGACGGTCTGCGCCGCGCCGAGCCCGACCGAGCCGGTCGAGAAGTCGACGTCGTCGTCGTCCTTGGTTCGCGAGGGGTAGGACTGGGCGCCGCCGAGGCTGCGGAAGCGCTCCAGCCGCTCGCGGCTCTCGCGGCCGAACAGATACTGGATGGCGTGGAAGACGGGCGCGGCGTGGGGCTTCACGGCGACCCGGTCCTCGGGCCGCAGCACGTCGAAATAGAGCGCCGTCATCATCGCCGCGATCGAGGAGCAGGACGCCTGGTGCCCGCCCACCTTGAGCCCGTCGCGCGAGGGGCGGAGGTGGTTGGCGTTGTGGATCGTCCAGGACGCGAGCCACAGCACCTTGCGTTCGAGCGCGGCGAGGATCTCGCGGCGGCCGGCCGGCGGGCGGTCCGGGTATTCGGCCTCGGCTGGCAGGCTGGACATCGCTCGCTCCCCGGCGGGACGGGATCAGTATAGGCCGAGCCTGCGCGAATTATGTTGCGAAGACGGCTTGGAAATGCCCTACTCGCGCAACGAACGGCGGCTCAAGGCACAAGAAAAGACAGATTCTGCCAATGATGGACCTCGACGCGATCGACCGCCGGATCCTGACCGAGCTCCAGGCCGACGCGCGGATCTCCAACGCCGCGCTGGCCGAAGCCGTGGGGCTCTCCCCCTCCCCCTGCCTGCGCCGGGTGCGCGCGCTGGAGGCCGCCGGGGTGATCCGGCGCTACGCCGCGCTGCTCGAGCCCGCCGAGGTCGGGCTGCCGATCTCGGTCTTCGTGCAGGTGACGCTGGAGCGCCAGATCGACCGGGCGCTGGAGACCTTCGAGACCGCGATCCAGGACCGGCCAGAGGTGATGGAGTGCTACCTGATGACCGGCGACGCGGACTACCTGCTCCGCGTGGTGGTCTCCGACCTCACGGCCTACGAGCGTTTCCTGAAGGAGCACCTGACCAGGGTAAGCGGCGTCGCCAGCATCAAGTCGAGCTTCGCGCTGAATCAGGTGAAGTACTCGACGGCGCTGCCGTTGTAGGGGGGGTGAGCGGCGCGCGGCTTCCTTCCTCCCTCCTGGCCTGGCTTGGCGCAGGTCGGGGCACAGACGAGGCAAGCACTGGTAGTCTTACATCTGCGGCGGCTCAATTAGCGAACTCACATCCCGCCAAAACTTGTCGAAGGACGGTGCAGACCGGGCCGCATCCAGATCGAAGGTGGCGGAAAACGATGCTTGGTGGATCGTTGCGCGGTACGGCCCTCCGGCTTGCATCCTGGCGCTCAGCCAGCCTTTCGCGTCCCTGACCGCCTCGGGATCGTCGGGCGGTTCGATCACCTCGCCGATCCCGAGCGATGCGGCGGCGGCGAGAAACCAGGCCTCGTATTCCATCTTCGCCAGCACCACACGGATATCCCGATCCCGCCGCGCCGCAAGGGCACGTTCCAAGAGTTGCGACGCCAGTTCCGCCGGACAGTCGCCGTTCGCGTCCAGCAGGATCAGAATACACCCCTCCGCTCGCGCCTCGCGCGCGGCGAGCGCGATAGCGCGCTCGAGCTCGCCCTCCTGCACGACCCTATTGCGCGACACGCGGATCGGCCGGGGCAGGTCGAGCACGGTCTCTGGCGAGACCTGTTGCGCGATGCGCCGAAGCAGGATCGGAAGGGCCTCCACCTCGCCGTGGCCCTCGACGATTGTCGCGATTCTTCTCATTTATCGCGGCTGGGTCCGAACAGATTGATTTGCCTCGAATCCAACCGAGAGGCGGCGGGGTCCGGGTCTAGCTTGTTCAATCGGAGCAATTCCCCGGCCGTATACAGACGCTCCCTGAGAAGCGAGCGTCCGACTTCGTCAAGACGGCCCATCCGGGTTTCACCGTGTTCCAAAACAACGGCGATGATCGAGTCAGCGGAAATCTCTTTGTCGTCCAGCAGATCGGGGCTGTGGCTGGTGACAAGAACCTGTGCCTGCTCCGCTGCGTCTCGGATGCTGTCGACGAGAACGCCGGCGGCGGCGGGATGGAGCGCGATCTCCGGCTCTTCAATACCGACAAGACGCGGGTCCGCACCATCCATCGCAAACCCTTGGAAGAGCGCCGCCAGCACCCCGAGAGCGCGCAAGGTGCCATCTGACATATTTGTTGCGGGAAAACGCCAGGGATCTTTTGCCCCGCGGACTTCCTGACGAAACACCAAGGTTTCCCTAGGTCCGATCGTGCGTCGGTCGACACCGGCTACGCCCGGTACGACCTTGCCGAGATATGTCTCGATGCGTTGCTTGTGTTCGGGCGAATGCCCGGCGAGGTTGGCAAGGACGCTTGCCACGTTGCTGCCGTCGCGTTTCAGAAGGATGCCGGGATCGGGTAGTTGAAGGTCCCTGATCGCGTCCGGGTTGAGGTTGTAGAACCCGGTCGTCGAAAGAGATTCGTACACGGCACGAAAGGGGTCGAGCCCGGAAACGGTGACGAGATACAGCCGGTCCGCGGCCGCGACGGGCGGGGGAGAAATCGTGCTCCTTCGAACCCGGCCCGTTTCCACCCTGTAATAGTGGGATTCCTCGCCGTCCGGACGCACGACGAGGCACTCCTCGCTTTGGACCTCGTACCCCATTTTCGGTTTCGCGGCGACCGTGAACGAGTAGTGGCCGTGCCAATCCGCGAGATTGAATTCGAGCCGGATTCCGAAGTGGGTCGGATGACCGCCCGAGCGTCGGCGAACCTCGCCGATTCCGCCCCGGTCGCGCAAAGCGTGATCCATGGAATAGCCGAGCGAATCGGCGACGAAGCGCAGCGCATCGAGGAAGTTGCTCTTGCCCGATCCGTTCGGCCCGACGAAGAACGAGAGCTGCGCCGGCCGGATATCGCAGGCGCCGATACTCTTATAGTTTCGCAATGCGATCCGCGTCAGCAGGCGGCGGTCGGTCATCCTCCTCGCTCCGACGGTCCATGGATGCCAGCCGACGAGCCGGGCCGGTGCGGGTTCCAGTATGGCCTTTCCCCTGCTTTGGGGCCAATTCGTTCGAAGACGTTCCGAGACGGACGCGGATTACCTTCCATGCGTCGCGGTCCGGAAGACCTGACCCGGGTGAGCGGGGTCGCCAACATGAAGTCGAGGTTTGCGCTGAATCAAGTGAAGTACTCGACGGCGCTGCAGTTGCAGGGGGTGTGGGGGAGAGCCAGGCGCGGCAACCGCGAACGAGCGAACGGCGGCTTATTTTCTGCCGACGGCCGGCAGCGAAGCCACCGGAGTCAGTCGCGTTTTTCTGGGAGGCGGGGCAGCAGGGTACGGACATGGTCGAGCAGCAGCCGGTACATGCTCTGCTCGCGGACGCTCATGCCCCGCACCTTCTCGGAATAGTGCCGCTCCGCCTGCTTGAGGACCGACCGGGAGGTCAGCGTCGTGCGGTCCCGGAACAGCTCGTCGCCCCATTTGGCTTCGAAAAGTATCGTCGTGACACCCATCCGGAGCCGTTCCTCGTATTCCCCTTCGTTGTTCGGCTCGCCCAGGCCGAGGCTCGATACCCACGTCACGCAAATGTGCAGGGCGCCGACCCCGTCGATCGACTTCAGCGCCCGGGCCGCCGCATAGGAGGTGCGCCGGTCGCAGGAAACAGTCCCGCCGGATACATGGCGCCGGATCTCTTTTTCGAGCTCCTTGAAAGACACGATCTCATACCCCGCGTCCTGCAGGATGTGGCTCATCCCCTGGTGCAGGAACACGTCAAGTTCGGAGCCGATGCCGCTGCCGTCCACGTGAAGAAACAGCCGGCCCTTGTCCTCGAAACCCTCTCCGCTGAGGATTTTCTTCAGATCCCTCTCGGTCCTCGCGAGACCGTCGAACACTTCCGCGATCGCCTCCTGCACGCTCTTCTCGGCGTGCTTGGGATGAGGAACGACATGTTCGGTGATCGTCTCGCAGCCAGCGCCAAGGAAAAGGGCTGCCGACAGACACAAGGCCAAGAGCCGACGATTCCGTTTCACGAGTGTACCCGATGGAACGATACGGGGTCGTGCGGGCCGCCGGCCGCGCCGGAAGTCGTTTCCGAAATACCCGCTCACGGTTTTCGCCCCGGCGGACGATTCGACGACCGCGATCTCCATGCCGCTACCTCCGATACACGTCCGGGATCGAGGTCCCGCCGATCCGTCCGTGCCATGTGCGTGCCCGCCTCATTTAATACTTTTTTCGACCGGCACGATCACGGCCAGTTGTCGCCCGAGAGGTCTCCACTTGAGCAACCGGGCACATCGGAAATGCTGTAGCGGCCAGGAACCGGAATGGACAATGCCGTGTCGGATAGAATCCATGCCGGCGCGGCATGGCGCGCCGCGCCGGATCGTGCGCGAACGTCCGCGTTTCCCCCTACCCCGGCAGATACGCCGCGAACTCCTTCTCCACCGCCTTCGGGTCGGCGGCGAGGCCCTGGCTGACGCCTTCGGCCATGACGCCGGGGTAGATGTCCTCCTCGCCCGCCTCGACGGCGTCGAGGGCGGCGTTGGCGACGTCCTCGGGCTTTTCCAGCGGCGGCGGGTTCATGTCGCCCATGCGGGTGTCGATCGCGCCCGGCATGACGGCGACCGTCAGCGTGCCCTGGGCCGCCAGCTCGGCGCGCACGCCCTGGGTGAGCGACAGCGCCGCGGCCTTGGACGCGCAGTAGGTGCCGATCATGGGCAGGTTCACCCGGCTGAGCAGCGACAGCATGTTGACGATGGCGCCGCCGCCGTTGTCGGCCAGCACCGGGCCGAACCGGCGGCACATCTCCATGGTGCCGAAATAGTTGACCTCCATCTCGTCGCGCGCGTTCCGCAGGGCGTCGTCGTCGGAGATCGGTCGGTTGCGGTTCACGCCCGCGTTGTTCACCAGCAGGGTGACGTCGCCGCATTCGGCCGCCGCCGCCGCGACCGCCGCATGGTCGGTCACGTCGAGCGCGAGCGGTTGCACGCGGCCGTCGGGCGCTTCGTATTCCTCCGTCGAACGCATGGCGGCGTAGACCTTCGCCGCGCCCCGGTCGAGCAGGGCCCGGACGAAGGCTTCGCCCACCCCGCGGTTGGCGCCGGTGACCAGCGCCACGCTGTCTTTCACGTTCATGCTCAGCCTCTCTCCCAGTTCGTTGTCCGCGGTCCGGGCGACCCAGCCCGGATCTACGTCGGGCAAAGGAATCGCATTCAGGAGCCGGCGGGTATAGGGGTGTTTGGGCGCCGCGAAGATCGCCGCGCAATCGCCCTGCTCCACCGCCCGGCCGTTCAGCATCACCACGACCCGGTCGCACACCGTCCGCACGACGGACAGATCGTGGCTGATGAACAGGAGCGCAAGGCCGAGGTCGCGGCGCAACTCCTCGAGCAGCGCCAGGATCTGGGCCTGGCTCGACACGTCGAGCCCGGAGACGATCTCGTCGGCGACCACCAGCCGGGGCTTCAGCGCGACGGCGCGCGCGATGCCGACGCGCTGGCGCTCGCCGCCCGACAGCTCGTGGGGGTACCGGTCGCCGTGCGCCGGGCGCAGCGCGACCCGCTCCAGCAGGGCGTCGACCTGTTTGCGCGCCGCCGCTCCGGTCGCCGCGCGGCCGTGGAGGCGCAGCGGCTGGGCGACGATATCGGCCACCCGGCGGCGCGGGTTGAGCGAGGATTGCGGGTCCTGGAAGATCATCTGGAACCGCGCCCTCAGCGGGCGCAGCCGGTCCTCCTCCAGGCCGACGATGTCCTGCCCCTCGAACAGCAGCCGGCCGGCGGTCGGCCTGTAAAGCCGGACGAGGGTCCGGCCGAGGCTGGTCTTGCCCGAGCCGCTCTCGCCCACGACGCCCAGCGTGTCGCCCGGTGCCAGCGCGAGGTCGATGTCGCGCAGGATGTCGACCGGCGGGGCCGGGCCGAAAGGCGGCTTGCGGCCGTAGTCGGGCAAGGAGAGGCACAGCCCCTCCGCTTCCAGCAAGGCGGGCTCAGGCACCGGCCCGCCCTCCCCCGGCGTGTGCGGCGTCCCAGGCGAGCGCTTCCGCGTTGAGCCGGGCGGACAGCGATTCGGGCACCGGCCGCAGCACGTCGCCGGGCCGGTCGTGGCGCGGCGTCGCGGCCATCAGCGCGCGCGTGTAGTCATGCTCCGGCGCCTCGACGATCCGGCGCGTCTCGCCGGCTTCGAGCACCCGTCCGGCATGGAGCACCGTCACCCGGTCGCAGATCTTGGCGACCACGCCCAGATCGTGGGTGACGAACAGGATCGATGCGCCTTCCTGCGCCTGCATTTCCTTGATCAGCGCGAGGACCTGGCGCTGCACCGTGACGTCGAGCGCGGTGGTCGGCTCGTCGGCGACGATCAGCTTGGGCCGGCAGGCGAAGGCGATGGCGATCAGCACGCGCTGGCGCATGCCGCCGCTCAGCTCGTGCGGATACTGGCGCAGCACCCGTTCCGGCACGCGGATACGGACGTCGTTCAGCAGCTCGAGCGCGCGTTGGCGGGCGGCGGCCCGGCCCATCCCCAGATGCAGGCGCAGCACGTCGGCGATCTGGCCGCCGATCCGGGCGGCGGGGTTGAGCGACGTCATCGGGTCCTGCGGGATCAGGCCGAGGCCCCGGCCCATCAGGCGGCGCCGCTCACGCTCCGGCAGGCGGGTGATGTCCCTTCCGTCGAATGTCACCGAACCGCCTGTGATCCGGGCGCGGGACGGCTGGATCCCCAGAACGGCCTTGCCGATCATCGTCTTGCCGGCGCCGGACTCGCCGACCAGCCCGTGAACCTCGCCGGGGGCGATGTCGAGCGATACACCGCGCAGGATCGGCGCGCGCCGGCTCCCCTCGCCGATCGCCAGATGCAGGTCGCGGACCGAGAGGATCGGCGTGGCGGTCATCGGCGCATCACCGGGTCGAGCGCGTTCTTCAGACCGTCGCCCAGCGCGTTCAGCGCCAGCACCAGCGCGATGACGCAGAGGATCGGCAGGATCATCAGCCAGGGCGCCTGGTTCACGTATTTCCGGCCGTCGGAAATCATGCCGCCCCAGGTCGGGAAGTCGGAAGCGAGCGACAGGTTCACGTAGCTGAGGATCGCCTCGACGATCACCGCGATGCCCATCTCCAGGGTGAACAGGACGATCAGCAGGGGCAGCACGTTGGGCAGGATCTCGCGCCACAGGATACGCATCCGCCCGAGCCCGATCGTGATCGCCGAGGCAACGTAGTCCTGCTGCCTCTGGGCCATGGTCTCGGCGCGGACGACCCGGCAGAAGCGCGTCCAGTCGATCACCGCGATGGCGATGATCACGGAATGCAGCCCCGTCCCCATCACCGCGACGAGCACGATGGAGAGAAGGACCGCCGGAAAGGCCATCCAGATCTCGACCAGGCGAGAGATCGCGATGTCGACCCAGCCGCCGAGATAGCCGGCGAGCAGGCCGAGCACGGTGCCGAGCAGTCCCGCCGCCGCTGCCGCGGCGACCGCGACGAACAGCGCGATCCGCGCGCCGTAGACCAGCCGGGACAGGATATCCCGGCCCAGATTGTCGGTGCCGAACGGATAGCCCGGCTCCGCCTTGTCCGACCAGGCCGGAGGGACGTATTGCAGCATCAGGTCCTGCTCCACCGGGTCGTGCGGCGCGATCAGCGGCGCGAACACGGCGGCGAGCGCGAAGAACAGCAGCACCGCGCCGCCCAGCACGACCCGCCGGTTGGCCAGCAGCCGGCGCGCCGTTGCATCCGCCGCGCGCGGCGCAGGGGCGCCGGGGACCGACGCCACCTCAGCCATGGCGCATCCGGGGGTTCAGGAGCGCGTAGCTCATGTCGACCAGCAGGTTGATGGCGATGAACAGCACCGCGAAGGTGAGCACCAGGCCCTGGATCAGCGGCAGATCGCGGTTGATCACGGCGTCGATCGCCATGTTGCCGATGCCGGGATAGGAGAAGATCTTCTCGACCAGCACCGTGCCGCCGACCAGGAAGGTGAACTGGACGCCGGTGAGCGTAACCGTTGGGACCAGCGCGTTGCGCAGCGCCTCGCGGCAGACGATGCGTAGCCGCGAGAAGCCCTTGACCCGCGCCATCAGGATGTAGTCCTGGGTCATCGCCTCGTTTATCGACGTCTTGAGCACCCGCGAGATAATTGCGGCCAGCGGCAGCGCGAGCGCGAGGGCCGGCAAGACGGCGTGCAGCAGGACCGAGCCGAAGGCGTCGAGGCGCAGGCGCATCAGGCTCTCGATCATCAGGAAGCCGGTCGCACCCCGGAACGCGACGTCGTGGCCGATCCGGCCGGAGATCGGCAGCCCGTCGAGCGCGAAGACGACGACGAACAGGATGAACAGGAGCGCCCACAGGAAGTCCGGGATCGCGAGGGTGAAGCCGGCCGCGCCGTCGACCGCCGCCTCGCCCGCCCGGCCGCGCCAGTAGGCGCCGGCGAGCGCCATCGCGCCGCCCAGCGCCACCGCGACCAGCATGGCGACCAGGCACAGCTCAATCGTCACCGGCAGGCGGCCCAGCACCAGCTCCATCACGTCCTGGCGCATCGAGATCGAGGTGCCGAAATCGCCGGCCGCGAGGTCCCGCAGATAGTAGACGAACTGGAGCGCGATGCTCTCGTCCAGCCCGTAGAGCCGGCGCAGCTCCGCGATGTCGGCCTCCGTCGCCCCCGGCCCGATCAGCATGGCGATCGGATCGCCCGGAACGACGCGCAGCAGCACGAACACAATGACGGCCACGCCGAACAGCGTCGGGACGGCGAGAAGCAGCCGGCGGAGCAGGAAGGTCCAGGACATGGGCGGGCGTCGGAAGGCGCGCGAGCGCGGCCGCCCTTCGATACGCCGCTTCGGGGCTACTCAGGGTGAGTGTGAGTACAAGACTTCCTCATCCCGGGCAGGCGCGCCGGCGCCGTATCGAGGGACACGCCGCCCCTACCCCTTCGAGATCGCCTGCGGCAGGACGAAGTTGGCAAAGTGGCCCTGGAATTTGAGGCCCTTCTTGAACACCACCGGCTGGACCTGCTGGTAGAGCGGGAAGACATAGGCCTTGTCCGCGATGTACCGGTTGACCTTCCGCCAGCCGGCTATGCGCTTGGCCTCATCCTTCTCGCCCCAGAGCGGGCCGATCATGCCGTCGAGATCGTCGGTGTCCCAGGTCGAGTGCGGCGATGGGCCGAACATGGCGTGGCCGGTCGAGGTGGTGGGGTCGCCGATCGAGTTGCCCCAGTTGTAGAACGCCGCCGGGGCCAGCTTGTCCTGGGCGCGCAGCTCGAAATGCTTGGCAACCTCGTAGACCTCGATCTCGGCCTGGATGCCGACCTTGCGCCACATGCCGACGATCGCCTGGATGACCTCGTAATCCTTGGCGATGTAGCCGCGCGTGGTCTGGATCGTGAACCTGACCGGCTTGTCCTTCGAATAGCCGGACTTGGCGAGCAGCGCCGCCGCTCCCTTGGGGTCGTAGGGCGTCTTCACGTCGGGATCGAAGCCGGTATAGGGCGGCGCCAGCAGGGTCTCGATGGGCACGCCGTAGCCGCGCAGCAGCCGGTCGACGATCGCCTTCTTGTTCACCGCCATCACCGCTGCCCGGCGCACGTTGATGTCGGTCATCGGCGCGACGTCGTTGAAGAAGATCATGGCGATGTCGGAGACCGGCGTGGCCGCGCCCTCGAGCCCGTCCTTGGCGCGCAGCCGGTCGTATTCCTCGAACGGGATGTTGAGGGTGAGGTCCGACCGGCCACTCTCGATCTCGGCGATGCGCGCCGCCGGATCGGTGACGAACTTGAACACCACGGTCTTGAAGGCCGGCGCGTCGCCCCAATAGCCGGGATTCGCCTTGAGGCGCACGAAGGAGCCGCGCTGGAACTCGTCCACCATGTAGGGGCCGGAGCCCATCGGCTGCTTCTCGAAGCCCTCCTTGCCGACCTTCTCGTAGTGGTGCGGCGGCAGGACATAGGCGGTCAGGAACGCCATCCACTTGAACAGATCCGGCGTGTACTGCTTGACGTCGCCGGTGACGACGTTGCCCTCGGCCTTCAGATTGGCGACCGAGGCCCAGATGAAGGAGACCGGGTTGCCGGTCTTCGAATCGGCGACGCGCCGCAGGTTCCAGACGATGTCCTCCGCCGTGACCGGCTTGCCGTCCTGCCACTTCGCGCCCTGGCGCACCTCCATGCGGATCTTGGTCTTGCCGTCGGTCCAACCCCATTTGGTGAGCAGGCCGGGCCGGAAGCTCAGATCGGCGTTCTGGTCGATATACTGGTCGAACACGCATTTGTAGATCGACATGAGCTGCGGGTTGACCGAGGACAGGCCGGTCGTCGGGTCCCAGGCCGGCAGCGGCACGTGATAGGCGATGGTCAGCGTGTCGCCGATCGCCGCCGCCGCCGCGCGGTCGAACAGCAGCGCGCCGAGTCCGGCGGTCGCGCCGGCCGCGCCGGCGGTGTGCAGGAACTGCCTGCGGTCGAGATGGGTCATGGTTCTCTCCCTTCGGAAGCGTCTGATGGGGAACGGCCGGCCCGGTCACGCGAGCCCGTCAGGGCCGCGCCGATGGAGCGCTCTCCCGGATGATCGCACCATAATCCGCCGGTCCGGCGCTGGCGAGTGGCGTCGCGAACGGCCGCTGCCGTTCCGTCCGGCCGCGATACGTTCTAGACTCCCCTCTCCACCGGACGGAGGTCCGCTCATGTCGTCCCGTAACCGCGAGGCGTGGGAGCGTTCGCCCCGACTGCCGCCGACCCACTATGTCGACACGGCGGCCTATTCCGACCCCGCGATCTTCGCCGACGAGATGGACCGGATCATGGCCCGGTGCTGGCGGTTCGCCTGCCACGAGAGCGAGCTGCCGGAGCCCTTCGATTTCCGCACCGTCGACCATGCGGAGGTGCCGTTGGTGCTCGTCCGGGGCGGCGACGGGCGGATCCGCACCTTCTACAACGTGTGTCCGCATCGCGGCGCGAAGCTGTTCAACGACCTCTCCGGCAACGCGGAACGCAAGACCTGCTTCTTCCACCACTGGACCTTCGACTGGGAAGGCAACTGCGTCGCCCGGCCGCGTCCCGGGCCGTACGAGGACGCGAACCTGACGGCGGAGGATTGCGGACTCCGGGAGGTGCCGACGGAATCCCTTTACGGCCTGGTCTTCTTCAATCTCGACGACGATCCGGTCCCGTTCGCCGACTATTTCGGCGATGCGCTGTCCTGCTACGAGCGGACCCTGACCGAGGAGCCGGTGGAGGTGTTCCATTACCACCGGGCGACGATCCGGGCGAACTGGAAGCAGTGGATCGAGTCCAACATGGACCACTACCACGAGTGGATGCACGTCATGCTGCGGCGGACCAACGTGCTGACCGAGGAGACGTTCTTCCGTCGCCGTATCGAGCTCTACCCGCACGGCCACATCGAGTTCCGCGGCATGGAGGTCGATTACGGGGACGAGGGCACGATCCTGCCGCGCGAGCGGACGCGGCTGCTGCCGGGGCTCGCCGCCGAGACCTTCCACTCGACCCCGATCTTTCCCAACACCGTGCTGATGACGCGCGGCACTGTGATGCGGATCGACACCACCACCCCGCTCACCCCGGATACCTCGCTGGTCGAGTTCCGTGGGCTCGGTCTCAAGGGCGACAGCGAGGAGGACCGGATGGTCCGGGTCCGCCACCACAACGAGTTCTGGGGGCCGATGAGCCACAACCTGCCCGAGGATTTGTTCGCGGCCGAGCAATGCGCGCCCGGCTACCGGACCGGTGCCGCCTCATGGGGCATCATCTGCCGGGAAGAGAACCTGTCGGCCCAGGACGACGGAGGGATGCGCCACTTCTACGCCGAGTGGAGCCGGCGCATGGGCCGCCTGGCGAGCGCGCCCACGGCCGCGTAGGGGCGTGGCTTGGCGGTCGGAAACGAGGAGATCCGCGACTTCCTGAACCGGGTCGCCGACGCGCTCGACCGCGAGGCATGGGACGAATTCCTGTCGATGTGCGCGCCCGGCTTCGAGTACCGCGTCACCGCGCACTCCTACGAGCTCGACGAGGACATGATCTGGCTGATCCACGACCTGGACGGGTTGCGCCACCTGTTCGACGTGCTGCCCGAGCAGCTCGGCCGCAGGGGAACCCGGATGCTGCGCCATGTGTCGTTCGCCGGTATCGAGCCCGGAGAGGCCGAGGGGCAGTTCGTCGCGACCAGCAAGGTTCTCGCCGTCCTGACCTCGCCGGAGGGCGTTTCGGAGCTGTTCGCGGCCGGGCGGTACGTCGATGTCGTCGACGCCGCGGGCGCGGCGCCCCGGCTGCTGCGTCGGGAAACCCGGCTCGACACGCGCGAACTCGGCATCGGCTCCCACGTGCCGATCTAGGCTTGACCGTCTTGGGTGGAGCCGTTGTCCAAACCGAGGCCGCCCTTCGATACGCCGCTTCGTGGCTACTCAGGGTGAGGATATTGTTGATTTCAAATGGGAAATTCCTCATCCCGAGTAGCCGCGAAGCGGCGTATCGAGGGACGCGCTGCAGTCGAACCTTTATTAGCGTCTCGGTCGAGAAACAGCCTCACGATGCTGGCTGGCGTCCCCGCCGGATACAGAAGGAATCAGTGCCTTCGCCCGCGTCAATCGCGGCCTGTTCCGCATCTCGGTCGTCCAGGAGGTCGTCGGGCAGGCGCAGATGTGCCAGTGGCGCAGGCTCGCGCCGCTTGGCTTCCGCGATCTCGTGTGTGACGGGCGGCACGGCCTTACTCCTCTGTGAGCGACTATCGACGAAGCCGCTTCCCGACAAAATGTACGATAAAGCCGGTCATATGCAAGCACCAGCGCGCTTCCGCTATGCCGCGCGGCGCTTGAGCTGACGCAGTACCGGGGGGACGAGGTCGGGGAGGTCTTCGGCGATCAGGCCGGGGCCGAAGGCGGTCGCCGCCTCGCCGTGGATCCAGGCGGCGGCGCACGCCGCCTCGAATGCCGGCAGCCCCTGGGCGAGAAGGCCGAGGGTGAGACCCGCCAGCACGTCCCCCGACCCGGCGGTGGCGAGCTCCGGCGGCGCGTTGGCGTTGATCGCGATCCGCCCGTCGGGGGCCGCGATCGCGGTGTCGGTGCCCTTGAGGAGGACCGTGGCGCCCGACAAAGAGGCCGCCTTGCGCGCGCGTGCCGGTTTGTCCCCGTCGGATTCGAACAGCCGGGCAAACTCGCCCTCGTGCGGCGTGAGGATCGCCGGCGTCCGGCCGATGGCGGCAAACAGAGTCTCCGGCGAGCCGGCGAACACGGTCAGCGCGTCGGCGTCGAGGACCGCCGGCTTGCCCGTGGCGAGGGCGCGGGACACGAGCTCCCGCGTGCCGTCCGAGACCCCCGCCCCCGGCCCGACCAGCGCCGCCGTGCGCCTCGGATCCCCGAGATAGTCCGCGAAGGCCTCCGGACTCCCGGCTTCGACGACCAGCGGACCGACCAGTCCGGCCGCGTAGATCGTCCGCGCTTCCGGCGGACAGAGGACGCTCGTCATGCCGGCGCCGATCCGCATGGCCGCCCGCGCCGCGAGCCGGGCCGCGCCGGTCATCTCGGCGCCGCCGGCGATGACCGCGTGGCCCCGGCTGTATTTGTGATCGCCCGGCCGCGGCCAGCGCAGCGCGCCGGCCCACAGATCGGGTTCGTTGGCGAACGCGGCGGGGCGGATTTCGTCCAGTACGGAATCGGGAATCCCGATATCGGCGACATGAACGTCGCCCATGGAAAAACGCCCCGGATCGAGCAGGTGTCCGGGTTTCCGGCGAAAAAAGGTGATCGTCAGCGCGGCGTTCGGCGCGGCCCCTCGGATTTCGCCGGTATTGCCGTCGACCCCGCTCGGCACGTCGACGGCGGCGCAGGGGCGCTCGCCTATCGCCTCGATCGCGGCGCGCGCCTCCCCGTCCACGTCGCGGACCAGCCCGGCGCCGAATATCGCGTCGACGACGAGCTCCGCGTCCCCGACCGCCTTCGCCGACATGGGTTCGACCGGGCCAGTCCAGCGCGCGGCATTGACCGCCGCGTCGCCCTTCAGCCGGTCGCGGCCGCCCAGCAGCGCGACCCGGACCGGCCAGCCCCGCCCGTCGAGCAGGCGCGCGATGACGAAGCCGTCGCCGCCGTTGTTGCCGGGTCCGCACAGAACCGTCGTCGGACGGCTGGCCCAGCGCGCGCAAATCCGGTCCGCCGCCGCTCGGCCGGCCGCTTCCATCAGCTCGACACCGGGCGTACCGCCGGCGATGGCGAGCGCATCGGCGCGGGACATCTCCTCGACGGTCAGCAGCTCGGCGGCCATGGGCCCGTCCCCGAGACCGGATCAGGCGGCCGTTTCGCCGCGTTCGCGCCCGGCAAGCTCCTCCAGCACCTCGTCGAGGGTCATCACGTCGGCATATTTGTGGTGCAGGTCGAACAGCGCGATCTTGTGGATCAGCTCGGCGCGGTCGAACACGCACTCCTCGACCACCGTCGCGTGGTAACCGTTGGAATAGGCGTCGACGGTCGAGGCCCGCACGCAGCCCGACGTCGAGTCGCCGCAGATCAGCACGCTGTCGACGCCGAGCCGGGTGAGATGGGCGACCAGCGGCGTGCCGTAGAACGCGCTCGCCCTCTCCTTCTCGATCAGCAGATCGCCCGGGCGCGGCGCGAACGCCTCGTAAATCTCGTAGTCGTCGCCCGACCCGGTACCGACCTGTCGGTTGGTCGCGACGACGCTGCCGCGCTTCGTCGCGGCGGTGGTGTAGATCACCGGCAGTCCCAGAGCCCGGGCGGCCGCGAACAGGCTCTTGGTGGGCTCGATGGCGGCATGGGCGAATACGCCGCAGGCGCTCGGGTAGCGGTCGATCAGCTCGTTCACCGGCTTCGCGCCGCCGCGATAGACGAGCTTGTAGAGATCGATCGCGAGCAGCGCTGGGTTGCGCCCGACATAGACCTCGCGGCGGTAGGCGGCGTAGATCTCCAGCACGTCTCGCGGGATCACGTCCTTCCAGCAATGGTCTTCGAAATCGCGGGCCATCAGCTTTCTCCGTTCCTGTCTCTCAACTCGGCCATGCGGCGGACGAGCTCGTCCTCGCTCACGATGTTCTTCTCGGCCAGCGCCTTCGCGAGCGCCGTGATGCGCAGCTCGTGATAGCCGAGACGCGCATAGTCCCCGGGGCCGAGCTCTTCTATCCTGCGCCTCTGCTCATGCAGACAGTAGCGCGAGTCGATCAGCGAGCGCAGCGCCTCCGCGAGCCTGGCCCATCGCGGGGTCGCCGTGACCGTCCGGTCGACCGGACCCGCGATCATTCCGCCGATATCGTGATGGGACCGCATGCCGGCCAGTCTCCCAAATCGCGCGGGACCGGTCGATAGCCTGTCGCTCCCCGACCCGTCATTTCGACCGCAAGATTTCTCCGCTCGCTGCGCTCGGTCGAAATGACGGGCCGGGGAATGGGCGGCCTGCCTTGCGCGGTCTCCGGTTTCCCTATACGCCAGAGGCGGGAGGCTGCGATGACCACCAGGATCGCCGGAATCGAAACCGTACAGGTGTCCCTGCCGACGCGGCGCGAGCACAAGTGGACCGGGCTCACCGAGCCCATCGGCGGTTACATCCTTGTCCGCATGGAAGGCGAGAACGGGCTGGTCGGCTGGGGAGAGGCGCCGGCGCTGAAGGACTGGGGCGGCGATCACGGCCGCTATTTCGGCGAATCTCCCGCCACGGCCCGGCTCGTGATCGAAACCTATCTGGCGCCGGCGGTTATCGGCCGCGACCCGGCGCAGCCGGCGCTCCTGCACGGCGCCATGGATGCCGCGATCAAGGGCTACCCCTATGCCAAGGGCGCGGTGGAGATGGCGGCCTACGACCTCGCCGGCCGCACCTACGGCGTGCCGGTGCACCGTCTCCTCGGCGGGAAGGTGCGCGATGCCGTCCCCATCACCCACTCGATCGGGCTGCTGCCTATCGACGAGGCGGTCGAGGAGTGCAGGATCGTGGTCGCCGAGGGGATCAAGACGATCAAGATCAAGGTCGGCGTCGATCCCGAGCGCGACGTCGAGATCGTTCACCGGATACGCGAGGCGGTCGGTCCCGCGACCAGGCTCTGCGTCGATGCGAATTGCGGCTACCGCACGCCCTACGAGGCAGTCAGGATCATCCGCCGGATGGAGCCCGCCGACCTGATCTACGCCGAACAGCCGGTCGAGGGGATCGATGGCCTCGCCGAGGTGAAACGCGCTATCGGCGTGCCGCTGATGGCGGACGAGAGCGCGTGGAACGCACGTGACGTGCTGGAGATCGCCGAGCGCCGGGCGGCTGACATCGTCTCGATCTACACCACCAAGCCGGGCGGGCTTTACCGCGCGATGCAGGTCGCCGCGGTGGCGCGCGCGGCGGGGTTGATCTCCAACGTCAACGGCTCGGTGGAGACCGGGGTCGGCAACCTCGCCAACCTCCAGCTCGCCGCCGCGGCCGAACCGGTCGTGCTGAGCTGCGTGGTGCCGGTCTCGATGCCGGCAGAGCACCACGCGGGACGGATCGGCGGGGTCTATTACGTCGACGACCTGATCGCGGAACCGTTGGCCCATGTCGACGGCGCGGTCCCGGTCCCGACCGGTCCCGGCATGGGTGTCGACATCGACGAGGCCAAGATCGAGCGTTATCGCGTGGAGACAGCCGATGCGTGAGGATGTCGTAACCCGCCTGCGGGAGGAGATGGAGCGCGTCGGTCTAGACGCAGCTGTCGCGGTCTCGCCGGAGAATTTCGGTTACGTCGCGGGGTTCGTCGTTCCCTCGCAGCCGATCATGCGCTGGCGGCACGCGATGGCGGTCGTCGGGAAGGACGAAATTGCCTATGTCTGCGTCGACATGGAGGAGACCACCGTCGCCGGGAAAGCGGGCGGCGTTCCGGTCCGCGCCTGGGGCGAGTTCTCCGACGATGCGATGGCGGTTCTCGCCGATGAACTCCGGGCAATGGGTCTCGCCGGCGCTCGGATCGGGACCGAGCTGGACTATTTGCCCGCGGCCGATTTCGCCCGGCTCCGGGCGGCGATGCCGGATGCCGGGTTCGTTCCGGTCGACGCCACGCTGGACCGCATGAGGCGGATCAAGACGCCGGACGAGATAGAGCTTCTGCGCCGGTTGTCGCGGATTTCCGACAAGGCCATCGGGGACGCATTCGCCGCCGTCTCGCCGGGCGATACCGAGATGGATCTGGGAGCCGCGCTCACCCGAAGCGTTTACGAACAGGGCGCGGAGCAGTTCCGGCTGATGATCGTCGCGACGGGAAAGCGCAGCGAGCTTCCCAATGTCGGGCCGACGGACCGGGTGCTGCAACCGCGCGACGTCTGCCGGGTCGAGATCTTCTCGATGATCGGCGGCTACCACGCGGGGGTCTGCCGCACCGCGGTGGTCAGCGAGCCGCCGGAGCACGCCGAGCGGATCTGGGCCAACCTGGTCGGCTGCAAGCACATGCTGCTCGACATGATCCGCCCGGGCGCGGTGGCGCGCGACATCTACGCGGCCTTCCTCGCAGAGTTCGGCAAGCTCGGCCTGCCGCCCATCGCCTTCGTCGGGCACGGGATCGGGCTTAACCTGCACGAGGCGCCCTATTTGGCCGCGCATGACGACACGGCGCTGGAAGCCGGGACGGTGATGGGCTTCGAGCCGCTGGTCTACCGCACCGGCTACGGCTACGGCATGCAACTCAAGGACATGGTGCTGGTCTCGGACGACGGCGGCGCGGAACTCCTGTCCGACGCCACCGACAACGACCGGCTGATCGTCATCGGCTGAGTGCCTGAAGCAGGTCGAGGGCCGCCGCTTCCCCTTTCTCGTCGCCGGCGATCAGCAGCACGGCCTCATCGATCCCCGCCGCTTGGTATTCCGAGATGCGGCGCTGGCAATCCTCGGGCGTGCCGCAGATCCCGAAGGCTTCCACCGCCTCGTCGGGGATGAGGTCCGCCGCCGCCTTCATGTCGCGCCGGGAAATCGCTTCCTTCACCGCGTCCCGGTCGATCGGAATGCCCGAGCCGGCGACGCTGGGAGCGACGAAGTCGTTGCGCATCATGAACGCGATCTTGGGACGCAGGAGTTCGATCGCCGCCGCGCGGTCGCGGTCGACGGCGGTGTAGAGATAGGCGGCGCGCCGCAAGGCCGAGGGATCGCGGCCCGCCGCCCTGGCACCCGCTTCGACCATTGCGAGGGACCGGGCGGCGTATTCCGCGGTGAGTCCGGCCGAGAGCACCACGCCGTCCGCCTGCTCGCCGGAAAGGCTCAACATCCTCGGCCCCATCGCCGCGACGTAAAGCGGGATCGGCGCGGACGCCCGGAACGCCATCCGCATGCCGTCGAGGCGGAACATCTCGCCCTCGAAATCCCCGGCCTCGCCCGACCAGAGCTGGCGCAGGCAGGCGATGAACTCGCGCATCGCGACGAGCGGCCGTTCCAGCTTCGCGCCGGCTTCGGCGAGGAACATCGGGTTGCCCGAGCCCAGCGCCAGCGCGGCGCGTCCGGGCGCGGCCTCGGCGATGGTCGCCATCGCCATCGCGACCGAGACCGGCGACCACAGATAGGGGCTGATCGCGGTCGGGACGACCGTCGCCCGCTCCGTCTTGAGGGCGAACGCGGTGCAGGAGACGAGGGACTGGCGATAGCCCAAATGCTCGGCCATCCAGAGACTGTCGGCGCCCGCCTCCTCGGCGCGACGGGCCAGCGCGAGCGCATCGTCGAACGAGGCGAACCCGTCGAAGCTCACCCCGAACGCGGTCATGCCTCCCCGTCCCGCACCAGGCGGTGGAGCGCGGCCGGATCGAGCCCGGCGATTCCCATGCGTTCCAGCGTCAGCCCCTCGGCGGCGTAGTGAATTCCGGTCGCCGCCGAGAGCAGCGCGATGTGGCTGTCGATGGTCGGCGTCGGCACCCCTGCGAGGCGCCCGAAGGCAGCGAAGGGCACCAGACCGTAGCCCACGTCCTCGTGCACGTAGCGGTGGTCGAGCGAAGGCGGGCTGCGGAGGGTCGCGTTGGGCGCGCTCTCCCGGCAGGCGCGCGAGATGGACCCGCTTTCCATCGCCTCCCGGGTGGTGAGCCCGGCATTGTGAAAGACCTCGAGGAACGGGGTCGCCGGCACGTCGAGCGCGCGGGCGACGGCGAGGCGCTCGGCGTCGATCTCCGCCGTTACCCTTCCGACCGCGTCGGTCACGCCTTCCCGGTAGAACAGGAAATCTCCGTCGGTCGATTCGATCCATCCCGCGTTCAGCAGCATGCCCGGCGGATGGAAGACCGCGTTGATGTTGGCAAGCCCGGTTTCGAGCACGCTGGAGACGGGCCGGATTTCGGGGAAGAGCGGGGAGATCGCCCCGTGCAGCCGTTCGGTCGCCTTGCCGGGAAGCGCCGCGAACATCAGGGACTTGGTGTAGCTGTATATCCCCACCGTCGCGGGTGCTTCGATCCGGCTGATGAAGGTAAGGGTCACCGTCTCGCAGGTCTCCAGCGGCGCCGAATGGCCGGCCTGGCGCATCTCGGCCTGGAAATGGAGCCCTCCCCCGGTATGGCCGGGATCGAGAAAGACCGGCGTGCCCTCCTTCAGCACCCCGGCGAGGCGTTCGGCGTAATACGCGTGCGCGACCGAGGGGACGACCAGCATCACGAGGTCAGCGCCGTCGACCGCCTCGACAACGTTGGTGGTCAGCAGAGCCGGCACTTCGCGGCTCTCGAAGATGCCGCGCGTATCGATTCCGCCGTTTTCGCGAATCGGATCCAGGCTTTCCTCGCGGCGGGCGTGCAGCCGGACCTCGAAGCCCTTGCGCGTCAGGTCCGCCGCCGCGGCGTAGCCGCCGTGCCCCGCCCCCATCACCGCTACCGACCGGATTTCCATCGGACGATCTTGCGGACGGCGGCGGGCGCGGGCAAGCCTTGCGAAGGGCGCACGATCGGAATCGGGCGCAGGCCCGGCCGTTCAACCCCTCCGGTTCTGCGTGAGGACGATCCGGCCTCGCGCGGTACGGTCGCGGATGGCGGCGAGCGCGTCGGCGAATTTCTCAAGCGGCAGAATGCGCGTCGGCAGGGGCGCGATCCTGCCCGCCTCGTAGAGCGCGTAGATTTCCTCGAAGCACCTGGCGGTCAGGTCCGGCCGTCGCCTGCGGTAATCGCCGATCTGCAGGCCGCTCACGTCGATGTTGCGGACGAGCAGGTAATTGGCCCGGATGGTCGGAATCCGTCCGGCGGCGAACCCGACCACCACCAGCCGTCCGCACCAGGCAAGCGCGCGAATCGCGGCGTCGAAGATCGCGTCCCCGAGCGGATCGATGACGATGTCGGCGCCGTGTCCCCCGGTCGCAGCATGGACCTGTTCCCGCAGGCTGTCGTGGATGTCCTCGCGCGCGAGGTCGACGATCGCATCGGCCCCGGCCTCGCGCACCATGCCGGCCTTCGAGGCGCTGGCGACGCCCGCGAGCACCTTCGCGCCGAGCGCCTTTGCGAGCTGTACCGCTGCCAGACCGACCCCCCCGGTCGCGCCCAGAACCAGCACCGTCTCCCCGTCCGCGTAGCGGCCGCGCTCCCGCAGAGAGAACCACGCCGTGTCGTAGACGAGCGCCATGGAGGCCGCGTCCTCGAACGGCATGGAGGCGGGGATCCGGTGGCACTGGGCAGCCGGTACGGAGATGAGCTCGGCGAAGCCCCCGGCCGGCTCGCACATCGCGACCACCCGGTCCCCGGCGGCGAAACCCGCAACCTCCGCGCCTGCCGAGCGCACGATACCCGCCGGCCCCTTGCCGGGGATGAACGGCAGCCCGGGCTTCGACTGGTGCCTGCCTCCCATCAACAATATGTCGACATAGTTCGCGGCGGTGGCATGCACCTCCACCAGCAGATCGACGGGACCGGGCACCGGGTCGGGCACTTCGCGGATCGCCGCGTTTTCGATAGGCCCGAACGCGTCGACGACGACGGCACGCATGGTTCGTCCTCCCGGTTCAGTCCGATGTCTGGGCGCGTATGGAGACAGGCGTTTCCCGCCCGTCGCGGATTCGTTCTACGATATCCCGCTTCTCGATCTTGCCGTTGCTCATCAAGGGTATCTCGGAAAGCTCGAGCCAGAATTCCGGCATGTCGTAGTGCGAAAGTCCCTCCACGGCGAGGTAATCAAGGACCTGCTCCGCCGGAACGGCCTCTCCGCTCCTGAACATCACGGCGAGGCAGACGCGCTCGCCCAACCGGTCGTCGGCGACGGGTATTGCGGCGGCCCGCTCGATACAGGCGTGGCGCATCGCGAGCTCTTCGATCCTCGCCGGGTTGATATTGTGGCCGCCGCGGATGATGACCTCCTTCTTGCGCCCGGTGAGGCGGAGATATCCGTTCTCGTCGACCCAGCCCATGTCGCCGGTCATGAACCAGCCGTCGTCGTTGAAACTCGATTCGGTGGCGAGCTGGTCGTCGAAATAGCCGAGCATCAGGCTTGCGCCGCGTCCGGCGAGCAGCCCGACCTCGCCCGGCGGCAGGCGTACCGTCGGGTTTTCCTCTTCGAAGATCGCGATGTCGTAACCCGGGCACGCCTTGCCGGAAGACGCCACGATCAGTTCCGGATCGTCGTGGGGCATGGTGTATTGGTGGCCGTTGGTCTCCGTCATGCCGTAGCCGCTCTGCGGCACGATTCCGCGGGCCATCAGCCCGGACAGGACATGGCAGGGGACCGCGGCGCCTGAGACCCGGAACGCCCCGAGCCGGCCGACGCCGGCGAGGCCGCGCCGTTTCAGTTCGGCCAGCAGATCGATGGCATGGGTCGGCACGCCCACCAGGTATGTCGTTCCGGTCTCGACCAGCCGGTCGACGAGGCTTTCGCCGCGCGCCACGTCATGGACGACATATTCCGCGCCGCCGACGATCGCGGTCAGCAGCGAGCCGATCCCCAAATTGTGGCTGAACGGGCTGAGAGAACACACCACCGAGTCCGCGCCGATGCGCCAGTCGGTGGAGATCGCACGCGCCGTGACCAGCAACGTGTTGTCGCTGTGCATGACGCCCTTCGGTGCCCCGGTAGAGCCCGAGGTGAAGGCAATGTAGCTGACGCAGTCGGGATCGGTCGCGGGCGGCGGCGCGTCCGCTCCGGGCGACATGTCCAGCAGGGTCGAATTCGCGGCATCGCCCAGCCGCCACAGGTGCCGCAACGACCGCAAGCCCTCTGCGGCCTGCGCAATGCCGTCGCTCGCCCCGTCCGCGCCGAACCCCGCCTGATAGACCAGCCCGGCCGCCCGCATTCGGTCCAGGAGGCTCGCAACCTCGGCCACCGTGTGGTTGCGGTGCGGCGAAGGGCATACGACAAACCCGTTGCGCGAGCAGGCGAGCAACGCGATCGCGGAATCGATACGATCAGGCATCCACAGCGCGAGCCGATGTCCCGGAACAAGGCCCCGCGCGGCGAGATCGGCGGCGAAGCGGTCCGCCGCGTCGATCAGTTCCGCCCATGTCAGACGCCGGTGGCGGTCGCGCAGGGCGGGCCGGTCGGGAGAATGCTTCGCGTGCCCGCGCGCCACCGCGTAGACGGTCTCGTCGCGCCACCAGCCGCGCCGGTAATAGTCTTCGAGCGATGCCCGGCTCAGCAGCGACAGGAGACGGGATGTCATGGAAATGCCCTTATAGGGGGTCGGTCCCGGAACCGCCAGACTGACACCGGGACGCGCATGTGGGATCGTGGTACCGGCTTCCCTCCGCCGACCGTTTTCCCAACAATCGAGGTGACCGACCGTGACCGTCCTGTCGAATACCCGTTACGCGTCTGACCTGCACGGCTTCATCGAGTTTCTCGAGACCGAGCATCCCGAGGAGATCGTCCGCATCGCTAAGGAGGTCGATCCGAAATTCGAGGTTTCGGGCATCCTGCACCGGCTGGAAAAGGACGGGCGCTATCCGCTTGCGATCTTCGAAAACGTCAAGGGGTCCGGGATACCGCTGGTCGCCAATATGCATGCCGGCTTCGAGCGGCTCGGGCTTGCGATCGGCATGACCGGTGGCAGCGTGCGGGACTTCGTCGCCGAGTGTGCGGCGCGCCAGAGCGAACCCATCGCGCCCCGGATCGTCGACACAGGCCCGGTGCACGAAACGGTCGCCACCGGCGCGGATGTCGACGTGGACGAGCTGCCGATCTGCACCTATCACGAGCTCGACGCCGGGAAATACATCACCGCCGGGCTTTCGGTGATGCGCGATCCCGACACCGGCACCGCCAATGTCGGCATCTACCGTCACATGGTGCACGGGAAGAACCTGCTCGGAATACAGCTGTCGGAGACCGCGGACGGCAACATCATCTGGAAGAAATACGAGCGCCTCGGCAAACCCTGTCCCATCGCCATCGTCATCGGCCATCACCCGGCGGTGTTCATCGGCTCGCTGGCGTTCTCCAGCCTGGATTCCGATGAGTTTCATATCGCCGGCGGGATGCTGCAGCGGCCGCTCCAGCTGGTGAAGTGCAAGACAATTCCGCTGGAGGTGCCGGCGGACGCCGAAATAGTGCTTGAATGCGAGACGCGGCCCGGCGAGCGTCTGCCCGAGGCCCCGTTCGGGGAATATCCGGGTACGTACGGGCCGCAGCGGGACAATCCAGTGCTGGAGATCAAGGCGATAACCCGGCGCAACGCACCGCTCTACCAGAACGCCTTCGTCGGACACTCGGACAACCTCCTGCTGTCCGGGCTGATGCGCACCGCCTTCATCGAGGACGCGGTCAGGATCGCCTGTCCGACGGTGAAGGAGGTCGCGGTTCCGCGTTCCGGGCGTTACCGGTTCGTGTGCTATATCGCCGTCGAGACCATGATCGAGGGCGAGGCCAAGCAGGCCGCGATGGCCGCGTTCGTCGCCGATCCGTTTCTCAAGTTCGCGGTGGTGGTCGACCACGACGTCGATATCGGCAGCGACGCCGACGTGATGCATGCCATCGCCACCCGGGTCCGCGGCGACCGCGACATCTTCATGGTGCCCTACGCCAAGGGGTCGCCGCTCGATCCGGCCTCCTACGACCCCGGGGGCGGGTCCCACCTCGTCACGAAGGTGGGAATCGACGCGACCCGCAAGGAGGACTATCCGCCGGAAATCTCCGTCCCGGGCGCGGACGCGCTCGACCTCGCCGACTACATCCCCGGCTACGAGCCGCCCAAGACCTCGATATAAGCCCGGGACAAGCCCGGCCGTCCCGCCGGTGGCAGTCGCCCGCCCGTTTGGCTAATCTCGCGCGCGATGTCCGGGACAGGCGCGACACAAGACCTTCCGATGAACGACCGGAGCGAAGCCCGCGCGAGGCTGGCCGAGGCCATGGCCTACGATCCGCGGCTCGCCGCGCGCTACCGCAGCGAAGGGCTGTGGCGCGACGAGCTGCTGACCGACTGGCTCGACCGCACCGTCGCGGAAACGCCCGACGCCGCCGCGATCGTCATGGCCGAAGATAGCATGACGTTCGCCGAGCTCGGCGCGTTGAGCGACCGCCTTGCGGCCGGATTCCAGCGCCTCGGCATCGGGATGGGCGATGTCGTCGGCGTCCAGCTGCGCAACGGACCCTATTGGGTGGCCATTCACGTCGCGCTTTGCCGCATCGGAGCGGTGATGACCGGTATCCACCTGACCTTCCGCGAGTCCGAGTGCGAGCGGGCGCTCGCGTTCGGCGAGGCCGTGGCGATCGTTTGCGAGAAGGCGATGGGGGATTTCGCCATCGCCGAAACCATGCTTCGTCTGAAGGCGCGGCTACCCTCGCTGAACCACGTGATCGTCGCGGGCGGCGGGCCGGAGGGAACCGTCGCGCTCGAAGCGCTGGAGGACGAGGCGCGTCCCCATGCCGAGCGCGCCGATGCGTCCGGCCCTTTCATCATGCTTTACACGTCGGGCTCCACCAGTCGGCCCAAGGCGGTGCCGCTCAGCTACAACAATCTGCTGACCAACGCGCGGGGGAGCGCGGGCGTGTTCGGGATCACCGCGCGGGACCGGATCCTGGCGGCCGGCCCGTTCGCGCATCTCTATTCGCTGCACAGCCCGCATTTTTCGCTGCTGACCGGGGCGGCGCAGGTGATCCTGCCCGTCTACGAGAAGAGCGCGTTCGTCGATCTGGTCGAAAAAACGCGGCCGACGATCGTGTTCGCCGTGCCGGCCCACATCTTTCCCTGCCTCGCCGAAGGCTTGCTGGACAGCCGCGACTGGTCCTCGGTGCGTCTTCTGCTGATAGCGGGAGCGGCGGTTTCGGGAGACCTCGTTCGGGAGCTGGACTCCAGGCTGCCGAACGGAAGGGTGATCCAGCTCTGGGGAATGACCGAGATGCAGGCCGGCCTCTATACCCGGCCCGAAGATCCGGTGGATTTCCCGGCGACGACCTGCGGACGGCCGAGCCCGGGAACCGAGATCCGGATCGCCACCGACGATGGCGAGGCGCTGCCGCGGGGGGCGGAGGGAGAATTGCAGGTGCGGGGTGCTTCGGTCTTCCCCGGCTATCTTCACGACCCGGAAGCGAATGCCGAGGCGTTCACCCATGACCGCTGGTTTCGCACCGGCGACCTGGCGGCGGTGGACGAGCACGGCAACGTAGTCCTCAAGGGCCGCATCAAGGACACCGTCAACCGCGGCGGGGTGAAATACAGCACCCGCGAGGTCGAGGACCTGCTGCTCGACCACCCGGCGGTGGACCAGGCGGCGGTGGTGCCGGCGCCGCATCCCCGGCTGGGCGAGATCGGCTGCGCCTTCGCCGTCACCCGCGACGACATAGCGGTGACGCTGGACGATCTCTGCGCGTATCTTCTCGGACAGGGGATCGCCAAGTACAAGCTGCCCGAACGGCTCGAGCTGATCGGCGAGATGCCGCTCGGGCCGTCGCGCAAGATCGACAAGGAGACGCTGAAGGCGATGGCAGCCGAGACACGGACAACCGGGGTGGGGGCGCGGTGAAGCGCGAGGATCTCCGTTCCTACCTGCTCGCGGCGCCGTACGACGAGTTGGCGGCGGAGGCCTGCCGGCTGCGCGACGCCGGCTTCGGACACACGGTGTCGTACTCGCGCAAGGTGTTCGTCCCGCTGACCCGGCTGTGCCGCGACGTCTGCCACTACTGCACATTCGCCGCGCCGCCGCGTCGGGGCATCGCCGCCTATCTCTCGCCGGACGAGGTGCTGGCGATCGCCGAGGCGGGACGGGAGGCCGGGTGCAAGGAGGCGCTGTTTACCCTCGGCGACAAGCCGGAGCTCCGCTATCGCGCCGCCCGCGAGGCGCTGGCAGGGCTCGGTTTCGAAACTACGATCGAATACCTGGTCCATGCGGCCCGGCTTGTATTCGAGGAAACGGGCCTTCTACCCCACGTCAATCCCGGCGTGATGACCCGCGAGGAGATCGCCGCGCTGCGCGAGGTCTCGGTCTCGCAGGGGATCATGCTCGAAAGCGTTTCGCCCAGGCTGGCCCGGCGCGGGGGGCCGCATTTCGGCTCGCCCGACAAGCGGCCCGAACCCAGGCTCGCAACGATCCGCGAGGCGGGCGAGCTCGCCGTTCCGTTCACCACCGGCATCCTGATCGGTATCGGCGAGACGCGGTCGGAACGCCTCGATGCGCTGTTCGCGATCGCCGACATCCAGCGCGAGCACGGGCATATCCAGGAAGTCATCGTCCAGAATTTCAGGGCGAAGCCCGGCACGCGGATGGCCGACGCGCCGGAGCCGTCTCCGGAAGACCTCGCCTGGACCGTCGCCGCCGCGCGTATCGTGCTTGGCCCGGCGATGAGCGTCCAGGCACCGCCCAATCTGAGCGCCGGGACCTACCCCGATCTGATCGCGGCGGGCCTCAACGACTGGGGCGGGGTCTCGCCGGTCACGCCCGACCACGTCAATCCCGAGGCACCTTGGCCGGAGATCGAAGCGCTCGCCCGGCGCAGCGCCGATGCCGGCAAGATCCTCGTGGAACGCCTTGCGGTCTACCCGTCCTACGCCCTCCAACCCGATCGCTGGCTCGATCCGGTGTTCGCGCCGGCGGTGCGGCGGGCGATCGATTCGGAAGGCTTCGCACGGGAGGAGAGCTGGGCGCCGGGCGTGCCGGAGGATCCGCCGTCGCAATTGCGTATCCCGGCGCCGTCGGTCCGAACCGACGATCTGGTTCCCCTGCTCGACAGGGCGGCCGCGGGGCAGCGTCTGAACGACGGCGAGATCGTCGACCTGTTCGCCGCCCGCGGCAGCCGGTTCGATGCGGTCGTGGAAGCGGCGGACGCGGTGCGGCGCGAGGTCTCCGGCGACACCGTCACCTATGTCGTCAACCGCAACATCAACTACACCAACATCTGCTCATACGCCTGCCGGTTCTGCGCCTTCTCCAAAGGACGGTCGAGCGCGGGATTGCGCGGGACGCCCTATGACCTCGACATCGAAGAGATTTCGCGCCGCGTGCGCGAGGCCTGGGACCGGGGCGCTACCGAGGTCTGCCTCCAGGGCGGCATCCATCCCGACTACACCGGCGAGACCTACGTCTCGATTACCCGCGCGGTGAAGGCGGCGGCGCCGGACATGCACGTCCACGCCTTCTCGCCGCTCGAGGTCAGCCAAGGCGCGGCGACGCTCGGCTTACCCGTCGGTGCGTTCCTCGAACGGCTGATCGATGCCGGGCTCGGCTCGCTCCCCGGGACGGCGGCGGAGATCCTCGACCCGCCGATCCGGGAGATCCTTTGCCCCGACAAGGTCACCGTGCGCGAATGGCTGGCGGTGATCCGCACCGCACACGAGCTTGGCTTGAAGACCACCGCGACGATCATGTTCGGCAGCGTCGAGGGGTCGGTCTCCTGGGCGCGGCACCTCAATGCGATCCGCGACCTGCAGGAAGAGACCGGCGGGTTCACCGAGTTCGTCCCCCTCCCCTTCGTCCACATGGAAGCGCCGATCTACCTGCGCGGCAGGGCGCGCAAGGGGCCGACCTGGCGGGAGGGCGTCCTGATGCATGCCGTCGCCCGCCTCGCGCTCAACCCCGTCATCCCCAACATTCAGGTTTCGTGGGTGAAAATGGGGCGGCGGGGAGCGGCCGCCTGCCTCGATGCGGGGGTCAACGACCTCGGCGGCTCGCTGATGAACGAGAGCATCTCGCGCGCGGCCGGCACGACCCACGGCCAGGAACTGCCGTCTGAGGAGATGGACGCCCTGATCCGGCGGTCCGGTCGCCTGCCGCTCCAGCGCTCGACGGTTTACGGACCGGTGTCGGAAGAGCGCGCCGATGCCGGACGCGCCGCCCCGCCGCTCGAACCGATAGCGGCTTTGCGGTGAGCGATCTTCCGGTCATCGCGATCGTCGGCGGGACCGGCGCGGAAGGCTCCGGCCTCGCCGTCCGATGGGCGCGCGCGGGCTACCGGGTGATCATTGGGTCGCGTTCGGCCGAGCGCGCGGCGGCGAGCGCGGCGGCGCTGATGGAGCATGGCGCGGTCGAGGGCGCGGCCAACGCCGATGCCGCGGCCGAGGCCGACATCGTCGTCGTCACGGTACCCTTCGCCGCCCAGCGACAGACCGTGACCGATATCCGGGATGCCGCGCGCGGCAAGATCGTCATCGACGTGACCGTGCCGCTCGTTCCTCCTCGGGTCGCCAGGGTACAGCTCCCGCCGGAGGGCTCGGCCGCGGCGATAGCGCAGGAGATTCTGGGCGAGGAAACCCGGGTCGTGTCGGCGTTCCAGAACGTGGCGGCGGATCACCTTGCCGATCCGAGTTACGAACTCGATTGCGACGTGCTGGTATGCGGCAATAGCAAGGACGCACGGGCGGAGGCGGTCGGCCTGATCGAGGCGGCGGGATTGCGCGGGATCGAGGCCGGGCCTCTCGACAACGCCGTCGCAGCCGAGGCGCTTACCTCGGTGTTGATCTGGATCAACCGGCGCTACGACTCGCCCGGCTCCGGGATCCGCATTACCGGACTCCCCGAGGACGGCGCGGATTGAGCGCGAGCGCGCCCCGGCTCGAAATCGTCGCCCTGGAAGGCGTGCCGGACATTTCGCCGGGCGACGAGCTCTGTGGGATCGTGCTCGATGCCTACAAGGCCAGCCGTCTGGCGCCCGAGGCGGGAGACATCCTGGTCGTCGCCCAGAAAATCGTGTCCAAGTCAGAAGGCCGGCGGATCGACCTCGCCACGGTCTCCCCTTCTCCCGAGGCCGAGAGGCTTGCCCGCAAGACCGAAAAAGACGCCCGGGTGATCGAACTCATCCTCTCCGAGGCGGAAGAAGTGATGCGAGCCCGGCCCGGGCTGATCGTCGTCCGCCACCGGCTCGGCTACGTGCTCGCGAATGCCGGGATCGACGCGTCCAACGTCGAGGCGGGCGGCGCAGAGAGCGTTCTTCTGCTGCCGGAGAATCCGGACCGCAGCGCGGCAACGCTCCGCGCCGCGATCGCGCGCCGTACCGGAATTGCCATCGGGATCGTAATCGGCGACAGCCTCGGGCGCGCGTGGCGGCTCGGCACGATCGGAACCGCGCTCGGCGTCGCGGGCGTTACCGCGCTCGCGGACCTCAGGGGGACGCCGGACATGTTCGGCCGGCCCCTGATGGTGAGCGAGGTCGGCCTCGCCGATCAGATCGCTTCGGCGGCGGCGCTCGCGATGGGCGAAGCCGGCGAACGCCGTCCGATCGCGCTGGCGCGGGGGCTTGCGGCGGCCTCGGAAGACTCGCGCGCCGCCGACCTGATCCGCCCGCGCGAATTCGATCTGTTTCCCTGACGATGACGGGCACGATCCTTGCACTCGCGGGCGGCGTCGGGGGGGCGAAGCTGGCGCGCGGCCTTGCAGGCGTGCTCGATCCGGGCCGGCTCACGGTCGCGGTCAACACGGGCGACGATTTCGAGCATATGGGGCTGCCGATTTCGCCGGACCTGGATACGGTGATGTATACGCTCGCGGGACGCGCCAACCCGGATACCGGCTGGGGCGTGGCAGGCGAGACCTGGTCGTTCATGGAAGCCGTCGAGGATCTGGGAGGAGATACCTGGTTCCGGCTCGGCGACCGGGACCTCGCGACCCATGTCCTGCGGCGCCGGATGCTGGACCGAGGCAAGACGCTGTCCGAAGCCACCGATGCGCTTGCCGGAGCGCTCGGCATCCGCCACCGGATCGTGCCGATGAGCGACCGGCCGGTCCGCACCGTCGTGGAGACGGACGAAGGTACCCTGCCCTTCCAGGACTATTTCGTTCGCAGACGGTGCGAGCCGCGGTCGCTGACCTTCCGTTTCGAGAATATAGATTCGGTCGACCCCTCGCCCGGTCTTGCCGCGGCGCTCGCGGATCCGGAGCTGGATGCGGTCGTCGTCTGCCCGTCCAACCCCTATGTGAGCGTGGCCCCGATCCTGGGCATACCGGCCGTCGCCGGGTTCATCGAAGCGCGCAAGGTTCCTGTCGTGGCCGTTTCTCCCATCGTCGGAGGACGGGCGATCAAGGGACCCGCGGCGAAGATGATGGCCGAGCTCGGCGCGGAGACCAGCGCGCTCGGCATTGCCACGCATTACGGTGCGCGCATCGACGGTCTCGTGATCGACGAGGTCGATGCCGCGCTCGCACCCGATATCGAAGCCAGCGGCATGGCGGCCCACGTAGCCCGGACCGTCATGCGGAACGAGGAAGATTCCCGGGATCTGGCACTGGAAACGCTGGCCTTCGCCGCCGGGCTCCGATGACGATCTGCGTCATCGTTCCCGTGCGTTCGCTCGTCGACGGCAAGCGCCGCCTTGCCGGGATCGTCGACGAAGCGGACCGCGCCGCGCTGAACGAGCGGTTCCTGGTCCACACGCTCGATCTCGCTGCCGCGCTCCCCGGTCCGACGATACTGGTCAGCCCCGACCCGGCGGTCGCCGCTCACCCGGCGGCGGCGAAGGCCGTCCACATCCCCGATTCCGGCCAGGGCCTGAACGCGGCCATCCGGGCGGGACGGGAGCAGGCCCGGCGGCAGGATGCCGAACGACTCCTCGTCCTGCCCAGCGATCTTCCGACCGCTCGCGCCGAAGACGTGGTCGCTCTGGCCGCGGGCGGCAGCGCGGTCGCCATCGCGCCGGACCGGCGGAGGCAGGGGACCAACGGCCTTTGCCTCGCCGCGGATCTGGACTTTGCGTTCAAGTTCGGAGCGGAGAGTTTCACGGCCCATGTCGCGGAGGCGGAAAGGCTCGGTATCGTGCCCGACGTGATCGAAAACCGCCGGCTCGCGCTCGATATCGACACGCCCGAGGATTGGCGCGACTGGCGCGGAAGCGCCTGATGCGATATTGCCGCCGCTTCAGTCTGGAAGGAAACCGCATATGCATTACGATTACGTCCCGCTGTCCCAACGGAAGCCCCTTCGCTGGCCGAACGGAGCGCGGCTCGCGCTGATTCTCACCTTCAACCTCGAATACTGGGACCTCACCAGGGACACGGACGGGCCGTACTACGCGGGCGGGCCGGCCATCCTGCCGGACCCCCTTCCCGGCAACGTGCCGGACTATCCCAACCACACCTGGCGCGAGTACGGCCAGCGGGTCGGCATCTGGCGGCTGATGGACATTTTCGACCGCGCCGGCGTGCCCGCGAGCTGCACAATGAACGCCAAGATGGGGCTCGAGCGCCGGGCCGTGATCGACGCCGCCAACGAGCGGGGCTGGGAGCTGGTCGCGCACAACTACGTGCAGACCGACCTTCTCACCAACTATTTCGGCGATGTGGAGAAGGAGCGCGAGATCGTCCTGGAGACGCTGAGGGTTTACGAGAAAACGGTGGGACGGCCGGCGAAAGGCTGGCTGTCCTCCTCGCTCCGGTGCAACGCGAGCACGGTCGAGATCATCGCCGAACAGGGGCTTATTTATACCAACGACTTCATGAACGACGACCAGCCCTATCTGATGCACACCGAAAGCGGGCCGATCGTCTCGGTGCCCTATTCCAACGAGGTCAACGACTTCACCATCTATCTCCGCCGCGGCATGACGAACGATCAGGCGTTCGAGGTGCTGAGGGACCAGTTCGACGAGCTGTATCGGGAGGGCGGAGAGAGCGGCCGGCTGATGAACGTCGGTATCCACCCGCATGTCTGGGGTCAGCCGTTCCGTGTCCGCGCGCTGCGCGATTTCCTCGATTACGCCAAGGGTTTCGAAGGAGTCTGGTTCGCCAAGCGGGAAGAGATTGCCGAGTGGTATCTCGAAAACCACGAGAGCCACATCGGCTGAAGATCGCGGTCAGATCCCGACGATGGTCTCGCCGGCATTCGGGCTCACCACCTGTCCCGTGATCATTTCGGTCTCGTCCGAGGCAAGCCAGGCGACGGCGTAGGAGATGTCCTCGGGCCGGGTGAAGCGTCCGAGAGGCATTCCTTTCTCGCGCTCGGCGATCTGCTCGTCGGTGTTGGAGCCGCGCGTCATGCCCGTCACCACGAAACCCGGGGCCACCGCGTTCACCGTGATCCGGTGCGGCGCGAGCTCGCGCGCCCAGCACTTGGTGAAGCCCGAAATGGCCGCCTTGGCCGCCGCGTAATGGGATGCCCTGGGGCTTCCTCCCATGGCATAGATCGACGAGATGTTCACGATCCGGCCATATTTGCGCTCCGTCATTCCCGGCACGACGGCCTGGGTCGCGAAGAACGTGCCCCGGACATGAACCTCGAACATGCGGTCGAAATCCTCGACGGAAATTTCGTCGATCAACAGGCGCCTTCCTCCGACCCCGGCGTTGTTGACAAGGATGTCGATGGGGCCGAACTCGCCCGCGCCCTCCTTGATACCGGATTGCAGGGCGGAGACATCCCGGACGTCGACCTTCAGCGGGTGAGCCCGGCGGCCGCGTTCGCGGATCATCGCCGCCGTCTCGTCCACCCCGTCGATGATGTCGAGAACGATCACGTCCGCGCCGCGCTCGGCGAGGAGGAGCGCATGGCTGCGCCCCATCCCGCCTCCGGCTCCGGTTACCAGCGCATTTCTACCTTCGAGTGAACTTTTGGCCATAACTCATTCCTGTACCTATATTCCTACGATCGAAACCCCGCCGTTGGGCGAGATTACCTGACCGGTCATGAAGTCCGTCTCGGCCGAGGCGAGCCAGGCAACCGAGTAGGAGATTTCCACCGGATCGGCGATGCGGCCGAGCGGTACTTCCGCGGCCATCGCCCGGATCCGGTCGCGTCCGATCGAGCCCAGGGTGAGGTCGGTTTCCAGCAATCCCGGGGCGACCGCGTTGACCGTGATGTTGAAGGGCGCGAATTCCCTCGCCCAGCTCTTGGTCAGGCCGGAGATCGCAGATTTCGCGGCGGCGTAGTGCGATGCGAAGTGGCATCCGCCCATCGCGAAGTTCGAGCCGATATTCACGATCTTGCCGGCACGCCGCGCCTTCATGCCGGGGATTACCGCCCGGGTGGCGAAGAACGTGCCCCGGACATGCACCTCGAACATCGCATCGAAGGTCTCGACATCGATGTCGCCGAAAGCAAGCCCCTGCCCGCCGATCCCCGCGTTGTTCACCAGTACGTCGACCGGCCCGTAGGAGCGTTCCGTCTCCGCGATGGCTTCCGCGAGCGCATCGGTGTCCCGCATGTCGACGCGGATCGCGTGCGGCGGAAAGCCGGCGGCGCGCACCAGATCCGCGGTCTCGGCCACGCGGTCGGAGTCGATGTCGTGAACCACCACCCTGGCGCCGCGTTCGGCCATGAGCACCGCATGGCTCCGTCCCATACCGCTGCCAGACCCGGTGATCAGGACGACCTTGTTCTCAAGCGTCCGGTTCATTCCCCCGTTGTCCTTGATTCGCGGCCGGTCGCGCCGCCGCTCCGATACGGCTATTTTCCGTGCTCCGCCGCCACCTCACAAGATCGGCCCCGAAGCCCGCCGCATGGTCTCGACCGCCATCCGCTCGATCTATCTCAATTGCCTCTCTCTCGCGGCGGCGGTCGCGGGCGGGTTGGTTTTCTCGGCTCTCGACACGCCGATACCCTGGCTGCTGGGCCCCCTCGCCTTCGTCGCCGGGATAAACCTCGCGGGATTCCGTATCGGTTGTCCGAACGGCACGCGTCAGGTCGGTCAGATCGTCATCGGCGCCGCCATCGGCCTGCGCTTCACCCCGGACGTCGCGACCGTCGTCCTGAGCCAGGTCCACTGGATGATCGTCGCGGCGGTCGTCGCGGTGATGCTCGGCGGGGTCGGAGCTCTGATCCAGATCCGGATCGCCCGCCTCGATCCCGCGACCGCTTTCTTCGGCAACGTCCCCGGCGGCATGGCGGAGATGCTGACGTTGGGCGACCGGTTCAAGGCGGAACCGGTAGCGACGGCGCTGTCGCAGACGATCCGCGTCGGCATCATCGTCGTCACGGTACCGGCCGGGCTGACCTACCTCGGAACCACGGGGGGCGACCTCTTCAGCCTGCGTTCGATCGCGGTGGACTGGTCCCTGCTGCCGGTCCTGATCGGCGGGTGCGCCGGTTCCGCCTACCTGCTTAACCGGCTGGGCGTCACCAACGCGTGGATGCTGGGGGCATGCGGCTTCGCGGGCCTGTTGACGGTAAATCAGATCGAGCTATCCGGCCTGCCCGACATCTTCCTGATTCTTGGCCAGCTGCTCATCGGCGCGGCGCTCGGCGAACGGTTCGACCGCGAGCCCATGCGGAGAGCGCCACGCGTCATGGTGGGCGCGGTTCTGTCGACGATCATGCTGCTCGTCGCCAGCATCGTCCTGGCGGCGGCGATCGGCGCGGTGTCGGGGATTCCGCTGACCACGATGGTTGCGGCGACCTGCCCCGGGGGCCTCGCCGAAATGAGCATCACGGCCGAGATCCTGGGCCTGGGCGTGCCGCTGGTGACCGCCTATCACATCACACGGATCGTGGTGATTACCCTGGTGACGCTGCCGCTCTTTCGAATGATCCAGCGAAAACCGACGGCGTAAACCTTACCGTCCGGCCTGGTTGGCGACCGCATCGGCGGCGGCCTTCACGGTTTCCTCGTCTGCGAGGTACCGGCTGGACTTCACGGTCAGGTCTGCTTCCAGGTCGTAGATCAGCGGCAGCCCGGTGGGGATGTTCAGTTCGAGGATGTCCTCTTCCGAGATCCCGTCGAGATACTTCACCAGCGCCCTCAGGCTGTTGCCGTGGGCGGCGATCATGACCGTTTCGCCCTGCGACAATACGGGTGCCACGGTGTCGTGCCAGTATGGCAACACGCGCTCAAGGGTCATCTTCAGGCTCTCCGCCGACGGCAGATCGGCCTGCGACAGATGCCCGTAACGCCGCTCGAATCGGGGATGGGTGGAATCCTCGGCGTCGAGCGCGGGCGGGGGGGTGGCGTAGCTCCGGCGCCAGATCTTGACCTGCTCCGCCCCGTGGTGGGCGGCGGTCTCCGCCTTGTCCAGCCCCTGGAGGGCACCGTAATGGCGCTCGTTGAGACGCCACGAGCGTTCGACCGGCACCCACATCTGATCCATCTCATCGAGAACGATCCAGAGCGTACGGATGGCGCGCTTCAGCACGGAGGTGAAGGCGCGGTCCACGCGGACCCCCTCTTCCGACAGCGCTCGTCCCGCGGTCCGCGCTTCCTCGACGCCGACCGGCGAGAGATCGACGTCGACCCATCCGGTGAACCGGTTCTGGAGGTTCCAGTCGCTCTGGCCGTGACGCACCAGGATCAGCGTGGGCAACGACGGCTCCTTTCGTTCGCGCGGCGGGAAACGAGCTCAGGCCGGGCGCGGACTGTGTATTCGCCCCACGGACGGATCGCAAGGCTTGCGATCCGGATCGCTCAGGCAGGTTCCTCCGTCCCGGGTCGTTCCGCCGGAGGGCGGTCGAACGGAGGCTGGCCGGGCGGGCGCGGGACGCTGTCGTCCGGCCAGGGCTGTTCCTTGCGTTCGTCTTCGTCGACGTCGCGCCCGTTGCCCTTGCGGCGGTCGTCGGTTTCGCTGTGCATCGGCGCCTCGAATGCGCGGATTACACCGAATTCTTGCGCCATCGCGGGCCGAATGTCGAGACCGCAGCGCAAGATGCTGGGGTGGCTGAGGGGATTCGAACCCCCGACCTCCTGGACCACAACCAGGCGCTCTAACCGACTGAGCTACAGCCACCGCAGGGGAGCGCCTCTCTAGCGCCCGCCTCGCGCGCGCGTCAAGAGCTACCGAAATGGACGCGGAGCCGCACGATCGCCTCTTCTAGCGCCGCCTCCTCCTTGCAGAAGGCGAAACGGGCGAAGTGGCGGACCTCGCCGCTCTGATAGAAGGCGCTGACCGGGACCGCCGTCACCCGTGCCTCGGTGGTGATGTGACGGCAGAAATCCACATCGTCGCCGTTGAAGCCGAGCGGGCGGAAATCGGTGGTCAGGAAATACGTGCCGGCGCAGGGCACGATCCCGAAGCCGATGTCGGCGAGGCCCGCAGCCAGGAAATCGCGCCGCGCCTGCATGTCCGCGTTCAACCGCTCGAAATAGGCGTCGTCCTTGCGCAGCCCGTAGGCAACCGCGCTCTGCAAGTTGGGCGGGGTGGAGAATGTCAGGAACTGGTGTGCCTTGGCGATCGGGGTCAGGAGTTTCGGCGCCGCGGTGACCATGCCGACTTTCCAGCCGGTAAGAGAGAAGATCTTGCCCGCCGAGGCGATCCTGACGGCGCGCTCGCGCATGCCGGGCAGTGTGATCGTCGGGATATGGGGCCTCCCGTCGAAGGCGAGGTGCTCGTACACCTCGTCGCACACCGCATAGGCATCGTGTTCGATGCAGAGAGCGGCGATCAGGTCGAGCTCCTCGCGCGTGAACACCTTGGCGCAAGGATTCATCGGCGTGTTGAACAGGATCAGCTTGGTCCTCTCCGAGAACACCGCGCGCAACTCGTCGACCGGCAGCGCCCAGTCGGGCGGTTCGAGACGGATCGTCCTCGGAACCGCCCCCGCGCGGCGGACGGTGGGGAGATAGGAATCGTAAAGCGGTTCGATCAGCACGGCCTCGTCGCCGGGTTCGATCAGCCCGAACAGCGCCGCGCCGAGCGCCTCCGTCCCTCCGGAGGTAATCAGCACTTCCCGCGGCCAGTCCACCTCGAGGTCGTAGAACCGTTTGGCGTGTTCGGCCACGGCCTCGCGAAGCGGAGGGATCCCCATCATCGAGGGGTACTGGTTGACACCGTTCTCGAGATAGTCGGTCGCGGCCGCGACCACGTCGGGCGGGCCGTTGCCGTCCGGGAATCCCTGTCCCAGATTGACCGAGTCGTGCTCCTGGGCAAGGCGCGACATGACCTCGAAAATCGTCGTTCCATAGCCCGAAAGAACGCTGTTGGCCGCCTTCACCGAAAATCTCCCGTTCTGGCGCGCGCGTCGTCTAGCATGAACGCCAGCGGCGGGCAAAATCGGCGCGACGGTTTTTCCCGGCTTCGGCCGTGTCAACGGGTAACGGAAACCCAACGGGAAGGAGCCTGACATGGCCGGTTTGTCGAAGACCCTCGGCGTCGCTTCCGTCGCCGCCCTGATCGCCCTCGGAGGGGGTGCCGCCCTCGCGCAGTCGCCGCCCGCGAAGAGCGGGCAGGAGATGAGCGCGGCCGGCAAGGAAGCGCGTCCCGGAAAGGGCTGGCGCGCCGCCCGTTTCCTCCGCATTTTCGACACCGACGGCAACGGCAACGTATCGCTCGCCGAAATCCAGGCCGAACAGAAGCGGATCGCCGGTGCGGCCGACGTCAACGGCGACGGCGTCCTCTCGGTCGACGAGTTCCGGCGTCGCGGCCGCCTGATCCGCAGTCTCGGGGCTACCAGCCTGTTCGACATGCTGGATACCGACGGCGACATGAAGGTTACCCAAGCGGAAATCGAAGCGCCGTCGGCGCGCTGGTTCAAGCGCTACGACGCGAACGGCGATGGCGCGGTTGCGGCCGACGAATTGCCTGAGCGGCGCCTGCCTCCCCGCTGGCGACGCGGTTACCGCCGGTAACCGATCCGGCTCGGCGGATGGAGCCCGCCCGTCAGCAGCCGGCCGTCGAGGAGACGGACGACGGTCTCGTCCTCCGCCTCGCGGACGGCTGCGGCGGCGCGATGGCGACGCTTTCCGACCGCCATCTTCCGTCGGTTCTCGCCTGCGCGTGGCGTATCCTCGGCGACCGCGCGGAAGCCGAGGACGTCGCCCAGGAGACCTTCGTCCGGTTGCTCCGGAAGGCGCCCGAGTGGCAGACGGACGGACCCGCTCTCAGATCGTGGCTGCTGCGGGTCGCGACCAATCTCTGTATCGACCGCCATCGGGCCCGCTCGCGTCTTGCTCCGATGCCCGAAGACATCGAACGGCTCGCGGACCGTGACAGCGCGCCGCTGGACCAGGACCTTGCGATCCGGCGGGCGGTGCGGAGTGCGGTCGCGCATCTTCCCGACCGCCAGCGGGCGGCATTGGTGCTGGTTCATTTCCAGGGGTTCAGCGGACAGGAAGCCGCGAGCGCCCTGGGAGTAAGCGCGGAAGCGCTCGAGTCGCTGCTGGCGCGCGCTCGCAGACGGTTGAAAAAGGTGCTCTCGCCTCACATGAAGAACCTCCTGGAAGTAGGCTGATGACAAAGAGAAATCAGGATACGAAAATGCCGCCTTCGGCCTCCGGTATGTCGCTTCGGCGGTTCGCCGCGCTTGCCGAGGCCTATGGCGGCGATTTCGAGCGATGGCCCGAAGCCGAACGGTTCGCCGCGGTGTCGCTGGCGGGTCGCTCCAAGGAAGCGAGGTGGCTGCTCGCGGACGCCCATGGGCTCGACTACCTGCTGTCGCGGCACGGCACGCCGCCTGTCCCGTCGGACGAGCTGGTTGAGCGCGTGGCCGCTCTCGAACGGGAATCCGGTCTCCCCGTGGAGACTGCGCCTCCGGGAGACCGCGCCGGTATCTCCGTCGCGGCAACGGCCCGGCGAGGCTCGTTTTCCTCGATGCGATCGAACGCGTTGGCGTTGTCGATCGTCCTCAACCTGATCCTGGCGGGCGCACTGGGCGGAGTTTGGATCGAGTCCCGCGCTGCCCCGGGCACGGCGTCGGGGACCGCTTACATTCAAGCCGACGCCCAGGCGACGATGCCGGACGAAGGCGAAGCCGGTCCCGGCGAAGAGCTGGGAGCGCCGATTCCGGTGGACCCGAGCTCCGTCGGGTTCGATGCGGACTCCTTCGACGATTTCGAGACCGCCGGTTGGCCGGACGGAGATCAACCGCCGATCGCCGGGGTATCGACGATATAGCAACGGTTCCCGAGCGAAGAATGCGTTGACGAAAACGCATCGCAGCGCGTCAAAATCGGAACTTGTTTCAACACTTTCTCCAAAGTATACGCAGAGTGCCTTCCGCGCTGACGACTCGACGGGGCACGCTGTCCGGTCGCCGTCCGCGAGGTCGAATGGCCGGCGCTCAAACCGGCGCCAAGCGCCGCCGGACGCCGCAACCGATACGAGCCCAGTCCCGAATTCCCCTTGTCCTCTCGGGAACCGTCCCATGAAAAAGATCGAAGCGATTATCAAGCCGTTCAAGCTCGACGAGGTGAAGGAAGCGCTTCACGAAGTCGGAGTGAAGGGGCTTACCGTCACCGAAGCCAAGGGTTTCGGGCGGCAGAAAGGCCACACGGAGCTGTATCGCGGCGCGGAATACGTCGTCGATTTTCTGCCCAAGGTGAAAATCGAGGTCGTGCTGGAGGACCAGCAGGTCGAGCGCGCCATCGAAGCCATCCAGCAGGCGGCGCAGACGGGCAGGATCGGCGACGGGAAGATTTTCGTCACCAGCGTCGAAGAGGCCATCCGTATCCGTACCGGCGAGACCGGGGGAGAGGCTCTTTAGGCGCCCCGCCGCGGAGTCGAACTTCACACGAACCGAATCGTTCCAGGGAATCCAACCATGTCCGACGCATCCAAAATTCTCGATCTCATCGAGGAGCACGACGTCAAGTACGTCGATTTCCGTTTCACCGACCCGCGCGGCAAGTGGCAGCACACGGCGCAGGCGGTGAAGACGGTCGATGAGGACCTGATCGCCTCCGGCATCATGTTCGACGGCTCGTCGATCGCCGGCTGGAAAGACATCTCCGAATCGGACATGTGCCTGATGCCGGACCCGGACACCGCCGTCCTCGACCCGTTCTCCGCGCAGACCTCCCTGATCGTGTTCTGCGACGTGCTGGAGCCGACCACCGGCCAGCCCTATACCCGCGACCCACGCTCGACCGCCAAACGCGCCGAGGCCTATCTCAACCAGTCTGGCATCGGCGACCGGGCCATGTTCGGCCCGGAGCTCGAGTTCTTCGTGTTCGACGACGTGCGTTTCGAAGTCTCGATGAACAACACCTTCTATTCGATCGACGAAGAGGAAGGCCCCTACAACACCGCGCGCGGCTTCGAAGGCGGCAATGTCGGCCACCGGCCGGCGATCAAGGGCGGATATTTCCCCGTCCCGCCCGTCGATTCGCTGAGCGACCTGCGGGCGGAAATGCTGAGCGTGATGGGCGAGATGGGCGTCGACATCGAGAAGCATCACCACGAGGTGGCGCCCAGCCAGAACGAGCTCGGCATCCGCGGCGACGATCTGCTGGGGATCGCCGATCAGGTGCAGATCTACAAATACGTCGTCCAGTGCGTCGCCCACTCCTACGGCAAGACCGCGACCTTCATGCCCAAGCCGATCGTCGACGACAACGGATCGGGCATGCACGTCCATCAGTCGATCTGGAAGGACGACAGGCCCGTTTTCGCCGGCTCCAGCTATGCCGATCTGTCGGAGAACGCGCTTTATTACATCGGCGGGGTGATCAAGCACGCGAAGGCGATCAACGCCTTCTCCAACCCCACGACGAACAGCTACAAGCGGCTCGTCCCGGGCTTCGAGGCGCCGGTGCTGCTGGCCTACTCGGCGCGCAACCGTTCGGCCGCCTGCCGCATTCCGTTCTCGTCGAGCCCCAAGGGCAAGCGCGTCGAGGTCCGTTTCCCCGATCCGTCGGCGAATCCCTATCTCGCCTTCGCGGCCATGCTGATGGCGGGCATCGACGGCATCGAGAACAAGATCCATCCGGGCGACCCGATGGACAAGAACCTCTACGACCTGCCGCCCGAGGAGCTCCAGGGCATCCCGACGGTCTGCCAGTCGCTCCGCGAGGCGGTCGAATCGCTCGACGCCGACCGCGATTTCCTCAAGAAGGGCGACGTATTCACCGACGATCTGATCGACGGCTATCTCGACCTCAGGCGGGAAGAGATCCAGGCCTTCGAATACACGCCGCACCCGATCGAGTTCGCGCTCTACTACAGCGTCTGAGCGTCGCGGCGAACGGAGACCCGAAACGGGGCCGGTCTTCGGATCGGCTCTTTTTCGTGGGTCGCGCCGACCCGCAACACAGGGTCTTGTTATTCTTTCGGGTCCGGCTACCATATCCTGCGTTTCCCGTTGACCGAATCCGATCCGCATTTTCCGCTCCGATGCCCCGCACCGTCGCCAAATCCCCTTCCAGGGCCGAGCGCTACTCCGCGCGGGACATCGAGGTTCTCGAAGGCTTGGAGCCGGTGCGCCGGCGGCCGGGCATGTATATCGGCGGCACCGACGAGGCGGCGCTCCATCACCTCGCCGTCGAGGTGCTCGACAACGCGATGGATGAGGTCGTCGCGGGCCACGCGAACTGGATCGAATTCGCGCTCGAAGCCGACGGGTCGGTCACCGTCCGCGACAACGGGCGCGGCATTCCGGTCGATCCCCATCCCCGGTTTTCCGACAAGTCCGCACTGGAAATCGTGCTCACCACGCTTCATGCGGGAGGCAAGTTCGGCGGCGATGTCTACAAGACCGCGGGGGGACTGCACGGAGTCGGCATATCGGTCGTCAATGCGCTCAGCGATCGGATGACCGTCGAGGTCGCGCGCGATCAGACGCTTTGGGTCCAGACCTACAGTCGCGGCAAGCCCGACGGTCCGCTCGAAGACAAGGGCAGCGCCAGGAATCGGCGAGGCACGTCCGTCCGGTTCCACCCCGACCCCGAGATCTTCGGCGATTCGGCGTCTCTTCGCGCCGACCGGCTCTACGCGCTCGCGCGATCCAAGGCCTACCTGTCGAAGGGTGTTGAAATCCGGTGGCGATGCGCCGAAGACCGTCGCCGCGCGCGTCCCGAAGTCCCGGCCCAGGATACGCTCTGCTTCCCGGGCGGCCTTTCCGACGATCTCAGGGACACGCTCGGCGATGCGGTGCTGATCGGCGACCGGCCGTTTGCCGGCGAGGCCGCGCTCAACGGCGGCGGCCGCGCGGAATGGGCGATCGCGTGGCCGGAGGGCGGGCCGCGCGAGTTCCGCTCCTACTGCAACACGGTCCCGACCCTGCAGGGCGGAACGCACGATAACGGGCTTCGCGCCGCGCTGATGCGAGGTCTCAAGGCCTATGGCGAGCTCGTTGGCAATCGGCGCGCTGCTCAGATCACGGGCGAGGATATTCTCGGTGGCGCCTGCGGGCTGCTGTCGGTGTTCATCCGCGATCCCGTGTTCCAGGGACAGACCAAGGACCGGCTGTCTACGGCATCCGTGACGCGGCTGCTCGACACTGCGGTCAAGGACCATTTCGACCACTTCCTGACCGGCGATCCGGCGAGCGCCAACGCGCTCCTCGATTATGTCGTGGAGCGCGCCGAGGACAGGTTGAGGCGCAAGCACGACCGCGCGTTCTCGCGAAAGACTCCGACACGGCGCGTCAGGCTCCCCGGCAAGCTCACCGATTGCAGCCGAGCATCGGCCGAGGGCACCGAGATTTTCCTCGTCGAGGGCGATTCGGCGGGCGGCTCGGCAAAGCAGGCGCGCAACCGGGAGACCCAGGCGATCCTCCCGCTCAGAGGCAAGATCCTCAACGTGGCCAGCGCTTCCATCGAGAAGCTGCGGCAGAATCAGGACCTCGCCGATCTCGTCCAGGCGCTCGGCTGCGGACGGGGCGCCGATTACGACGACGACAAGCTGCGCTATGAACGGGTCATCATCATGACCGACGCCGACGTGGACGGCGCCCATATCGCCTCGCTCCTGATGACCTTCTTCTTCCGCGAGATGCCGCGCTTGATCGAGAACGGCCACCTCTATCTCGCCGCGCCTCCCCTTTACCGGGTGAGCCAGGGCGGACAGACGCTCTACGCCCGAGACGACGAGCACCGCGACCGGCTGATCGCCGAGCAATTCCAGGGGCGCGGCAAGATAGAGGTGAGCCGTTTCAAGGGTCTTGGAGAAATGCCGCCCGGGCAGCTTCGCGATACCACCATGGATCCGGCGCAACGGACTCTCTACCGGATCGGCGTCGCCGACGGGGAAGCCGCGAACGGCGCCGGCTCCACCGAAGCCCTCGTCGAACAGCTCATGGGCCGCAAGCCGGAGCTGCGGCTCGCCTTCATCCGGGAGCGCGCGCCGGCGGTGGACGAGCTGGATATCTGAACGTTCGCCGTTCCGATCCGGGAGCCGTCACCGAACGATAATTTGACAAAGGGGGCCGGAAGGGCCAAATGAGGTGCAGCCGCGAGGCACCGCATCTCTCTGGGTAGATTTTTTTCAGGAAATCAATGGGTTTTGACGAACTTGGGCTTGGGCCCGACGTCCTTCGTGCAATCGAGGAAGTCGGCTACGAAACGCCGACGCCGATTCAGGAACAATCGATCCCCGCCGCGCTGACCGGGCGCGACATACTGGGCTGCGCGCAGACGGGGACAGGCAAGACGGCCTCGTTCGTCCTGCCGATGATCGAGATACTGTCTTCCGGGCGGGCCCGGGCGCGGATGCCGCGCTCGCTGATCCTGACGCCCACTCGCGAGCTCGCGATGCAGATCTCCGAGAACTTCGACGAGTACGGCAAGTTCCACAAGCTCTCCCAGGCGCTGCTTATCGGCGGCGTGTCGATGGACGACCAGTCGAACAAGCTCGGACGCGGCGTCGACGTGCTGATCGCGACGCCCGGGCGTCTGATCGACCACTTCGAGAGCGGTCGTATCCTGTTGAACGACATCAAGGTCCTCGTGATCGACGAAGCGGACAGGATGCTCGACATGGGCTTCATTCCCGATGTCGAGAAGATCGTCGGCCAACTGCCGAAGATCCGCCAGACCCTGTTCTTTTCCGCCACCATGCCGGCGGAAATCCGGCGCCTCGCCGATGCCTTCCTGATGAACCCGAAGGAAATTCACGTGACTCCGCCGGCGAGCCCCGCGGAAACGGTGGTCCAGCATCTCAGCGTGGTCGGGACGCGGGACAAGCGGGCCGCCTTGCGCAGCATCATTCGGAGTGAAGACGTCCAGAACGCGCTCGTATTCTGCAACCGCAAGCGCGATGTCGACATCCTGCAACGCTCGCTCGTCCGCCACGGTTTCGACGCCGCCGCCCTGCACGGCGACCTGGCCCAGGAGACGCGCACCGCAACTCTGGATTCGTTCCGCGAGGGCGCGCTGACCATCCTGGTGGCGAGCGATGTCGCCGCCCGCGGCCTCGATATTCCCGACGTGTCCCACGTCATCAACTTCGACGTGCCCTACAATCCGGAGGACTACGTCCACCGGATCGGCCGGACGGGGCGGGCCGGCAAGGCGGGGCGCGCCGTCACCATCGCAACGCCCGACGACGGCAAGTCGCTCGACGCGATCCAGAGGCTGATCGGGCGCAAGGTCGACCGCCTGGACCTCGAAGGGTCGCTGGACGACAGCGCCCTGGAAGACGCCGGCCGGCCGCGCGGCCGGGGCCGCAGCCGCGGCAACGGCCGCAGCCGCGCCGAAACCGCGCCGAAACCGCGCAAAGCGGCGGAAAAGCCCCGGCCGGACAAGACGCCGCGCAACGGCCGGCCGGCGCCGAAGCCGCGCCCGGCCGCGGAGCTGCCGGACGAACCGGTGGTCGGCCTGGGCGACCACGTCCCGGCCTTTCTGCAACGGCCGGCGCGCAAGGCAGGCTGATCCGCCGCCAGGCCGTTCCGCGCGGCGGGCCCGCTATCGGGAGCAACAGGGACCGGCCGGTTATCCCCCCGGTTCCGTTGCCGGGGCCGTGCCGATCATACTGTCCCGCGTCACGAGGGTTTCGAGCCGCTCAGCGGGCCAGTCTTCGGTCCCCGCGGGCCGCCGGGGGACGACCAGATAGCGAAGGTCTGCGGTGCTATCGAGGACGCGGATCGAAGTGTCCGGCGGCAGCATCGTGCCGAATTCCCGCAGCACCGTCCGCGGCTCCCTGACGACGCGGGCGCGGTATTCGCGGCTCTTGTACCAGGCCGGAGGAATGCCCAGCAGATTGCGCGGGTAGCAGGAGCACAGGGTGCAAACGACGACGTGGTGAACGGCGTCCGTATTCTCGACCGCCTCAAGCTCCGCGATGGTGCCGATGTCGATGTCCATGTCCTCGCGCAGCGTCTTGCGCGCGTCCCGGAGAAGCCGGCTGCGGAAACCGGAATCGGTCCAGGCCCGGACAACGACTTTCGCTCCCAGCGCCGGATTGCGCGACTCCGTGAAATTCATCATGCGCTGAATGTCGGCCTCTTCGATCACGCCGCATTCGATCAGCAGTTCCGAGAGCGCCTGCTCCAGGAATTCCCATTCCGTCGCCGGCGGCGGATCGTCGGGCGACGGCTTGTGGGCGTCCGGGTCATCGTGCGTGTGGGCATGGTCATCAGCGTGCATCGGCGCTCTCTCCCCGGGTTACGCTTGTCAGCCAATGCTCGAACAGGTCCGCGACCACCGCGTCGGCGGGATTTTCGGCCGCCTCGCCCCACACCGACGGCTGGTCGAAGCGCACGCGATAGAGGAAACGCATCGGCAGGCCGGGGCGGTGGCGGGCGAGCTGCCCCGGATCCCGGAACCGGCCGTGGACCGCTTCGACCATCCCCGTCTTGCCGCGCAGATAGAACGGGGTGCGGCAGTGGCCTTCCGCCGGGCGCGTATCGACCTGCACCCGGTCGCCCGGCGCGAAGCGGGGCTCGATCATGGCTGCACGCCTCCGGCCCTTTC
>JAJDVM010000138.1 GCA_022826125.1 Defluviicoccus sp.
ATCGACCTGGTCCGGACTTCCGGCGGGCCGATCGGTCCCATCCTCGATCGACTGCGTGTCGTTCTGGAACCGTGGCTGGGGCGAGCGCGGTTCGATCAGAGTCCTGTCGCACCGAAGTTTCGCTTCCGGGTCGATGCCGAAGACGGCAGTGGCGTGCCGATCCGGTTGAAGGTCGAGATCAACACCCGCGAGACCCGGGCTTTCGACGGCCCGGCGTCGTTGCCGTTGAAGATCGACAATCCCTGGTTCTCGGGCGAAGCGGCCATTTCGACGTTTTCGCGCGAAGAGATGCTGGCGACCAAGCTGCGTGCATTGCTGCAGCGTGACCAAGGGCGCGATCTCTACGACCTCGCGCACGCGTTGGAGGTCTTCGAGAATCTCGATATCGCCGGTATGATCGAGATGTTCGGGCGGTATCTCGACCCTTCCGGCCAGAGGATTTCCCGGGCGCAGGCCCAGGAGCGGATGTTCGCCAAGCTGGCCAACCCGCGCTTCCTGCTCGACCTGCGCCCCCTGCTGCCGGCTGCTCAGGCGGAAGCTCTGACGGAAGAGACAACAGCGGATTCCTTTCGCCGCGTGTTCACGATGCTCATCGATCGGCTGCCCGGCGAGCCCTGGGGGAGGACGCAGGCCATGAAGGAACGCTTCGGAATCTCATGGTGACACGAGCGCGGCCAACCATGCTCTTCCATTCCGACCGGTCATGACACGTCGACTGTATTCCGGGCTTTACGAAGACCTGCTGACCTCCGCTCTGGAGGCGGAAGTCAATGCCCGAACGGCGGAGGGCTGGTGGGTTGACGTCGCCACGGCGGACTCAACTGTTCGTCCCGAGCTCCTGGCCCGTCATGTTTATCACCTCCTTCGACGCGCGCTCGAAGGGATTCCCGAAGAAGACGGCGCTCAGCCGACCAACCAGGTCGCCCTGGCGAACCGACTGGTGGAGGTCCTCGTCGAACATGGCGCGATGCCTGACGACCGGGTCGCAGACGCCGCGCGCCTGCTCCTGGAAGCTGTGGAACGCGGGGCATTAGGCGGTACGCAATCGGCAGTTCCGCGCCCGACACTCTCGCTTCGTCGGACCGGCCTGCTCGTCAATGGCCGGCGCGACGTCCAGATCGCGAGCGAAATCGCGCGGGAGATCCCGAGTGCCGATCGGATCGATCTGCTGTGCGCATTCGTGCGGCACTCGGGATTGCGGCTGTTCCGTTCCGAGCTGGCAGAACGGGTACGAGAGGGCGCACGCGTGCGTGTGATCGCAAGCGTCTATACCGGGTCGACCGAACGCCGTGCGCTGGACGCGCTTATCGATCTCGGCGCGCAAGTGAAGGTTTCCTACGAAGTCGCGCGGACCCGGCTTCATGCCAAGGCGTGGCTGTTCCACCGCCTCAGCGGTCTGCACACCGCGTATATCGGTTCGTCAAATCTCACCCATACGGCTCAGGTCGACGGCCTCGAATGGAACGTGCGCGTGAGCGCGGCCGAGAATCCCGAGGTGATCGAGCGCTTCGCAGCGACCTTCGAACAGTACTGGCAAGAGCCCGAGTTCGAGGACTATACGCCCCAGCGTGACAGCGAGCGGCTCGACCACGCGCTCTCGAGACAGCGCGGCGATACCGGCAAAGACGACGGACTCCTGGTGTCTCTGCTGGTCGACGTCGCGCCGAAACCTCACCAGGCTGTCGCACTGGAGGCCCTCGAAGCGGAGCGCCTGCGCGGATATCACCGCAACCTCGTGGTCGCGGCGACCGGGACCGGCAAGACCTGGATTGCGGCATTCGATTTCAAGCGGCTGCGCGACCAGGGCGTCGGTCATTCCTTGCTCTTCGTTGCGCACCGCGACGAGATCCTCCGTCAGAGTCAGCAGGTCTTTCAGCTCGTACTGCGCGAGCCGGGGTTCGGTGAGCGGCTGGTCGGCGGCGAGCGTCCACGCGCGGGGCACCACGTCTTTGCCTCGGTGCAGTCTCTTGCCAACCGGATCGACGAAATCGATCCGGAAGATTTCGACGTGGTCATCGTGGACGAGTTTCATCACGCCGCCGCCACGAGCTACGAACGCCTGCTGTCGCGTCTGAAACCGAAAATTCTCCTCGGACTCACGGCCACGCCGGAGCGCGCCGACGGCCAGTCGGTGCTGCAGTGGTTCGACGGCCGCATCGCCTCGGAGTCCCGGCTTTGGGATGCCCTGGACCAGGGACTGCTCTGCCCGTTTCATTATTTCGGGGTGAACGACGGAACGGATCTCTCAGCGGTTCGCTTCGAGCGCGGACGATATGTGCCTGGGGAGCTCGATAACGTGTTCACCGGGGATCACGTACGAGCTATTCGGATCCGCCATGCTGTCGAGGAATTCGTGACGGACCCGCACCAGATGCGGGCGCTGGGATTTTGCGCTGGTATCGGTCACGCCCACTTCATGGCGAGGCAGTTCTCAGGTTTCGGCTACCCAGCAGTGGCGCTCGATGCCAGCACCCCCTGGGACGATCGTCGTGCGGCGCTCGCGAGACTGCGGCGCGGAGACCTTCGAGCCATCTTCGCAGTCGATCTCTTCAACGAAGGCGTCGACCTTCCCGAAGTCGACACCGTGCTCATGCTGCGACCGACCGAAAGCGCCACGGTGTTTCTCCAACAGCTCGGAAGAGGGCTGCGGTGGGCCGAGGGCAAGCGGGTCCTCACCGTCCTGGATTTCGTAGGTCAGGTTCGGCGTGAGTACCGCTACGACGTGCGCTATCGGGCCCTGCTGGGGGGCACCCGCCATCAGGCCAGGCGCGCCATTGAGGCAGATTTCCCGCTGCTCCCACCGGGATGCGCCCTCAAATTGGACCGGATCGCCAAGGAGACGGTGCTGCGCAACCTGAAAGAGGCAGTGCAAAACGCCCGTGCGCGCCTCGCCGATGACCTGCGTGCTCTCGGACCCGAAACACGGCTCCGCGGCTTCATGGAGGATGCCGGTGTCGAACTCGAAGAAATCTACGCACGGCCCGGATCGGGACACTGCTTTACCGAACTCCGTCGGCGAGCTGGGTTCGAGCAGGGCATTGCCGGAGACCCTCTCCTCAAGGCTATCGGCAAACTGCTTCACGTAGACGATCACGAGCGGATCGAAACCTGGCGAGACCTCCTGTTAGGGGATCGTTCCAGCGGGATCGCGGGTCTCCAAAGCCGCAAGCATCGCCTGGGCCTCATGTTGTTCGCGCTTCTGGGCAGCCGTCGTCAGGCGATCGGCGAGGCCGATCAGACATTGGAAAGTGTCCGCGGGTCTCCAGAGTTGCGTCGCGAGATCGGCGACCTCCTGGATATTCTCGCGGACCGCATTCGCACGGTCTCTCGGCCGCTTGATCCTGCCAGTGATGCCCCCCTGGCCAGTCACGCCACCTATACCCTTGGGGAGATCGTTGCAGCACATGGACGCACCGATAAACGTGGTGCGCTGGTCTTTCCGCAGGGCGGGGTCCTTTGGAACAAGGAGACGCAGACGGATCTCCTGTTCGTCACGCTGGAGAAATCCGATAGGGACTACTCCCCGACAACGCGGTATGCCGACTACCCTATTTCGCCGACCCTGTTTCACTGGGAGTCGCAGAACACCGCGTCACCCGATACGCCCACAGGGCGCCGCTACATCGAGCAACCAGATCGGGGCACGAACGTCGTCTTGTTCGTGCGTGAACGCAAGAGAGACGGCCGAGGCGAAACCCTTCCGTACCACTGCCTCGGCCGTGCCCATTACCGAAGCCATGAGTCCGAACGGCCCATGAAAATACTGTGGGAGCTGGAACGCCCAATGCCCGGGTGGCTCTATCAAGCAGGGAAAGTGGTGGCGGGTTGAGGCACATATGAAGGCCCCTCTGCGGCCCGGCATCGTCTGTTCTTCGACGTAGGTATGCAACCATCTGGAAATTCGCGGAAGCGACTACTCGGAGTGCGATGGCGTCCAATTGGCGTGCTGATCTACATCGGTGAACACCAGTCGGTTACCGGTATCGTAATGGTCTGCTACTGCCCATGCCGAGCAGAATTCCGCCGAACCGGGTAGTGCAAATCAGAGAGGGATCGACAGTCGTGACACTCGATGACGCTCTTGTTGACGTCGACATCGCGTTTCTCCAGGTCGAATTTTCCATCAAGCTGCTCTCGTACAGCGAGCTCGACCGGATTCGTCCGGCAGAATTCGATATCCACCAAGTCGTTCTGTTGGAGCAGGAAAACCTGGCATTCCCCACCGGTCGTTTCAGCACGCGGGAGGAAATTGTCCGAGCCGCCATGGTTGCCGTATCGCTTGCGCTTGCTGGTTCTGCCCTGACGCTCGACAAAGCCTGGGACATTGCCGGCATCCGCCCCAACCCCCATTCTGCAGACGGCCCTGTCAAGCTGCGCACACTTGTCCACATGGTGCGGTGCGCCTACGCGCACGGCGTGGCGGATCCGAAGTGGGAGGTGCGCGGGGACTACCGCCAGGTGCTCGAACTTGACCTAGCGAACGGGGCCCTGAGGCTTGATTTGCGCGAGCTTCATGGTCGGAGTTTCGACTTTGCCCAGCTCGGGGGCCACGCAAGCTGGTTTGAAATCCGTAACGCATCCCTCGCCGCGTTGGCCTGACTCAGTGCCGCTGGCTCCGCCTAACCGGGAGCCGCGTCCCTGTCGTCCCCCATCGCGCCCAGCATTCAGGGGCGCCACTTCCCTCTGCTGTGAGGCCGTCCAGCTATGACCCACCCCGACATGGCTGCCCTGTTCGATCTTCTCGACCAGTGGCGGCACCTGCCTTCCTACCGGCTCGAACCCAGAGCGGATGCCGTCTTCGGGCTGTTTCTGCCGCATGTACTGGATCGACATCTAGCGTCGCGAGGGATCGCAGTCGATCCCCTTATCATTCCCGAGTTTCCGCTCGGCCAGGGCGAGACCAACCGTTCCGACAAGGCCGACTTCTTCGCCGTCTCCCGGAATCGCGATCATGCCTTCCTTATCGAGCTCAAGACCGACATGGGCTCGCTGCGTGATACCCAGGAGAACTATCTGAACCGAGCAGTCGAGCGTGGCCTCCCAGCGTTGCTCCGTGACATCAGGTCGATGGCGAAGGCCAGAAACCGCCAGGCCCGACGGAAATACTTTCACCTTGTGAAGGCCATCGCGAAGCTCGATCTGATGATCCCGCCTGGGGAACTCCAGAACCGGATCTACGATTCTCCGCGTGGCGTTTATGGCTGCATCGACCGGATCCGAATCCCGTCCACGCTTCCGGACATTGAGGTCATCCACGTTCTCCCGGACACCGTGAAAGGCAAGGACTGTATCGACTTCGAGAGTTTCGCAACGGTCACCGAAGATCGGGGAGAGATCGGCAAGCGCCTCGCGGCGTCCCTGCGAAGCTGGTCGGCCATCAAGGCCGGAGACAGGTGGCCCGATTCCGCTTCCGCCCGATAGCATAGCGCACTGATGATGTCGTCGCGGGGCTCGTTCCGGCGCCTCGCGATCATCGCTTGGAAGTACGTGTCGAACTCCTTTGAGACGTCCCGGGCGATCACCCGCTCGCGGAAACTCACCGTCGGCTCCAGCAGGCGGGCGCGCTGCACCGACCAAAGTCTGAAGCGGTCCCGGTCCTCGGCCGGGACGCCCAGCATCACCTTGCAGCGCGATCTAGGATCATTTCTCGGATTCTGGAATCCAACTCCTGGGGAACCCGCCGGTATCGAGGTGGGATGCAATCAAGCCGAGTTCCTTGTCGATCCTCTCGACAGAGACAGCCGCTTCGCTCATGACGGTCGGAAACCCGGCCCAGACTCCCACGCTGCGGGTTGCTTCGACAAACCACCTCAGCCCGAACAGCACCAGGAATATGCTGAAGCTGTCCGCCTCCTGCTCCATCCGCTGTGTCTCGCCGTTGTCCTCAACGAGGCTGTTGACCAATAGATTGTTGAGGATGTCCTCCGCATCGTGATGGGCCTGCGAGCACATGGCCGCGTATACGGTTCGGTAGTCGATCCGCCTTCCGATCTCCGACAGCCTTTCGATGAGATTCGGCCACCTGTCGTTCTCTTCCAAGCTGGTCCCGCAATGGCGCAGAAACCCGTCGATAAGCCTGTCGTAGCTGTCCAGCGCGAGGCTCTTCTGATCAATGCGAGACTGATGTTCCCTTTGCAAGTCCGGCGGCATATCGTCGGTATCGTTGTTCCACTTCCGGTTCTGCTCTCTTTCATTTCCAACATAGGCGCGGAAGAACTGCGCCAGTCGCTTTGTCGGATCCTTGCGGACGATATATGCGGTCGTTGCGGCGCTTTCGAAAACCGATCGCGACAAGATTTCCGCCTCGCGAAGCTGTCCGAGAGCAATTAGGACGAGGCAGCCCGCCGAAGTTTCGTAGGTCCGACGGAGGAGTGTAACGAGAAGACCGCCCACCGGATTCTCGGCGTCCAGCTGGTCAAGGCACTCCACCATGAGCAGGTAGGGCGCTGTGGCCGCACAGATCGTGTCGGCGAGGCCTTGGGATACCGTGGCGATCGACAGCCCTCTCTGCTCGCAAAAGAGGTTCAGAATGAATTCGTGCGCTTCTTTGTTCACTGCTCCACCCTGGAAAGAGTTCCTAGAAGAATCGAAGTCCGTGGGGGTCGAGCCGGGATTGCCGAACCTCCGCTGAAATACGCCACGCCCATGTTGTTCTGCAGTGCAAGTGTACCGCCTCGCGATGAGGGTCACGCTATCCGTCCATGGCCTTCTTAAGGGAAGAAGCCACGCGGTCCGACGCGATCTGCAGAGGGTCGTCAGCGAGATGGGCATAGCGGGCAGTGGTCTGGGCCTGGGTGTGGCCGAGAATCTTGCCCACCGTCGGCAGGCTCTCGCCCGCCATCACCGCCTCCGAGGCGAACGAGTGGCGAAGATCGTGGATCCGCACGTCGTCGAGCCCGGCCGCCTTGCGCACTCGCCGCCAGGGCTTCTGCAGGTCCTTCAGGTATCCGACAGAACGGTCCGCGTTGTGGTAGCCCATCAGCCTGGAGAAGACATCAATGTCCATCAGACGCCCGGTGATAGATCGACTGAGAAGCCTCTCCTCTCCACCCGCGAAGTCCGACGGTACGTTGGCGGCGGGTGAATTGTTTCTTCTCGGGGCCGCCAAACTCGGGATTGGCGAGAAGATCACCTGCACCGTCGATCGGCACTGCCGCACCCGGATCTTCGATTTTCCGCGTGCCCGGCCCACCGAGCCTGTGCCTCACTACACCATCTACCGGTCGAATTCCGTGCACGTCAGTCTGGTCAGCGATCTCCGCGCGTACTTCGCGCAGTCTGACAGTTCGCATTATGGCCTGAGTCCACCTCTGCGCCATGCGTTGGCGGAACTAGTCGAGAAAAAGGACTCCGAAGGAGAAGGCATCAACTCATACATCGTCGTCGAGGAGTCGCACAGCCTCCCCCCAAAGGTGCTTGACCGAGGGTGCGGCTTGGTCGACGAGGTCCCCTACAGAGACGGCCAGCCCGACCCACTTCTCACCGGAGGACGCGCCAACGAGAGGTTCATCGTCGCGTTCGAGAGCAGCGACGGTCCTTGGCCGGACATTCCAAGCGAGGAACAGACGGTCAACATGATTCTCGCCGCGACACGCGCATCCCAGGATGCCGACCAAGAGATTCCCAAGCACATCGATCAAAGCTGCCTAGTGACCGACGACGGGCGGTACGTATGCCCGATGCCGCCAGCCTCCGCGTCCGCCAGACTGGGTGTCGTTCGCCCCCTGGATGCGGATGCCTTCCAGGAGACCGCCGTGCGGCTCGGGGAGGCTGTCTCTCGCATGGAAGCCGACGTGGTCTCCGCGCACATCGAATTGCTGGTCAATGCTCTCTATTGGGACGACTACAAGGACGACAATTTCAGGCGGCTCCACTACCTGAGTTTGTGGCAGTCTCTATCGGAATCGCACAAGAAGCTGGGGTACACGGCCCCCAGTGCGAAGACCAAGCTCGGCAAAGACCCCACGGTCGTGGGAGGGACATTCAGTCTCCAGGCGCTGACCAGCTATCGACACGACATCGCGCACTGGTGGACCGGCAGCATCGACGGCAACTATCTGGCGAACATGTACCGGACAATCAACGAATTGCTCCGTCGCAAGTACTTCCAATGAGGTGTTCGAGATCCTTCCGAGCCTCGGACTGACGGTGCTCGCCGCGCATCTGGCAGATCGCTTGAAACCGGGGCGCCGGGCGCCCGCTACGGTCATGTCCCGACCGGTTCACGCCCGCTTCGCATCAGCGGCGGGTAGGCGGCCGAGGCCATGATGGCGTCGGCGACGCGCAATTCTTCCGCCGGAGCCCATCCATACCGGTAGGAGCCGAAGATCTGGTTGCTCATGCGGAAGGCAGCGCCCGTTCGGAGCGGGCACGCGTTGAAGACGATCGATTTGTGCTGACGGGTGGGTGCATCGCATTGTTGCGGGCCGGCCACGTCGGCAATCGCGTCGGCCAGGACATGAGTTCGCGAGTAACGGCGTCGGAAGGGCCAGGAGCAGCGCGAGACCGGGCTGCATGCTCGATGAAGTCCGGGAAAGAATGAGGCGACGCGACTCGCCGACCAAGCGAGGAGGTCGGCAAGGAGGGTTGGGAGGGCGACGAAGGCCAGGTTCCATAGCAGGGGTGCGGCGCGCGCGGGATGGAAGAGTTTCACGAATCCCGACGCTACCAGGCCCCGGCGAAGGAACTGGACGACGTTGCGATCTATGTCGGCGAAGGGTGCTTCTGTATACGCTTTTGTGGACCAAAAGGGAACAACGATGGCAATCACCAGGGACGAGATTGTTGAGGGGATTCTCGAAGGCGCAGCGGCGGCCAATGCAAAATATGAGAGCTGGTCGAATGGCTGGTGGGTGACGGATTCCGGTGTCGAGGGGCTGATGACGGCAAGTATCGCGGAAGCCCTACGTGAACGTCAGGAGGAGAACGAGAGAATCCTGATGGAACTGTCGATCGCGGAGGTGAGGAGACGATCTAGGGCGAGACCGAGGAGAGGTCCTCGTCCAGAAACGCTTGGAGACGCCAAGCGCGTCGATATAGTTCTGCTGAATAGGCACAACCGGGCAGTCTGCGCGATAGAGGTAAAGCGCTCGTGGAACCGGGATGCGTGTTTGAAGGACCTGAAGCGTGTTAACGACCTTGTCCGAACCTTGTCTTTCGGGGATGGAGGACGGCTTAGGCGGGGGTTTCTGGCATTGTCGATTGCGAAATCAGCAACACGGCGGAAGCTGCCTGAGGACCGGATAGGTGAAGAAAAAAGAAGGATTGAAGAAACCGTGAGGCATTGGTTTCGGAGAAAAAAAACGACGGGACTGAGATTCGATTTGGGAGAGCCGGTGCCATTGGCGGTTCAATACCAAGAGATTTATGGCGATTGGGCTGCGGCTGGGCTGTGCGTCGAGGTGTACGCTCGTAGCTGAAAGTGATGATGGTGCGTTGGAAGGCGGTGCATGGCAATCGCCTCGGGATCATGATTGCCCCCCGCGGAGAAGGAGGATCGAGGACCTCATCGACTTTGACCGGGCGACGCTGCGGGTCTCCAGTCGCGAGGGGATGCATCGGGAATTCAAGCGCCAGTTCGAACGGGCAGACTTCCGCCAGCAGCCGGGCTGCGGCGGCACGCGCGGTAGTACGGGAACCCGCGACGTCCTCCGGCGTGCGCGCGAGGTCGGTGGGGCGGATCCGGGAAAGTGCGCAGCAGACGGTGCGCGGACGGTGCCGCACGCGCTTGTCGCCGATCTGGACGGTGCGCTACGCCATCTCGACGATGCCCAACTGGGCCGGCTCTGAGACGCGGTGGCCGCCGAGGTCCGTCGTCGCGGGCGGCCGGACGGCAAGACGTCTGAGCGGCGGACGCGCCGGCGGACGGCTGCGGTGACACCCGGGCAGGAACGGGTGGTGTTGAATGGCCAGCAGTTGTCCGGGTATGATTCGGAATATCCCAATGAGCAGTGCGGTATGGCTGCACAAAACCTTCTTGCGAATCAGAGGGTTCTACCGCATTAGACTGCGACTTCCATCGAATGTCTGTCTCGGGGGTTGCGAGCCCCCGCATTCAGGCGCAGGCGTGCATTACCCTGAGGCAGTTCGCCGAAATGCCACAAGAAAAGCATGGGAAATACGAGAACGAGGCAACTTGCACATGGTCGGCCCAAACGAGGTCAATCAGGGTCGTGCGTTTGATTCAATCCGCTTTCGACATGATGACAGGCACCCCCGCCCGTTTCCGCGGATAGGGCGAAGAATCGAGGAATTCCTTCGGGTTGCGCGCGCCGTCGCCGCATCGGTGAGTGTTTCTGACGAAATGCGGGCACAGACGTAAACGGCTGCGGCCGACCGAATACGTCGAATACGGGGATATCCGGCGTTGCGTCCGCCTCCATGCGTGCCAGGCATCGATTTTCTTCGAAAAGGCATTTTTCAATCCGACGCCAGGATGATAGCGGAATCGGTTCGGAACGCTCATCAGGCGCGAACGGACCATGGCAGGCCAGCTCAAGACCCTCACAAACCGCATGGTGGCGGCGCTGAAGGTCGAACGGGACACGGTGTTCTGGGACCGCAATCTTCAGGGGTTCGGGGTGCGCGTCTACCCGACGGGCGGCAAGGTCTACATCGTCCACGCCAGAGGACCGACGAAAGGGAAACGCCCGAGGCGGGTGACCATCGGCCGACACGACGTGCTGCAGACCGATCAGGCCCGCCAACGGGCAGCGCTCATCATCGCGCGCATCAAGGCGGGCGAGGAGCCGATGCCCCTGCCGCTCGCCGCCAGGGAGAGTGGCGGCCCGACCGTGGCCGATCTGGCCGCGCGCTATCTGGAACAGCATGTCGCCGTGCGGCTGAAGCCGGCCACGCAGAACTATGTCCGCGGCATTCTGCGCAACCACATCCTCCCGGCTGTCGGCAGGGTCCCGGCGGCAGCGGTGGAGCGACGCCACGTCATCGAGCTGCAGCAGACCCTCGGCACCCGTATCAACACGGCGAACAAGGTGGTCAAGATCCTGTCGCACATGTATCGGCTGGGCGTTGGCTGGGGCCTCGTGGCGGAAGGCAGGAATCCCTGCCGGTTGGTCGAGAAACTTCCCGAACGCCCGCGTGAGCGTTTCCTCACGGATGCCGAGTACGCCAGGCTGGGACGGGTGATGGACGAGGCTGTCGAGAGCGGCGCCGCTTCACCGGTGGCCGTGACGGCGCTCCGCCTGCTGATGCTGACCGGCTGCCGCAAGAACGAAGTCCTGACCCTGCGCTGGACAGAGGTCGATCTCGACACCGGCGAGCTGCACCTCGCGGATTCCAAGACCGGTCCTCGCGTCGTGCATCTCCCGCCGACGGCGGTGAAGCTTCTGGAAGCGCTGCCGCGACCTCAGGACAGCCCGTGGGTATTTCCCGGCAGGGATCGGGACGGCCGTTTCAGTGGCGGCGGCCTCCATCATGTCTGGCGAACGGTCCGGACCCGGGCCGACCTGGACGACGTTCGGATCCACGATCTGCGTCACAGTTTCGCGTCCCGTGCGCTGGCGCTTGGCGAGACTCTGCCGGTGATCGGCAGGCTGCTCGGCCACAGCGACATCGAGGCGACGGCGCGTTACGCCCACCTGCCGGACGCCTTGATCCATGAATCGGCAGAACGAATCGCCGACAGCATTGCGGACGAGATTCTGTAAGAACGCGGGCGGTTCCGCCCGGCAACCCATGTGGAGCATTGGAATGCGCCCCGCAGCGTCGCGTCCCGCGTGCTGGCGATCGGCGAGCCGCCCGGCACAGCGGCATCGAGACGGCGCCCCCATGGCCGGAGGCTATGGAGGCCGGGCCCCTCGAGGGGATGACCGGTGACCGGCCTTGCCGACAACTTCCTGAGCCTCGTCACGGCCTTCCTATACCACTCGCCACTGACGGAAGGAGAGTTCGGCAGGTGCGCGATCGGCGATGACGGGTTCGTCGCGAGCCTCCGGAACGGCGGCGTGCCCGCCATGGACGCGGCCGACCGGGTGCTCCTCTTCATGGGCGAGCCGACCATCGGTCCGGTATTCCGGTCCGAGGTCGCGGCGTTTCTTCTCATCACCGAAACCGACGGCACCCTGCTGGGACGCCAGGCTATCGGAGAACCCTGCTTCATGACGCAGTTGAACTCGGGGGCATCGCCGCGATTGTCCGTCGTCGAGCGGGTCCGGGCGTGGATGCGCAAGATCGCGAGCTACGGCGAACGCACCGCGATCGCACGCGCGATTGCCGAACCCGGCGCGCCGGATCCGGCCCTCAATCCGGACCCGGCGGCGCTGGACGCACTGGCCGAGGCGACGCCAGGCGCCGCTTCCGACGGCAAGAGCCTTCCGGAGGAATGCCCTCATCCGATCGAGCAAAGGCTCTTCCTCACCGAGGCCGAGGCTGCGGACTTTCTGAGATTCAAGCCCCTCACACTGTCACGCTATCGGGCTACCGGGGACGGTCCGGCGTATTTCAAGCTGGGAGGGGCAATCCGCTATTGCCGTGCCGATCTTCTGGCCTGGGCGTGGGCAAGACGTCGTGGGCATTCCCGCGAACGACGCTGACCGGCTGGCGCCGCACAGGGGGCGACCGGCAGGTCCGCGGCCGCCCCCGCCCCCGGCGCTCCCGTGAGAAGCCGGATGGGAGCGAGGCCCATGATCGACCTGATGGCCGACATCCGCGCCAGCGTCTCGGCCTATCTCGAGCGCACGGGAATGCCGGAAGAGGAGTTCGGCAAGCGCGTACTCGGTCGACCCGAATTCGTGGAACGGCTCGCCGTGCAGCGAACAATGACGCTCAAGACCGCCGACCGCCTGCTCGGTTTCCTGGGCGAAGCGCCGATCGGTCCCGTCTTCAGACGCGAGGTCGAAGCCTTCCTCGACGTTACCGGCATCGGGGCCATGAAGTTCGGAACCGACGCCGCCGGCTATCCGTGGTTCGTGGACTCGCTCAGCGACGGAGAGATGACGCGCCTCTCCGCGGTGGAACGGGTGCGAGCCTGGATGGTCGACGCCGCAACCCCGTCCGAACGCGCCGCGATCGCCCGGATGCTCAAGGACTCCGGCAGCACGACATTCATCCATGGCGCGAGCACGGTCTTGCAGAACGAGAGGCCACAGGGAAAGACCTCCCCGGCGTCTGAAGCGGACCAGGCTGCCGGCAAGCATCCACCCGAATATGACCGCCAGGTCTTTCTGACCAAGCAAGAAGCGGCCGGCTTCCTGAGGATTGGAGTACGCAAGCTGGAACGCCTCCAAGCGGCCGGCGACGGCCCTGCATGCTGCAAGTTTGGGACGCGGGTCTATTATGCGCGTGCCGATCTGCTGACCTGGGCGTGGACACAGCGTGTGGATGCGCGCAAGAGTAACTGACCGGCCGCTTTCGCCAAACGGCGCCGAGGGCACTGAAGCACCGCCAGAATTCGTAAAAAATCCGAATTCGACTTGATGACTGATCCTGAAATGTGGCTCTCGTCCCGTCGGATCAGGCGACTATTCTTCAATGATTTCGGTTAGTTATGGGATTCCGCCCCGAAAGGCACCAGCTAAAGACCGGGCATGACGATGGGGAAAGCGGAGCGGCGGCGGGGTTCGCATAACGGTGCGGGAGAAACCCTGTACCCTTGCCCGGCACCGTTGAGTTAGTATATTCAGGTGACCGTGGGAGGTCGGGAATGGCTCCGGAAGTCCTTGGATACGTCAACCTGGCAGGTATCCTCGCAGCCATCGGGTTCCTCTGGAACCTGCATCGCGATATGCGGGCGATGGACGGACGGATCAACGATCTGGCTCGAGAGTTGTCCGAGCTTCGCGGCGAATTCCGCGGCCGCTCCGGACCGCCTTCCGCCACGGAGGGGTAACGCTCGACCGCGTCCCGTCCGGGTTGTCCAAGATCCCCACGCCTGAAACCAATGCAGCCGCCCGAACGCCGCCGATCGTCATCGGCGGGCCGACGGCGAGCGGGAAGTCGGCCCTTGCGGTGGCGTTGGCGGAGCGGCTCGGCGGGGCCGTCATCAATGCGGATTCGATGCAGCTCTACCGCGCGCTCTCCATCCTCACCGCGCGCCCGGGCGCGGACGCGCTCGCGCGGGCGCCGCATCGTCTGTTCGGGATCGCCGAGCCCGACGACATCTGGTCGGCGGGGCGCTGGCGCCGCCGCGCGGTCGAGGAAATCGAGACCGCCCGTTCGGAGGGAAAGCCGCCCATCGTCGTCGGCGGCACGGGGCTCTACCTCCAGGCACTGACCGAGGGGCTCGCCGACGTGCCCGCGGCCGACCCGGCGGTCCGGGAACGGCTGCGAACGCTGCTCGCCGAACGCGGCGGCGAGGCGATGCACCGGATGCTTGCGGAACGCGACCCGGAAGGCGCGGCGGCGATCCGGCCGAGCGATCCGCAGCGCATCCTGCGCGCGCTCGAAGTGCTGGAGGCGACCGGCGAGCCGCTCCGTGCCTGGCACGCGCGCCAGACCCCGCCGGCGGGAGAAGGATGGGCGGCGCTGCAAATCATGCTGATGCCGGACCGGGACGCGGTCTACGCCGCCTGCGACGCCCGCTTCGACCGGATGATGGCCGACGGCGCGCTGGCGGAGGCGCGGGCGGTCGGGACGATGGGGCTCGATCCCGCACTGCCGATGATGAAGGCCGTCGGCCTGCCTCCCCTGCTCGCCCATTGCCGGGGAGAGCTCGACCTCGACAACGCGGTCGCCGCCGCGAAGCGCGACACGCGGCGCTACGCGCGCCGCCAGATGACCTGGTTCCGCAACCGTTCGAAGCCGGACCGCGTCGTTGCCGCGCAATATTCGGAAAGTCTTTTGCCCGAAATCTTTTCATTTATTAGCGATTTTCGGTTGACCCCCTCCCGATGACCCATTAGTTTTGCGCTCCCTCGACGAGGGACCGACGCCTTGCCCGGCGGGCGTGCCCGGGCGCGGACGGCAAGCGACCCGCCGGCCTCGACAGGCCGGTTTCGTTTTGCCGGCGCGCCGGGCAGGCGCCGGACCCGCGACCCGGGCGGCGAACCGCGAAGGAGTGCGTTATGGCCAGCCGAGAGATGACCGGCTCCGAGATCGTCCTGAAGGCCCTGATCGATCAGGGCGTCGACACGGTATTCGGCTATCCGGGCGGGGCGGTGCTGCCGATCTACGACGCGATCTTCGCGCAGAACGAGCTGCGCCACGTGCTGGTCCGCCAGGAAGGCGGCGCGGTGCACATGGCGGAGGGCTATGCGCGCTCGACCGGCAAGGTCGGCGTCGTTCTCGTCACCTCGGGTCCGGGGGCGACCAACGCCGTCACCGGGCTGACCGACGCGCTGATGGACAGCGTCCCCGTGGTCTGCCTGACCGGCCAGGTGCCGACCCACCTGATCGGCAACGACGCCTTCCAGGAGGCCGACACCACCGGCATCACGCGGCCCTGCACCAAGCACAACTACCTGGTCAAGGAGATGGACGACCTGCCGCGGGTCATGCACGAGGCGTTCCACGTCGCCCGCAGCGGCCGGCCCGGCCCGGTCGTCGTCGACCTGCCCAAGGACATCCTGATGGGCAAGGGCGCCTATGCGGGGCCGGAGAATTTCGCGCATCGCTCCTACCGGCCGACGACGAAGGCCGACCGCGGCCGCATCGCCGAGGCGGTGGAGCTGATGGCGAACGCCAAGCGGCCGCTGTTCTATATCGGCGGCGGGGTGGTCAACTCGGGGCCGGAGGCATCGAAGCGCCTGACGCGGCTGGTCCGGCTGACCGGATACCCGGCGACGGTGACGCTGATGGGCCTCGGTGCCTTCCCCGCCTCGGACCCGCAATGCCTCGGAATGCTGGGTATGCATGGCCTCTACGAGGCCAACCTGGCGATGCACGAGTGCGACGTGATGATCAATGTCGGCGCGCGGTTCGACGACCGGGTGACCGGGCGCCTCGCCGACTTCTCGCCCGGCTCGAAGAAGATCCACATCGACATCGACCCGTCCTCGGTCAACAAGAACGTGCCGGTCGAGGTGCCGCTGATCGGCGACGCGGGCGAGGTGCTGGGGCAGCTGCTGCGCGCGTGGAAGGCGCGCGAGCCCAAGCCGGACGCCGCCGCGCAGGCGAAATGGTGGAAGCGGATCGAGACCTGGCGCGCGCGCGACTGCCTGAAATTCGCCGGCTCGGAGACCGCGATCAAGCCGCAGCACGCGATCAAGCGGCTGTACGAGATGACCCGAGACCGCGACGTCTACATCACCACCGAGGTCGGCCAGCACCAGATGTGGGCGGCGCAGTATTTCAAGTTCGAGGAGCCCAACCGGTGGATGACCTCGGGCGGGCTCGGCACCATGGGTTACGGCCTGCCGGCGGCGATCGGGGTGCAGGTGGCGCATCCCGACTCGCTGGTGATCGACATCGCGGGCGAGGCGTCGTTCCTGATGAACATCCAGGAGCTGTCGACCGCGGTGCAGTACCAGCTCCCGGTCAAGGCCTTCATCATCAACAACCAGTGGATGGGGATGGTCCGCCAGTGGCAGGAGCTGCTGCACGGCGGGCGTTATTCGGAGAGCTATACCGCGGCGCTGCCCGATTTCGTCAAGCTCGCCGAGGCGTGCCAGTGGACCGGGCTGAGGGCGACCCGCCCGGACGAGCTCGACGAGGTGATCGCCGCGATGATCGAAACCGACGGCCCGGCGATCGCCGACATCGTCGTCGAGAAGGAGGAGAACTGCTTCCCGATGATCCCCTCCGGCGCGGCGCATAACGAGATGCTGCTCGGCCCCGACGAGAAGGCCGAGGCGCCGGTTTCCGAAGAAGGCATGGTCCTGGTCTGAGCGGCGGGGGTGCGGGCGTGAGCGACACCGAACGGCATACGATCTCGGTCCTGGTCGACAACGAGGCGGGCGTGCTCGCCCGCGTGATCGGCCTGTTCTCGGGGCGCGGCTACAACATCGAGAGCCTGACGGTGGCCGAGGTCGACGCCGCCAACGCGCTGTCGCGGATCACCGTGGTGACCGTCGGCACGCCGATGATCATCGAGCAGATCAAGGCCCAGCTCGACCGGCTCGTGCCGGTCCACAGGGTGGTCGACCTGACCAACGAGGGCGCCTATGTGGAGCGCGAGCTGGCGCTGGTGAAGGTCAAGGCGAGCGGCAACCGGCGGGTCGAGTCGCTCCGTATCGCGGACATTTTCCGGGCGCGCGCGATCGACTCGACGGCGGCGTCGTTCGTCTTCGAGATTTCCGGATCGACCGAGAAGCTCGACGCCTTCATCGGCCTGATGGAGCCGCTCGGCCTGGTCGACGTCTCGCGCACCGGCGTCGCCGCCATCGCGCGCGGGACGGAGGGGCTGTAGCGCCGCATACGGCGCGGTTGCCGCCCTTCGATACGCGGCCTGCGGCCGCTACTCAGGGTGAGGAAAACTGAAAACGGGACCCTCATCCCGAGTAGGCGCGCCAGCGCGGTATCGAGGGATGCGAGCGACCTGGCCCGGCAAGAACCGCGGTCAGCGGCGGAGTCGGCCGCTCACTCTCCCAGCTCCTCCCGGAGCCGGCCGATCCGGTGCATGCGCTCGTGCAGCACGGTGACGATGCCGATGTCTCCGTCGCCCAGCCGTTTCCAGTAGACGAAATGCCTCTCGTAGCGGAATACGCAGCCGTCCACCCCGAACTCCGCCGGTATCGGCCGCGAGACCGTGGCGCCCGTCGCGATCCCTTCGAACGCCTCGAACAGGCCCGCGATGTAGGCGTCCGCCCGCGCTTCTCCCCACCGTTCGAGGGAGTAACGGTAGATTTCGTCGATACGGAGGGCGGCCGCTTCCTGTACGCGGACCGAAATCATGAGCGGGCGCGCGTCGCGTTCCTCGCGATGACGTCCGACGCCGACAGCGGCCGGTAGGACTCATCCGGCGCGGCGAAGGCGCGTTCCAGCTCGGCTTTCAGGCGCTCGAACGCCTCGCGCTCGGAACGCTCCTTGTCGCGGCGGATCAGGTCGCGGATATACTCGCTGACGTTCTCGTAGGAGCCGTTCTCGCCGACATTGGCGGACACGAATTCGCTGAGCGCGCCGCCGAGGCGGACCGTCATCGTCGTGGTACGGCGCATGGGCCGGTCTCCTCGCTCTGGCGTATTCTATATATTTAATATTCAATACGATGGCAAGCGTCCCCGATCGCCGGGCTCCGGTTGACCGATGGCTTGCCGCGCTGCTACAGGAGGCCGCGAAAACGAGCGCCCCAGGCGGGTCTGGCGAAGGCGCCGTCAAGTTTGCACGAAAGGAAAACCGGATGCGCGTCTTCTATGACAGGGATGCCGACGTCAACCTCATCAAGGGGAAGAAGGTCGGCATCGTGGGCTATGGCAGCCAGGGCCATGCGCACGCTAACAACCTCAAGGATTCGGGCGTGGCCGAGGTCGCGGTGGCGCTGCGGCCGGACTCGGCGTCGATCCGCAAGGCGGAGGACGCGGGTCTCACGGTGATGACCACGTCGGACGCCGCGGCCTGGGCTGACGTGCTGATGGTGCTGACCCCGGACGAGCTTCAGTCCGGGCTCTACGCGGACGAGATCCGCGACCATCTGCGCGAAGGCGCCGCGCTCGCCTTCGCGCACGGCCTCGCGATCCATTTCCGCCTGATCGAGCCCCGCCCCGACCTCGACGTCTTCATGGTCGCGCCCAAGGGGCCCGGCCACACGGTGCGTTCGGAATATGTCGACGGCGGCGGCGTGCCATGCCTGCTCGCGGTGCACCAGGACGCGTCCGGCAACGCGACCGAGATCGGCCTCTCCTACGCGTCCGCCATCGGCGGCGGCCGCGCCGGCATCCTCGAGACCAGCTTCAAGGAGGAATGCGAGACCGACCTGTTCGGCGAGCAGTCGGTGCTGTGCGGCGGGCTGACGGCGCTGATCACCGCCGGCTACGAGACCCTGGTCGAGGCCGGCTACGCGCCCGAGATGGCCTATTTCGAGTGCCTGCACGAGGTCAAGCTGATCGTCGACCTGATCTACGAGGGCGGCATCGCCAACATGCGCTACTCGATCTCCAACACCGCGGAATACGGCGACCTGACCCGCGGGCCGGTGCTGATCGACGAAACCGTCAAGGCGCGGATGAAGACCATCCTCGACGACATCCAGTCCGGCCGCTTCGCGCGCGAATGGGTGCTGGAGAACCAGTCCGGCCAGACCAGCTTCAAGGCGCTCCGGCGGCGCGGCGCGGAGCATCACATCGAGCAGGTCGGCGCGCAGCTCCGCGGCATGATGCCGTGGCTCCAGGAACGCGCCCTGGTCGACCGGACGAAGAACTGAGGTCGGGAGCGCCCCTCGGCGGCCGGTAATTCCCCATAGATGATTGCGCAGTTGAGAATTCCTGCGTAAACCTGCAATATTAAAGGCTCAACAGACCGCCGGGGGCCGGGAACCGGTGTCCGGGACGGTCGTTGTGCGAAGAGGGTAACGGCGTGACGATAGAGCCCGCGACCGAACCGGTTCCGAAGTTCGCCGGGGCGGCGGCCCCGGCGGGGCCGCCGCGCGGCTCCGCGCGCCGCCACGCCTTCGTTGTGTCCGCGGCCGGACGACTTAGCAGCCCCTGAACGGCGATCGCCGCGAGCGGTGCGCCGGGCAGGGGACTTCATAGCCAGGTCCGAAAACCGCGTCACAGGAGCTCCGAGATGAGCCTGAATGCCGATCCGAACCGCGTCATAATCTTCGACACAACGCTGCGCGACGGCGAGCAGTCGCCGGGCGCCTCGATGAATCTCGACGAGAAGCTGCGTATCGCCGAGCTCCTCGCCGAGCTCGGCGTCGACGTGATCGAGGCCGGGTTCCCGATCGCCTCGAACGGCGATTTCGAGGCGGTGCAGGAGGTCTCGAAGCTGGTCAAGGGCCCGGTCATCTGCGGGCTGGCCCGTTCCGGCCGTCCCGACATCGAGCGGGCGGCGGAGGCGCTGGCGCCGGCCGAGCGGAGGCGCATCCATACCTTCATCGCGACCAGCCCGCTGCACATGAAGTACAAGCTCCAGATGGAGCCGGACGACGTGCACGAAGCCGTCATCGACAGCGTCTCCCACGCGCGCAAATTCACCGACGACGTCGACTGGTCGCCGGAGGACGGCTCGCGCACCGACCCCGATTTCCTGTGCCGCTGCGTCGAGGCCGCGATCCGGGCGGGCGCCACCTGCATCAACCTGCCGGACACGGTGGGCTACGCCCTGCCCGAGGAGTTCGGCGGCCTGATCCGGATGCTGCGCGAGCGCGTGCCGAACAGCGACAAGGCGATCTTCTCCGCCCATTGCCACAACGATCTCGGGCTTGCCGTCGCCAACTCGCTGGCCGCGGTGGAGGCGGGCGCGCGACAGGTGGAGTGCACGATCAACGGGCTCGGCGAGCGGGCGGGCAACGCGGCGCTCGAGGAGATCGTGATGGCGCTC
>JAJDVM010000342.1 GCA_022826125.1 Defluviicoccus sp.
CGACCGCACCGACATCCACTCCTACGTGTTCCGCCTCAAGGGCGCGCCGGAGGAGATGTTCCACACGGCGGTCAAGTTCGTCTCGACCGCCAACTCGCCGGCCTCGCCGGTGCTCGCCGACGACCTCGCGGTGTTCGAGCAATTGCAGCGCGGCCTCAACAGCGAGGGCTCCGAATGGATCGACCTGTCGCGCCGGTCCGGGCGGGAGGAGGCGTTCGGCAATCGCGGCATCCGCGACAAGGCGACGAGCGAGCTGCCGATGCGCACCATGCTCGGCGCCTGGCGCCGCTACATGGCGGCCGCGTGAGCGGGGTCGTCTCGTCGGCCGGCGGGGTCGAGGCGCTGCTCCGGCTCCGCCGGGTCGAGGAATTCCTGTTCCACGAGGCGCGGCTGATCGACGAGCGCCGGTTCGAGGACTGGCGCGACCTCTATACCGAGGACGGCGTCTACTGGGTGCCGGCGGAGCCCGACCAGGACAACCCGGTCGACCGCCTGTCGATCTTCTACGAGAACCGGGAGCTGATGGACGTGCGAATCCGCCAGCTCCGGCACAACGCCTTCTGGGCCCAGATCCCTCCGGTGCGCACGCGGCATGTGATCGGCAACGTGATGCTGGAGGAAGGCGGCGACGATGCCGAGCTCCGCGCGCGCTCGTCCTTCGTGATGCTGGAATACCGCGACGATCGACGCCGGGTGTTCGGCGGCGAGGCGCGCCACCGGCTGCGCCCGAACGGCGACGGGTTCAGGATCGCCTTCAAGCGGGTCGACATCGTCGATTGCGACGGCACCCACGGCTTCATGTCGGTGCCGTTCTGATGCCGGGCGCGGCGCTGGTCGTGGGCGCGGGCGACGCGCTGGGGGGCGCGATCGCCGAGCGCTTCGCCGTGGGCGGCTTCCACGCGGTTCCGAGCCGGCGCAAGACCGCGCCGCTCGAAGCGCTCGCCGAGAGTATCCGGGCGGGCGGCGGGGCGGCGACGCCGATCGCCTGCGACGCGCGCGACGAGGACGCGGTGATCGCGATGTTCGACCGTATCGAGGCCGATATCGGTCCCGTGGAGGTCGCCGTCTTCAACGCCGGCGCGTGGCACAATGCGCCGATCGCCGACATGACGGCGCGCATCTACCGCCAGGTCTGGGACACCGCCGCCTTCGCCGGTTTCCTGGTGGGGCGCGAGGCGGGGAGGCGCATGGCCGGGCGCGGGTCCGGCACGATCCTGTTCACCGGGGCGACCGCGAGCCTGCGCGGCGGCGCCGGCTTCGCCGCGTTCGCGGGCGCCAAGTTCGCGCTCCGCGCGCTCGCCCAGTCGATGGCGCGCGAGCTCGGCCCGATGGGCATCCACGTCGCCCATATCGTCGTCGACGGGCGGATCGATTCCGAGGCGGTCAGGGAACGGTTCGCCGACGAGATCGCCGCGCTCGGGGACGACGCGATGCTCGGCCCCGCCGCGATCGCCGAGACCTTCTGGACCGTCCACGCCCAGCCCCGCGACGCCTGGACCTTCGAAACCGAGGTCCGCCCCTGGACGGAGCGGTGGTAGGGGGCGGGCGGCCAGCCGGCGCGGGAAGATTTCTCCGCCCCGCCGACCCTCCGGGCCGGCTCCCGTCGAAATGACGAGGAGGGTGCCAAGCCCCGCGATGGAGGCGACCCTCGCCTAATTCGTTACTCTTCGGTAGCGAATTAGGCGAGGGTCGCCGGTCTCATCCTTCGCCGCAGGTTTCCCCGCCAAGGCGCTGGCGGGCCTGTCCGAACCGCGCTGTCCCATCGACCGTCGAGCAGGCGCCCCGTCCCCCGGGGACGCAAAAAAATAGTACCGTTTCGGGACAATGTTTCACGTGAAACATAGGTCAACATTGCTGTCCTTTGTTTCACGTGAAACATTAGCGGGGTCCGGCCGCCGCTCAGTCGAACAGCACGTCGTCGAGGAACGGGTCTTCGGGGAGCGCGGTCTCGCTGTCGAGGAGAGCGCCGCAGGCGGGGCAGGCGAAGCGGCGCAGCACCACCCGCTCGCCGCCGCTATAGGGCACGCCGGCCGCGCCGCGCATGGGGATCTCGGTCATCGCGGCGTGTCCCTTCCACGGCGCGCCGACGGGTCCGAGCGCATGGCCGCATTTGCGGCAGCATATCTCGCCCCCCTCGATCTCCAGCGTGGTGGAGAAGCGCCGGCTCATTCGGCGGCCTCGGCCGGTATCCGCGCGGCGGCGAGCGCCTTGCGCCTGGCTTCGGTGGCCGAGGGATCGAACGAGGACAGGCTCTCGTCGATCACGACGCCGTAGACGTTCTCCGCCGTCTCGCGCGAGACCGCGCCGGTGCGGCAGTCCTCCAGCACGGTTTCCGGCTCGCGGTCGAGCGGGTCGCCGTAGCCGCCGCCGCCGTTCCAGCGGAGATAGAGCACGTCGTCGCCCATCAGCGGAAAAACGCCCCAGGAAATCCTCTCCTGGTCGCCCGGCAGATCGTCGACCGATCGGGCGAACCCGGCATCGGCGTTGCGCGGATCGGGTTCCGCCTCGTTGTTCTTGACCCAGATGTAGGAATTCGGCGCCCCGGGATAGCCGCCGGCGAGTCCCTCGCTCATCGGGAAGTCGGCGCCCTTGCCGGAGACCACGTAGTGGAGCCCGCCGTCGGGCGCGTCGTGCGGGGTCAGGCCGATCTCCATGCCCGCGCCGCCGCGATAGCGCCCGGGACCGCCCGAATCCGTCATCCGGCGGCGGAACATGTAGCGCAGCGGGAAGATCGTCTCCAGCGTCTCGACATTGGCCATGCGCGAGATCGGGTTGGGTATCTCGCCGCCGACGTCGATGCCGTCGGCGAAGTTGCGCGCCCCGCCCGAGCCCGCGAAGGTCTCGGTCAGGATGCCGATCGCCTCGCCGCCGTGCTGGTTGCGGCCGAACATGAAGACGGCGAAGTGGTTGGCGTGCCACACCGCGGTCGCCTCGCTCGCGTATTTCTCGCTCGCGTCCAGCATCTTGCCGATCGCCGCGCAGGCCGCGTTGTTGACCGACTGGATCGCGCCCACGGTGGCGACCGAGACCGGGGCGGGCCGCGTGCAGTTCACGATCGAGCCCTCCGGCGCGATCATCTCGATCGGCCTGACCACGCCCTCGTTCCAGGTGATGTCGAAGCAGAGCAGCGGGAACAGCGGCGCGAACAGACCGCCGAGCGAGGCCCATTTGGTGCAGTTGATCGCGTAGGGCGCCTGCGGGCTGGACCCCGAGAAATCGAACACCAGCCGGTCGTCCCGCTTGGTCATGGTGAGCGCGACCTTGAACACCTCGCCCTTGACGTCGATGTACTGGCGCGACTGCCAGGACCCGTTCGGCAGCTCGCGCAGACGCTCGCGCAGCAGCTCTTCCGATTGCTCGATCAGCGTCCGGCACGCCTCGTCGACGGTGTCGTGGCCGTATTTCTCGATCAGCGCCAGCATGCGCTCGCGCGCCACGTTGTTGCAGGCGATCATGGACGACATGTCGAGCGCCACCATCTCGGGCGAGCGCACCATGTTCAGCATGGTGTCCATCACGTCCTGGTTCACCGTGCCGCCGCTGACCAGCCTTATGCCGGGCGAGGAGAACCCCTCGGTGAAGATGTCCGGCGCGTCGGGGCAGAACCCGCCCGGATTGGTCGCGCCGATATCGTAGACATGGACGAAGCAGGCGCTCCAGGCGACCAGCTCGCCGCCATGGTGGATCGGCGCGACGAGATAGATGTCGGAGGTGTGAAGGGCGGCGGTGTAGGGGTCGTTGAGCAGGAAGACGTCGCCCTCGTTGATGTCGTCGCCGAACCGCCGGATCGTCGCCTTGCAGGCCTCCGCCGCGCTGGTGAGATGGTGCAGGAAGCCGACGCCCCCCATCAGCAGCGAGCCGTCGGCGCGGTAGAGCGAGACCATCAAATCGTGGCCCTCGTTGGTGATCGCCGAGCCGGAGACGTGCTTCAGCGTGATCACCGCCTCGTCGACAATGCGGAACAGGCGGTGGCGGATGATGGAAAAGGTGATCGGATCCATCGCGGGGCTCCTCAGTCGAACGCAATGACGATGTTGCGCCAGGGGTCCATACGCGCGGTCTGCGCGGCCTGGACGACGATGGTGGTGATCGGCGTGTGGACGACCGCCGGCCCGGCGATCGTGTTGCCGGGGACGAGCGCGGCGAAGTCGTAGATGTCGGCCGGCGCGAGCCCGCCCTCGGCCTCGACGAACACGTCCCGCCTGCCGCGATGGGCGGCCGAGGCGTCCTCGCCGGCGAGCGGCTGAGCGGGGATCTCGGGCCGGGTCATGCGGCCGCGCGCCGACAGGCGGAACATCGTCATCTCGATGCCGGCGCCGCGATAGGCCGAGCCCTTGCCGTATTTGCGTTCGTAGAGCGCCTCGAAGTCGCTCACCAGCGTCTCCAGCCCGGCCTCGTCGAGCGGGGTCGACGCGCGGACCGGCGTGGTCACCTCGTGCACCTGCCGCCGGTAGCGGAGGTCGGCGGACCATTCGAGCGAGACGTCGCCGTCGGCGAAGCCCTCGTCGGCGAGCTGCGCGCGGGCGCGCTCGACCATGGGCCCGTAGATCGCGTTGATCTCTTCCGCCGGCGTGGGCACGGGGCGCATCGCGGTGTGGGCGAACTCGTGCACCACGTCGGCCGAGACCAGGCCGAAGGCGCAGTTCACCGAGGCGGTATAGGGAACCACGATGCGCTTGACGTTGAGCTCCCGGCCGAAGACGCCGGCGAGCAGCGGGCACGAGCCGCCGAAGGCGTGCAGCACGAAGTCGCGCGGGTCGAGCCCGCGCTCCACCGTGATCTCGTGGATCAGGTCGGTAATCTGCGCCGCCGCGACGCGGTAGATCCCGAAAGCCGCCTCGTCGACGCCCATCCCCATCGGCCGGGCGATCTGGGCCTCGAACGCCTTGCGCGCCGCCCCGATGTCGAGGGGGATGGCGCCGCCGAGGAAGGTCGTCGGATCCATGTAGCCGATCAGGGTCATCACGTCGGTCAGCGTGGGCTCGGTTCCGCCCAGCCCGTAGCAGACCGGGCCCGGCCGCGCGCCCGCGCTCTTGGGACCGACGCGGGGGACGCCGGTACGCGGCTCGAGCGAGACGATGGACCCCCCGCCCGCGCCGATCGAGACCACCTCGATCTTCGGCGCGACGTAGTGGTAGCGGTCGACCAGCGGCTCGCGCGCGAACTCGAGCGCGCCGCCCTGGATCACCCCCACCTTGAAGGTAGTCCCGCCCATGTCGGCCGCGATCACGTCGGGATCGCCCATCGTGCCGCCGAGATACCTGGCCCCAATGACGCCGGCGGCCGGGCCGCACTCGATCATGCCGACCGCCCGGCTCGACGCCTCCTCGGCCGGCAGCAGACCGCCATAGCCCTGCATGACCAGGAGCGGCCCGCCATACCCCTCTTCCGCCAGAAGGCCCTGGAGGTCGGTCACGTAGTCATGCGCGAGCCGCCCCGCATAGGCGTTGATCACGGTGGTCGAGGTTCGTTCGTACTCGCCGGGCACCGGCGCGATGTCGCTCGAAATCGTCACATAGGCCCCGGGCGCGGCCTTCGCCGCGATCTCCCGGATCCTTCGCTCGTGCACCGGGTTGTAGGGCGACCAGAGCAGGCAGATCGCGATCGCCTCGACGCCCGCGACCTCGACGAGGTACCGGATCGCCGCCTCGGCCGACTCCTCGTCGAGCTCGCGGATCACCGCGCCCTTGTAGTCGACACGCTCGGGCACCCCGCGGATCCGCTCGGCGGGAACCAGCGGCGGCGCCCGGTCGGTCTTGACCGGATGCTTGAGCCCTTCCTCCGCGAGCCCGGCCCAGCGGCCGTAAGCGCCCCTCGTGACCAGCAGCGTATCCTCGAAGCCTTCCGTGGCGATCAGCCCGGTCCTCGCCCCGCCCCGCGTCAGCAGCGCGTTGTCGACCACCGTCGATCCGTGGGTGAACAGGCTCGTGCGCCCGAGCAGCTCGCCGAGGGGGATGCCCATCGCGTCGGCCGCGGACCGGATCGAGTCGATCACCCCGTTGGCGAAATCGGGCGGCGTCGAGAGCGCCTTGCCGATATGGACCGGCTCGCCGGGGGCGAAGACCACGGTGTCGGTGCAGGTGCCCCCGACATCGGTCGCAATCACGTAGGACTTGTCGCCGTTCACCGCTTCCCCGCCCTGGCCGGCCGCCGGGTCTCCGGTCCGGCCCCGACCCCCAGACCATGAGCACCGCCGCCGCGCCGGTCAAGCGGCCGGGGGGACGGCGGGCTCCAATGTTTCACGTGAAACAAAGGTCAGCCTTGCTGACTTATCCAGAATCTCAAGAACTTCCCCTAACTCGCAAACCCCGGCCACGCGCGCCCGGTTTCGCGTCCCCGGGGGACGGGGGAGGGCGCGTCGAAATCGAAATCCAAGAACTCGCGAACCGGGACACTAACGCGCCATGCGTCTCGCCAGCCGGTCGGGCCCGTAGAATTTTTCCAGATAGTCGAGGACCAGTTTCTCGTCCTCGGGATCGAGCTCCGCCATTTCCTGCTCCTCGACCATGAGGACCAGGACCTCCTCCCAGGTCGGGCGGGACAGACCCTGCTGGGTGACCAGCATCATGGAGTGGCAGGCGCCGCACAGGCCGAACACCTCGTCCCGCCCCTCGCCGGGCGGCAGGCCCTGGTAATCGTCCTCCGCCGAGACGGCGCCCGCGAGGAAAACCGCGGCGGCCACGGCCGCGAGCCATGTCCGCCGCGGCAAATCCATCAACTCACGCGCACGGAGATCCGGTGCATCGAGTTGTTGAGATACCCTTTCGGGTTCCACGCGATGGCGAAGGGCTGGCTGGTTCCCCTGTCGTCGGTCGCCCGCGCCCAGACCTCGTAATATCCCTTTTGCGGGAATTGCAGCGTCGCGGACCAGCGCTGCCAGGCAAACGGGTTGGCCGGCCGCGCGAGCTGGGCCCGCTGCCAACTGGCGCCGAAGTCGATGGAAACGTCGACGCGGTCCACGACGTTATCCCCCGCCCAGGCATGTCCCGCGACGGTCAGGTTCCGACCGGCGATGGAGAGCCCCGTCTTGGGCGTCGTGATCAGGGATTTTACCGGCATGGAATGGATGATTTGCATCGCGCTCTTCGGCACCTTTTCGCCGGGCGAGACCGGATAATCGGGAACCCGGTAGGCGCTCCCGGTCATTTTCGGTCCGTCATGCACAACATCGCGCAACCATATCCGCGTGAGCCATTTCTGCGAGCACGAGCCCGGCCAGCCGGGAATTACCAGCCTCAACGGCGCCCCGTTCATCGGATGCAACGGTCCTCCGTTCATGCCGAAAGCGATCAGGTTGGCGGGGTTCATGGCCTTTTCGATCGGCACCCCGCGCGAGATCGCCAGCTTGCCTTCCTTGCCGGAGAGGTGGGTATCCGCGCCGACATGGGCGGTGTAGACGACACTGTCCTTCAAACCGGCCGCTTTCAGGACGTCCGCGAGGCGGACGCCGGTCCACTCCGAACAGGCCACCGCCCCCAAAGTCCACTGATTGCCGCGCGCCGGCGGGTCGAAAAACGCACGGCCGTTGCCGCCGCATTCGATCGTCAGACGCTGCGTAACGACGGCGAATTTCTTCTTGAGGTCTTCTATGCCGAGCGTCATGGGCTTGTTCACCAGCCCGTCGACTTGCAATCGCCAGCCGGTGGCATCCATTTCCTCGGGAACGATGCCGTTGTTTCTTATGAAGTGCCGGTCCGTGGGCGTTACTTCATCGTCGAGCAGGTGGGCCGGCGTTTCCGCGTTTACCGGACGGTCGTTGAGCACGGTGAGGCCCTGCTTCCCCGCGATCGTCACCGGGTTGGCGGCGAGCGCCTCCGGGATGAAGCCCGACGGCATGTTTCGATGGAAGGGGATGGACGCACCCAGCGCCGTGCCCATGGCGGCAAGGCCGGCCCCTTTCAGGAAACCCCGGCGGTCCTTGTGGGGTTCGCGGCCGAACACGATCCGATCCGCCCGATCGGGATCTTCGGCATAGAGCTCGAAAAGGTCGGCCTGACGTTTGTCCTTGCGATGTTCCATCGGTCATTACCTCCCGTTTTTCTTTCCGTAGGGGACCATAACCGTAACGGGTCGCGAAATCGACGCAATACCTGTACGACATGTATCGGTTATATATTCGATTCGTGCCGATCGAGTATACGGCCGTTCGACGGGCGGCGGGAAATAGCGGGTAATACGAGTCCGGCATTATGCGCGGTTAAGTTAAGTCATTGGGCTTCGAACGCGCCTTTATCCGCCCGGGTCGCCGGACTTTCCGTAAACGACCGAATAGTTTTCGGTTGCGTCCGGCGCCTTCACGAATGTATTTTGCACGGTAGAGACATCCCCAACAACGCCCGATCCCGTGGAAAATTGTGGAGCGAAATCATGGCGGCTGCTTCAAAGACAGGTAGCGAAAAACTCTCGGCGCTTATCGCCGAAATCGAAGCCGAGGCCTATGCCCGAGGCCAGGCCGACGCGAGGAAGGAAATACTGAATCTCCTGGGCACGGGAGGCGAGCAGGCGGCGCGTACAAGAGCGACTCGCGGCCGCCGGGCGAAAACCGCGGCGGCGCCCAAGCGCCGGGCGAGCGGCCGCAAGCGCGCTCCCAAGGGCTCGGTGCCCCGCTTCGTGGAACAGGCGCTGCGCGAACAGCCCGGTCTCACCCCGCCGGAGATCCTGGCCCGCGCCTCGACCGACATGGAGCGTTTGATCAAATTGCCCTCGATCCGGACCGAATTGAGAAACGGCCGGGGACAGGGGAAGTACGAGTTGAACGACGGCCGCTGGTCCCTCGCGGGCGCGAGTACCGGCGGAGCGGCCTCGGGGGAAGCGGCGTCTTCGGGCGCTTCGACGGGTTCGGAAGCGGGCCAGGGCGAAGGCTCCGCCCCCTCCCGCTGGAGCTGACGACCGCCGTCCGAAAGGTCCCCCCTCACCCCGACCCTCTCCCCGGTGGGGAGAGGGAGATTCACGCGGCGCCGCTCGCCACTTACCCTCCCCCCTCCCGCTTGCGGGAGGGGCCGGGGAAGGGTAGCGGCCCGGTCGGACCATGCGACACGCTTCCGACCGAAACGGACAGGCTTTAATCGCCGGTTTCCCGGGGTGTTTTTTCCCGCTCTTTTGCGCAAGCGGCCGAACGGAACGGAACCGGCCTCACCCCTCGTCGAGCATCACGTTGGCGCGTTCGAGGACGATTTCTCCGTTGCCGGCGAGTCCGAAAATCTGCACCGCGGACCATTCGAGCTCGACCGGCGGTTTGGCGATCATGTTCCATCCCGTCGCGAGCGAGAGCAGCGCGCGGATCACACCCTGGTGGCAAACCGCCCCCGCCGGCCGGCCGGCGTGCCGGACCGTCTCGAGCCAGCCCTCCACCCGCGCCCTCAGCTCGCGCGGCGTCTCGCCGCCATGCGGCTGCATGTCGAGACCGAGCGAGATCCGCCGGTCGAACTCGTCCCCGTAACGCGCGCGCAGCTCGTCGCCCCTCGCGCCGTCCCAGTCGCCCCAGTCCATCTCGATCAGGGCGCGCTCGACGACCGGGTCGAGTCCGAGCAGGGCGGCGGTCTCGCGCGCCCGGCTCAGCGGGCTCACATACCAGTCGAACGCCGCCATCTCGGCGGGCAGCGTCCAGCCCGACACGGCGGCGCGTCCCGCCGGGCTGAGGGGACGGTCGGCCCGGCCCTGGATCCGGCGCTCTTCGTTCCAGTCGGTGGGACCGTGGCGGATGACCGCGAGCGGAATGGCGGGGGCCGTCAAAGGTCGATATCGACCGCCACAGGGACGTGGTCCGACGGGTTCGGCCAGCCGCGCGCTTCGCGCAGGACCTGAGCCCCCTTCAGCCCGGGCGCGAGGCGGGGCGTCACCCAGATATGGTCGAGCCTGCGGCCCCGGTCGCTGCCGGGCCAGGTGCGGTTCCGGTAGCTCCACCAGGTATAGAGATTCTCCTCCGGCGGGATGAACCGGCGTACGGCATCGACCCAGCCCCAGCTCTCCTGGACCCGGGTGAGCCCGTCTACTTCGACGGGGGTGTGGCTCACCACTTTCAGGAGTTGCTTGTGCGACCAGACGTCGGTTTCCAGAGGCGCGATGTTGAAGTCGCCCAGCCAGATACGCCGGCCGGGCTTGCGCGCGGCGCACCACTCGGCGAGCTCGGCGACGAAGTCGAGCTTGTGGCCGAACTTCTCGTTCTGCTCGCGGTCCGGAATGTCGCCCCCCGCCGGGACATAGAGCGAGTGGACCTCCTCGCCTCCGGGCAGGCGTGCGACCGCGTGGCGCCCATCGTCCCGCCCGCACCACATGACCGGCCGGCCGGGTTTCAGGGGCACGCGCGACAGGATCGCCGTTCCGTTATAGGCCTTGAAGCCCTGTACCACCTGGTGGGGATAGCCCATCGCGGCGATCGCCTCGGCAGGAAAGGCCTCCGTCTCGACCTTGATCTCCTGCAGACAGATCAGGTCGGCGTCGAGCGTCGACAGGATGCGCTGGAGCAACTCCAGCCTGAGCCTGACCGAGTTGACGTTCCAGGTGACCAGCCGCATCGTCAGGCGACGCTCGCCCGGGGGATACGGGCCGCCGCATAGGCCCGCGCGGCGTCGCCGAACGCCCGGAACAGCGCGCTGGAAAGCGCGTGTTCCGCGTAGCGGTGCTCGGCGTGCCACTGCACGCCCACCGCGAAGGCGTCGGTGCCGCCGAGCCGGATCCCCTCGATCAGCCCGTCGGGGGCGGTCGCCTCCACCTCGAGCCCGTCGGCGAGCCGGTCGATTCCCTGGGCGTGCGCGGTGTTGACGTCGATTGCGCCGCTCCCGGTCAACCGTTCGAACAGCCCGCCCGGGGCGAACGCGATCTCGTGAAGCTTGCCGAACCTCTCGTCGATGCTGCCCTCCCTCGGCATCCGGTGGTCGAGCTTGCCTTCGACCTGATGGACGCGGTAGTGCAGCGAGCCGCCGAGCGCCACGTTCATCTCCTGCAAGCCGCGGCAGACGCCGAACACCGGCACGCCCCGGTCGACGCAGGCGCGGATCAGAGGCAAAACCGTGTTGTCGCGCGGCGGGTCGCGATACTCGTCCTCGGGGAAGGGCGGCCCGCCATAGTGATGCGGCTCGATATTGGCGCGGCCGCCGGTCAGAAACAGGCCGTCGAGCCGGCCCGCCATGACCTCGAAGTCGAAACCCTCCGCCAGCGCCGGAACCAGCAGCGGGTCGGCGCCCGACCCCTCCTGGACCGCCTTGATATAGCGCTCGCCGATACCGTGGGTGGGGATCGAATGCCCCGGCAACTGGATCAGACCGGTTGGAATGCCGACCAGGGGGCGCATACCGAACCTTGAACTATCCATTTTCCCGTCGAGAAGACCCCTCCCAACCCGACCCTCTCACCCGCGGGGGAGAGAGGACGCGCCCGCCTCCTCCTTGCCTTCTCCCCTCCCGCTTGCGGGAGGGGTTGGGGGAAGGTGGGGCGGAACCCGGCCCTTACTCGGCCGCGACCGAGAACTCGGGGATCGACGCGCCGCCGGTCATTTCGGCGAGCTCGTCCTCGAAGAAGAATTTCTCCTCCCCGAACGCCGGCTTGAGGTGGTTGAGCCAGGTCGCGTTCGGATTGAACTCGGCGAAGAACGGACGGCCCACCCATTCCGGATTGCGGCCCTGCAGGAAGCGGAGTACGAACACTTTTTCGCCGTGAACCTCCTGGAGTCCGAGGACCTCGACCTTGCCGGGCGTCGCGCTCATGCTCGGGCCGCGGACCGTGCGGGCGAGGCCGGAGACGCTGCGGACGGCGTGGTTGTAGATCGTCCACACCTTGTCCAACGGTACCTCGAAGTAGCATTTCGCGCCGGTATCCCGCTCGACGAACATGTAATAGGGGATGATGCCCAGCGACACCTGCTCGCGCCACATCCGCGTCCAGACCTCGGGCGAGTCGTTGACGTGGGCGAGCGCCGGGGCCTGGCTGCGAATCACCGCGCCGGTATCGCGCAGGCGCCGGATCGCCTCGCGCGCCACGTCGGTGCCGAACTCCTGCCAGTGGTTGAAGTGCGCCATGATGGCGACGCTCTTGCCGGAAGCGACCACCCGCTCCAGCAGACGCAGCATGTCGTCCGCGTCGGGGTCGCTGACGAAACGGAGCGGCCAGAATGTCAGCGCCTTGGTTCCGATCCGGATATTGCGGAGATGGTCGAAGCGGGGATCGTCGATGAGAGGCTCCAGGTAGCGCTCCATCACCCGGGTCTTCATCACCATGGGATCGCCGCCGGTGATCAGCAGGTCGCTGACGTCGGGATGGGACGCGAGATAGTCGTGCAGGCCGCTCGCTTCGTTGGCGGCGATCTTGTACGACTTCTCGCCCACGAACTGGGCCCAGCGGAAGCAGAACGAGCAGTAGGCGTGACAGGTCTGCCCCTGGCTGGGGAAAAACAGCACCGTCTCGCGGTACTTGTGCTGCAACCCTTCCACCGTCCCCTGTTCGGTCTGCGGAATGTTCAGCTCCCGCTGGCCTGCGGGGTGGGGGTTGAGCTTGTCGCGGATCTGGAAGACCGCGGCGTTGACTTCCTTCGGCGAGACCTCGCGCTTCAGCAGGTCCGCCACCAGGTCGAAGTCCTCGTCTTCCAGCATCCCCCTCTGCGGAAAGGTGATCTGATAGACCGGGTCTCCGGGAATGTTGTCCCAGTCGATCAGGTTGTCGATCAGGTACCGGTTCGAACGGAAGGGCAACACGCTGCTCACCACCCGCATCGAGAAGCGTTCCTCGCTCGAAAGCTTCTGCAGCTGGGGCAGGTCGTCGAGATGTTTGGCGGTGATGGGGCTGAAACGTTCGCCGGCAAATTCGGGCGTCACGGGCGACGTGGACGAAATTCCCACCGACGCGCTTCCGGCACCGTCTTCGTCGGGTCTCGCGGTTGTCTGATCTTCGGAGGTCACGGCAACAATCTCCCGTATCAGCGATGAACCAGAGCCATGCTGTTTCGACTGCTTCGATATCGTCCTTTGTTATGGCTTCAGGTTACCCGGCAACGGTCGGCAGGTCAATTCGGCGACCGGCTTCGAGCCGCGTCACGGGTCCTGAGGGGGCCGGATCACGGTGTCCGGATCGAACTCGAATACGTCGGAATCGATCGGGCCGTTGAACCTGGGCCGGACCAGCGCGACGCGCGTTCTCGCGCCCTGGGCGTCGATCACCGTCCAGCCCCTGAGGACGAGAGGGTCGCGCCCGAAGCTCAGGATCGCCGAACCGGCCTCGGGTTCCTCGGATCGGACCAGCTCGATCCTGACCGTCTCCCGGTCCTGCCTGATACCGGTCACCGTTACCTCGCCGGAGAACGAGACCGTCTCGCCGACCAGAAATGCCGCGGGCGTCCGGCCGATGGGAACGTGGGTCACCTCCTCCAGCTCGGTGTCGACATAGATCAGCCAGGAACCGGTGACGTAAATCTGCAACGAGGACGGCGGTCGGTAATCCAGCCTCAGCCTGTTGGGCCGCTGAACGTAGAGCCGCCCGCGGGCGAAACCGCCCTTGGAGGAAGACTGGACGAATTCGGATTCGATCGAGCGGACCCCGGTGAGATAGGCCTCGAGCCTCTCGACCGTCGTCCCGGCGCCCTGCGCGGCGGGCTGGGCCGGCACCGCGGCGGCGAGCGTCAGCGCGAGGCCGAGCGCGGCGAGGAGCGGTCCGGGCAGGGGACGGTTCATCGGCGAACGTCGGGCCGGGAGCCGGGCGGGACTGCCGCCATCACGCACCCTGGTCGCCGGCCGGCGCGAGCACCTGCCGCTTTCCGACATGGTTGGGAGGGCTGATCACCCCGTCCGCCTCCATCTGCTCGATGATCCGCGCCGCGCGGTTATAGCCGATCTTGAGGTGGCGCTGGACGAAGCTGGTGGAGGCCTTTCCCTCGCGGCAGACCAGCGCCATCGCTTCGTCGTAGAGGGTGTCCGCCTCGTCGCCGGCGGCCGCGAATTCGGCGAGCGCGGCCGGATCGTCCGACTCGGTGACGTCCTCGACATAGTCGGGCTCTCCCTGCTCCCGTAGAAAGCCCACCACGCGCTCGACCTCCTCGTCGGTGACCAGCGGGCCGTGAACCCGGCTGATCCGCCCGCCTCCCGCCATGTAGAGCATGTCGCCCTGGCCGAGCAGCTGCTCGGCGCCGCCTTCGCCGAGGATCGTCCGGCTGTCGATCTTGGAGGTGACCTGAAAGCTCACCCGGGTGGGGAAATTGGCCTTGATGGTGCCGGTGATGACGTCGACCGACGGCCGCTGGGTGGCCATGATCAGGTGGATCCCGGCCGCGCGCGCCATCTGCGAGAGCCGCTGGACGGCACCCTCGACCTCCTTGCCGGAAACCAGCATCAGGTCGGCCATCTCGTCGACGATGACCACGATGAAGGGCAAGGGCGTAAGGTCGATGGGCTCCTCCTCCTCGACCGGCATGCCCTCGGCGTCGAAACCGTTGCGGACCGTGCGGGTCAGGACCTCGCCCTTCTGCCTTGCCTGCTCCAGCCGGGCGTTGTAGCCCGCGATATTGCGCACCCCGAGCGCCGACATCGCGCGGTAGCGGTCTTCCATCTCGCGCACCACCCAGCGCAGCGCGACGACCGCCTTCCCGGGATCGGTCACCACCGGCGCGAGCAAGTGCGGTATGCCGTCATAGACCGACAGTTCGAGCATCTTGGGATCGATCATGATCAGCCGGCATTGCTCCGGCGACAGCCGGTAGAGCAGCGACAGCACCATGGTGTTGATCGCGACCGACTTGCCGGACCCGGTGGTGCCGGCGATCAGGAAATGCGGCATCCGCGCGAGGTCGACCATCACCGGCGTGCCCCCGATATCCTTGCCGAGGACCAGGATGAGCGAACCGCCGGCCCGGTCCAGGGCGGTCGATTCCAGCAGCTCGCGGAGCGCGACCACCTCCCGGCTCCGGTTCGGCACCTCCACGCCGATGACGCTGCGGCCCGGCACGACGGCGGCGCGCACGGAAACCGCGCTCATCGACCGCGCGACGTCGTCGGCGAGACCGATGACCCGGGAGGACTTGGTGCCGGGCGCCGGTTCCAGCTCGTAGAGCGTGACCACGGGGCCGGGCCGGACCCGGGTGATCGACCCCTTTACGCCGAAATCGTTGAACACGGATTCCAGCAGGCGGGCATTCTCCTGCAGCGCCTCGGCATCCACGCTGGCTGCGCGCGCGGTCGGCGCGGGCGGTTCCAGCAAATCCAGGGACGGCGGCCGGTAGGCCGAATCGGCATCGCCGAAGTCGAGCTTGGGCTGCCGGTGGCGCTTGGCCGGCGATTTGGCCTGGCGGGATTTTCGGCCGTCCACCGCGACGACGGGCTCGGAGGCGGGCCTGGGTCGGGGTGCGGAGGCCGGCGTCCTGACCGCGGGTTCGTCCTTGACCGGGGGAGGCTTCTCCCTGGCACGCGCGGCGCGCCGAAACGGCACCGCGAGCAGCCGCGCGACGAACGCCGCCCCGGCCCACGCGAACCGCGCGACGGCCGACCATTCGCGGCGATCGATCCCCATGGCGAGCAGACACGCCGCCAGCGCGAGCAGGCCGAAGACGATCCCGACCGTTCCGCCGTCGACGGGAAGATGGTGCAGCAGCAAATCGTTCAACGTCGCGAAGACGATCTCGCCGAGCGCTCCGCCCGCCCCGTTGGGAAGCGGCCCCGAGACGGGAGCCGGCTGGGTCGCGAACGTCGTCGCGCCGAGGAACAGGGCGGCGGGCAGCATGGTGAACCGGAGCCACACCGGTCCCAAACCGCGATGGGACGCGATCCGCCACGCCCAGGCGAGCAGGATCAGCGGCACCGACCAGGCCGCGAGGCCCGTCGTCTGGGTGAAGAAATCGGCGAAACAGGCCCCGGGTTGTCCCAGCGCATTGTGCGTGACGCCGCCGGCCTGGCCGGAGGTAAGCGACGAGTCCTCGGGACGGTAGGAATAGAGCGCGGCGGCGACGGCTACCGATGCCGCGGCGACCGCCAAGCCGCACAGCTCGACGAGCCGGCGCCTGAGGAAACGGACGGCGCGCGAAGGCCGGTCCTGACGGCTGCTGACCAGCACGATCGACTCGCCCGTGTCGCGCGCCCCCGCCATCACAGCACCCCGGCCAGCCGGGTCAGTGCTTCGCGCGCGGTCTCGAGATCGTGAACCAGGGCGACGCGGATATAACGCCGGCCGGGATCGACGCCATCCGCGCCCGGGCGGGCGATATAGGATCCGGGCAGCACCCGCACCGCCGCCTCCGACCAGAGGCGGCGCGCGGCCTCTTCCCCGTCGCCCACGTCGAGCCACAGATAGAATCCGCCGGGCGGGCGGTAGAAGCCGAGCCGGCCGTCCAGCAGCTCTTCCGCGATGTCGATCTTCGCGCGGTAGAGCTCGCGGCTGGCCGCGACATGACTCTCGTCCGCGAGCAGCGCCCGCGCGGCCGCGAGCAGCGGCAGCGGCGGCGCCGCCCCGCCATGGTCGCGCAGGCGCACATAGGCGTTCATGAAGTCCGCGTCCCCGATCGCGAACCCGACGCGGAGCCCGGGAACGCTCGATCGCTTGGAGAGCGAGTTGAAGACCGCCACCTTTTCGAGGCCGCCGCCGAGCTCGCGGCAGGCCTCGATCGTGCCGGGCGGGGCGGGACGGCCGCGGTCGTAAATCTCGCTGTAACACTCGTCGGAAACCAGGACGAAGTCGTGCTCCCGGGCGAGGTTCACCAGGCTCTTCAACCGGTCGAGGCCGGCGATCGTGCCCTGCGGGTTGGCGGGCGAGCAGAAATAGGCCAGCGCGACGCGCGCGAGGATATCGGGGCCGAGACTCTCGTAATCCGGCAGGAAACCGGAAGCTTCGTCCGCGGGCACGCAGACCGGTTCCGCGCCCGCCGCGACCGCGGCGCCGAGATAGACCTGGTAAAAGGGGTTCGGCATCAGGACCACCGGCCGGCCGCCGGCCTTGCGCTCCGGCACCGCCGCCAGCGCGGCCATGAACAGCGCCTCGCGGGTCCCGGAGACCGGGACCACGTCGGTCGCCGGGTCGATCGTCGTTTCAGGGCAGCGATAGCGCCGGCAGGCCCAGGCCGCAATGGCGGTCCGCGCGTCCTCGGTGCCGCGCATCGGCGGGTAGCGGCCCCACAGGGCGGGGTCAGCGAGAATCGCCTCGCCGATCGTGTCCGGCGGGTCGTGCCGGGGTTCGCCCAGGGACAGCGCGATCGGCTCAAGCCCCGCCGCCGGCTCGACCGGACCGAGCAGCGCGCGCAGGCGATCGAACGGGTAAGCGCCGATCTGCAAGAGGCGATCGTTGAGCATCGGCCGGCCATGGCTCCTGGCAAGCCGGGACTCTAGCCGCAAGCGAAGTTGCGGCACAAGCGCCATTTCGGCCGCGAAACCCCCGTATATGGGGTCTGCGGCCGCCTCGATGCCCAAAATATTGGGGCGATTCGGTCCGATTCGAGGCGCGGGCACGGACCCGTGCGCACCGGGTTTGCGCGCGGAAGACACGCGGGACGGGCATGCCGCGCTATAGTGCCGGGGGACTCGATCTCTTTCGGGGCGGGAGCCGTGGCGGCGGTGCGATGACGGACTTCGAGGTAATCGTCGGCGGCGGCGGCATGGTCGGGCTGACGCTCGCGGCCGCGCTCGGCGGCGCCGGGGTGTCGGTTGCGGTCGTCGACCGGAGACCCGCGTCGGCGATGCGGGAACCGGCCTTCGACGGCCGCGTATCGGCGATCGCGCACGGCTCCAGGACCGTCCTCGCGGGGGTGGGCGTCTGGGACGCGCTTGCCGCCGACGCCGAGCCGATCCGCGAGATTCGCGTCTCCGACGGCGCTTCGCCGCTGCACCTGCATTACGACAGCAGGGAGGTGGAGGCGGACGCGCTCGGATACATCGTGGAGAACCGCCATATCCGGCAGGCGCTCCTCCGGCGGATCGAGGCGCTGGGCTGCGCGACCCTCGTCGACGGCGCGTCGATCGGGCGGCACGAGCGCGGCCCGATCGAAGCCCGGGTGTGGCTCGACGACGGCCGGGAGCTCGCCGCCCGCCTGTTGATCGCGACCGACGGCCGCGAGTCGCCGCTGCGACGCGCCGCCGGGCTGGGTACGGTGGAATGGCGCTACGACCAGACCGGCATCGTCTGCACCGTCGCGCACGAACGCGCCCATCGCGGCATCGCCCAGGAGCGTTTCCTGCCCGCCGGCCCGTTCGCGATCCTGCCGATGACGGGCAACCGGTCGTCCATCGTGTGGACCGAGCGGAGCGACATCGCGAACCGCATCCTCGCGCTGGACCCGGACTCGTTCGCCGGGGAGCTGGCGTGGCGGTTCACCGACTATCTCGGCGCGCTCGGCATCGAGGGCCCGGTCTTCTCCTATCCGCTGGCGCTGACTCTCGCCGAACGCTACACCGCGAACCGGCTGGCCGTCGCCGGCGACGCGGCGCACGCGATCCATCCGATCGCGGGTCAGGGCTTCAATCTCGGCATCCGCGACGCGGCGGCGCTTGCGGAGACGATCGTCGATGCGGTCCGGCTCGGGATCGATACGGGCTCGGTCGCGGCTCTCGCGCGCTATGCCCGCTGGCGGCGGGCGGACAATTTCGCCATGCTGGCGGCGACCGACGGCCTCAACCGGCTCTTTTCCAACGACATCGCGCCGATCGCGCTCGGGCGGCGACTCGGGCTCGCGACAGTGAACCGGGTCCCGAGGCTCAAGCGGCTGTTCATGCGCCACGCCATGGGCGAACTGGGCGAGAGGCCGCGGCTCGCCCGCGGAATGCCGCTCTGACGGCGCGGACCGGACCGGTCAGGCCGCCTCGATTTCCAGCAGCTCCGCGACTTCCGGCCAGCTCTTCGCGCCGTTGACCCGGAGCTGCCCGGTCAGGTCGTCGGGCATCCATTTCCAGATCGCGGGCTGGAAGCTCGCGCGCGCCTTGATGTTGCCGAGCCACGCCTCGACGCGGGGCATGCGGCCGCCCGCCCACATCCCCTGCATCGACAGCATGTCCAGCCGCATCACATAGGGCGTCATCGCGATGTCGGCGAAGCTGAAGCGGTCGCCGATCAGCCAGTCGCCGTCCTCGAGCGCTTCCTCCATCCTCCAAAGGTAACGGTCGTAGAGCTTGACCTTCGCCGCCGCGCCGGGCGCTTCGAATCCGAGCCGGACATAGGTCTTCTTCTGCTCGTGCCAGTCCGCGGTCACCGAGAACGGCGGGGTGGAATCGAGGAACTCCCTCATCCGCTGCTCGCCCAGCGCCCGTATGGTATGGCGGTGGGAGGACATGAAGGTGAGCGCGCCGCAGGCCGGGTGCAGCTCCTCGTCGACCGCCTTGGTCCAGTAGCGTTCCTCGGCGCGGAGCACGGGATCGGCGGGCCGCACGGGCCGTTCGGGAAAGACCTCGTCGAGATAGGCGCAAATGACGGACGATTCCCTGATCGCCTTCCCGTCATGGATCAGGGCCGGCACGACCGCCTTGGGATTGACCTTCCTGTACTCGGGCGTGAACTGCTCGCCCTTCAGGATGTCGATATAGTGGCCCGTCCAGGGCAGCTGCTTCTCCTCGAGAAACAGCCGCACCTTGGCGGCGCAGACCGACGAGCCGTGGTGATAGAGTTCGAGCACGCCCTTTCCTCCCCTGAATTCGGAGCGAAGCGCTCAAGGATCGCGGCTGAGCCCCGCCGCCTCGAGCGCCCGCAGGTAGTCGTTCCAGATCCGTTCCCGGTTCCGGCCCAGCTCGTGGAGATAGCTCCACGAATACAGGCCGGTATCGTGCAAATCGTCGAAGACGATGCGGACGGCGTAGTTGCCGACCGCCTCGACGTTCATGATTCCGACGTGGCGCCGCCCCGCGACCAGCTGCTTCTGGCCCGGCCCGTGCCCGCGCACCTCGGCGGACGGGCTCTCCACCCGGAGAAGCTCGGCGGGCAGGGAGAAGGACGTGCCGTCGTCGAAGTCGATCTCGAGCAGCTTTTCGGCCGATTTCAGCCGGAGCGCGGTCGGCCATGGCGCGGTTTCGTCGGGGTTTGCCAATTCTAGTCCTCGGCGAGGCGGCGCGCCTCGTCGACCAGCATGATGGGAATGCCGTCGCGGATCGGAAAGGCGAGGCCGGCGTTCTCGCTGACGAGTTCCTGCGCCGCATCGTCGTAGCGCAACGGCCCCTTGGTCAGCGGGCATACCAGGATTTCGAGCAGCTTCGGATCGACCGGGCGACCACGGTCTCCCCGGGTATCGGCCGCGGGGCCTTTCGAGGCGGGCTGATCTGCCATCTCTCTCCCCTCGCGCCCTATTGCTTGATGCGCCCTTCGTCGTCGGAGCGTTCGAGCAGCGCCATTTCGAGCAGGGTCACGACGATCTCGGCGCGTTCGGCGGGACCGGGCGCCTCCAGCAGCGCCTGCTTCTCGCTGGTGCGGAAGGGACACATCGTCGCCAGGGAGTCCACGAGCCGGGAATCCCCGGTGCCCTCGATCGCCTCCCAGTTCGCTTCCACGCTCTGCTGGCGGAGATAGGCGCGGAGCGCATTCAGCAACCGGTCCCGATCCAGGGGAATCTGCGCCGGCGGCTCCATCAGGTCGTCGCGGAAGGCGCCGAAGCGGGCCCGCACCCGGCGGTAGCCGTCGCGCAGGCTCAGCTCCCGCTCGACGACGAAGCGGATCAGCCCCTTGAGCGTGATCAGATAGCGCCCGTCCTCGGTTTCGCCGAAAGAGACGATCCGCCCCGCGCAGCCCGTCCGGTAGATGTCGGGTTCGCCGCCGCCGGCCCCCTCATGGGGCAGGATCATCCCGATCAGCCGTTGCGGCGCCGCGAGCGCCGCCACCGTCATGTTCAGATAGCGCGGCTCGAAAATATTGAGCGGCAGCCGGCTGTGCGGCAGCAGGAGCGCGCCGCCGAGCGGAAAAATCGGAATCTCGTCCGGCAGATCCTCGAATTCGGGATCGAACGGACCCGGCATCAGGAGAACAGGATCGCCGACAGCTTGCGCCGTCCCGCGACGGTCACCGGGTCGGTGGGACCCAGCGCCTCGAACAGTTCCAGCAGCTGCTTCCGCGCCGCCTGATCGTTCCAGTCCCGCGCCCGTTTGACGATCTCGACCAGCGCGTCGATCGCCTCCTCGTCGCGGCCTTCGGCGTGGAGGGCGAGGGCAAGGTCGAACCGTGCCTGGTGGTCGTCGGGATCGGTTTCGAGCCGCCGCAGAAGCTCGCCGCGATCCCCGGTGTCGGCCGTCTTCTCGGCCAGCGCCAGCGCCGATGCCGCGGCCTCCGCCTCGGCGCCGCTCCGCGCGTCTTCGGGCATCGTGTCGAACACCTCGCGCGCCCGCGCGAGATCGCCCTGGCCGATCAGCGCCCGCGTCAGCCCGGCGATACCGGCGGCGTTGTCCGGCGCATGCTGGACCACCTGCGCGTAGATCGACGCGGCGGCGCCGAAATCCTTCGCGTCGAGCCGCTCGGCGGCCTGCTCAAGCGCCTCGTCCAGGGGAGACGAGACCGAGGTTCCGGCCGCCTTCGCGAGCTTTTCGATGAAACTCTTGACCTGGCTTTCCGGCAGCGCGCCCTGGAACGCGTCGACCGGTCGTCCGCCGGAGAAGGCGAAAACGGCCGGAATCGACTGGATACGCAGCTGCTGGGCGATTTCGGGGTTCTGGTCGATGTCGATCTTGACCAGCTTGACCCCCCCGTTCGCGGCCCGGACGACCTTTTCGAGGATCGGCCCGAGCTGCTTGCAGGGCCCGCACCAGGGCGCCCAGAAATCGACCACGACGGGCGTCTCCATCGAGGCGTCGATGACATCCGCCATGAACGTCTCGGTCGACCCGTCCTTGATCGCATCGGCGGGTGCGTCGCCCGTCTGTCCCAAGATCGGTTCCATCGTGCTGTCCCGTGCCTCAGCCCCGCCAGCGTGGTCGGCGACAAGATGGGTGAGGAGCCTTCCCGAAGCAAGCCCGGCGCATCATTCCGCCGCCGCCTCGCCGAGGTCGACGACCATCGGATCGTGGCCGAGCGCCCGGATGAAGCGGAGCAGATCCTCCGGCGCGATGGCGGTCGTCGCATCGTTCGACAGCGGATGGAAATAGGCCCGCTCGGCTTCGGTCACGCCGGAGTCGATGACCGGCCGCACCTCGTGCTTATCGTCGTTGATCAGCGCGAATGGGGTGACGGCGCCCGGCACGACGCCGAGACGGTCGGCGAGCCGTTCCGGGCTGCCGAAGGACAGCCGCGCCGCCCCGATGAGCGGGGCGAGCGCCTTGAGGTCCAGGCGGCGGTCCTCCAGCGCGACCACGAGCCAGAGCACCCCCTTTTTGTCCTTAAGGAAGAGCGACTTGCAATGGGCGCCAGGCAGACGGCCGCGCTCCCTTCGGCTCTCCTCCACCGTGAACACCGGCGCGTGGGTGTGGGTCTCGGTGGCGATCCCGAGTTCTTCCAGCCGCTCGAACAGGCTCCTCTGCCGGGCAGCGATCGCGTCCGGCGATACCGCTTCGGTCATTCTTCCCCTCAACGCCGCTCTTGAAGTCCGATTGCGGCGACGAATATACTCCGCCGCGCCGGTGCGGGTGTAGCTCAGGGGTAGAGCGCAACCTTGCCAAGGTTGAAGTCGTCGGTTCGAATCCGATCACCCGCTCCAGTTCGCCCCAGGATCACGGAAGATCTCCATGAACAATGTCGGCAATTGGGTGCTGGGCGGCAGTTCGGCGGTGCTTGGCGTCGGCGGCCTGTTCGTCGCCGCGCAGGCCGGACCCGGCACCGTCGGCTATTACGGCGGGCTCGCGATGTTCGCCATCTGCTTTCTGTTCGTCATGCACCTGATCCGGACGTCGGACAGCCACGGCTGAGGCTCCGGGCCGCGTCCGCTCAGTCTCCCTTCCGCGCGACGATGTGGAAGATGTGCCAGCGTTTCGGCCGACCGCGCGGCGTGACGCTGTCGTCTTCCTCTTCCCGTAAATGCTCGACGTCGAAGCCGTCGAGCAGCGCCTCGACCTCGTCCGCCGTATGAAACGTGATCGAGGGATCGCCGGCCCACTCGTCGCGGTCGCCGTATAGCTGGCCGGCGAACCGGCCGCCGGGGGCGATCGAGGCGACCATCCGCGACCACAGGCCGGGGAACGCCGCGGGCGGGCAAAGCGGCAGCGCGAAGCTGGAATTGACCAGGTCCGCAACGGGCCATTCGACGTCTTCGAAACGGCCGACGGCGGTCCTCAACGTGCCGCTTTCGGGCAGATCGCCGCGCGCGGCGAGCCGTTCGATGGCCGTCTTCTCCGCGTCGACCGCGAGCACCGTCCAGCCGCGGCGCAGGAGCTCGACGACGTCGCGGCCCCCGCCGCAGCCCAGATCGACCGCCAGCCGGTCTCGTCCGGGCGTCCGGTCGAAGGCGTCGAGGGCGCGGATCAGGGTCTCGCGCGGCGGACGCGCGCCGGTCTTTTCGTAATAGGCGGACCACGCCGCGGGTCCGGCGGCGGGCGTCGCCCGGGGCTCGTGCATCTGGCGGCTTACGCCCTTAGCTCGGCCGGCGGGAAATTGCCGGCGCGGCTCACCATGGCCGGCACGGCGCGGCCCAGCTGCGTCTCGATCCAGTGGGCGGTCTCGATCAGCGCCTCGATGTCGATTCCGGTCTCGATCCCGAGGCGATGCAGCATGTAGATCAGGTCCTCGGACGGTATGTTCCCGGTGGCAGCCGGCGCGAACGGGCAGCCGCCGACACCACCGATGCTCGCATCGAGCGCGTGCGCTCCCGCCTCGACGGCGGCGAAGGCGTTGGCGATACCGGTATTCCTTGTGTTGTGGAAATGTCCGCGAAGCCGGGCTCCGGGCGCGAGGCGCGAGGCTTCCGAGAACATCTCGGCGACCTCGCCCGGCGCCGCTACCCCAATCGTGTCGGCGATGCCGATCTCGAACAGGTCGAGGCCGGCGCAGCGGGCGATCAGCCCGTGCACGCGTTCGGGTTTCACCACGCCCTGAAACGGACAGCCGAAGGCCGCGCTGATCGTGGCGCTGCAACGGATCCCGGCGTCCCGCGCCGCACCGGCGATGTCGTCGAGCACCTCGATTCCCCGCTCGATGGTGGTGCCCTGGTTGCGTTCGGAGAACGCGTCGCTGGCTACGAGCGCGTAGTTGACTTCCCGGCATCCGGCCTCGGCCGCGCGGTCGAAACCGCGCCGGTTCAGGACGAGGCCGATATAGGTCACGCCGTCGTCCTTCGGCACGCCCGCCATCACCGCCTCGGCGTCGGCCATCTGCGGCACGCGCTTCGGGTTTACGAAGCTCGCGGCCTCCAGCCGGCGCACGCCCGCGGCCACGGCGCGCCGAATGAGCTCCAGCTTGACCTCGGTCGACAGGATCTCGGGCTCGTTCTGGAGCCCGTCTCGCGGCGATACCTCGACGAGCTCGATGCGGCGGGCGGACATGGGCGGGATCTCCTGCGGCCGGGTGCGGGGATTTTCGGGCAAGCGGCGCCAGCACTCAATCGAATTTGCGTCGGAGGCCGCGACCCGGATCGCGGCGCTGTCGGCTCCTGCCCTCCCCCGACCCCTCCCGCAAGCGGGAGGGGAGAAGGCAAGGAGGAGGCGGCAAGCGAATCCCCTCTCCCCAGCGGGGAGAGGCTTAGGGAGAGGGGTCGGACGTGACGGCGACGGGACGGGCCAAGGGTGTCGCTAGCAAGTAGATTTGTCCGGTTTTTCTAGCACATGGATTGACCGCTTCTGTTGTGGTTGTTGGGGCCTGTGGGGAAGTGGTCAGGCGCGGAGCGGCTGTCCACTTGTCCACAGGCCAGCGGCGGGTCGCGTC
>JAJDVM010000171.1 GCA_022826125.1 Defluviicoccus sp.
CCGGGTCGGCCTCGAGCGCGAGCGCTTCTCGTGGGCGCTCGGCCCGACCAGCGCGATCATGTCCTCGCCCGAACTGCTCGCCGGCATCGCCGAGCTTTCGGAGCGGCACGACCTCCCGGTACTCACCCACATGTACGAATCGCGGCCCGAGGTGATCGCCTCGCGCACCCATCTCGGCGCGCACGGAGGCTCGCAGATCGAATACATGCGCGCCGCCGGGCTGCTCGGCCCGCGCCTCGCGCTGGCCCACGCGATCTGGTTCGCCGAGGACGAGATCGCCGCGCTGGCCGAGGCCGGCGGGCGGGTGGTGCTCAACCCCGCGAGCAACATGAAGTCGAAGTCGGGCGTGGCGCCGATCCAGCGCTACCGCGAGGCCGGGGTGGAGATCGCGCTCGGCTGCGACAACTGCGCGTGCTCGGACGTGCAGAACATGTTCCAGTCGATGAAGCTCTTTTGCGGGCTCGCGGCGATCGGCGATCCCGGCCTCGATACGCCGGACGCGCCCGAGGCGATGCGCGCGGCGACGCTGGGCGGCGCGGCGGCGGTCGGGCTCGCCGGTGAGGTCGGCGCGCTCCGGCCCGGCATGCGGGCCGATCTCTGCCTCTACGATCTCGACCGGCCCACCCTTCTGCCGCTCAACAGCGCGGCCCGCCAGATGGTCTATACCGAGACCGGCTCGGCGCTCGACACGGTCATGGTCGAGGGCAGGACCGTGGTCGAGGGTGGCCGGCTGGTGTCGGTCGACGCCGGCGCGCTGCGCGACTCGGTCGAGGCGGTCATCGGCGGCCTGCGGGCAGACCAGGCCGAGGTCGCGGCCCGGTTCGAAACGATCCGCCCCTGGCTCCTCGAAGCGTGGGAAAAGAGTTGGGAGACCGACATCGGCATGGACCGCTATGCCGGGGACGCGCCGCGCTGACCCGCCCTTCGATACGCGGCTGCGCCGCTACTCAGGGTGAGGGATCTCTTAACCTCAGGCCCTCATCCCGAGTAGGCCCGAAGGGCCGTATCGAGGGACGCCCCACCTTACGCAAGTTTCATGTTCCGGTAAGACGCCCTTCAGGCCGCCGCGCTATCTCTCGCCCGAGGACAAATTCGGGAGAGATAAGCCATGACTGCTTCTTTGACGCTCGACAAGCGAGTGCTGCACCGGGTGATCCTGCCCGGCGCGGTGGCCGCCGCGATGGTGACCGCGGCGTCCGGCTTCGCGCAAGCGCGCCCCGCGCCGGCGAGCTTCGCCGACGTCGCCGAACGGGTCGCGCCCGCCGTGGTCAACATCGCGACCGACCGCGGCTCCGCCCCCGCCAGCCTCGGCAAGTCCGGGGACACGCCGCGGTTCAACCCCTTCTTCGGACAGCCCGACGGATCGTTCCGCGAGTTCATGGAGCGGTTCTTCGGCGGCAACATGCCCGACTTCCGCATGCCGCCGATGCGGCCCGACCACCGGATGTCGGCCGTCGGCTCCGGCTTCATCGTCGACGGCGACGGGCACATCGTGACCAACAACCATGTCGTCGCCGGTGCGCGCAGCATCCGGGTGAGGCTGCATGACGGCGACAGCTTCGAGGCCAAGCTGCTCGGCCGCGACGCGAAGACCGACCTGGCGCTGCTCAAGATCGACGCCGGGCGGGCGCTCCCCTTCGTCGAGTTCGGCGATTCCGACAAGATCCGCGCGGGCGACTGGGTGATGACCATCGGCAACCCGTTCGGCCTCGGCGGCTCGGTCACGGCCGGTATCGTGTCGGCGCGCGGGCGCGATCTCCGCGGCGGCTCGCTGGTCGACTTCCTGCAGATCGACGCCCCGATCAACCAGGGCAACTCCGGCGGTCCCGCCTTCGACGCCTCGGGCAAGGTGATCGGCGTCAACGCCTCGATCTACTCGCCCACCGGCGGCAATATCGGCATCGGCTTCGCCATCCCGTCGAACGACGCCAGGCAGGTGATCGCCGGGCTCAAGGCCGACGGCAAGATCGAGCGCGGCTGGCTCGGGGTCCAGATCCAGCCCGTCACGCCCGACATCGCCGAGAGCTTGGGGATGAAGGAAGCGGCGGGCGCGCTGGTGGCCTCGCTGGTGGAGAAAGGCCCGGCGCGCGATGCCGGCCTCAAGCAGGGCGACATCATCACCGGGTGGGACGGCAACGCGGTCGCCAAGTTCCGCGACCTGCCGCGCCTCGTCGCCGCAACCGAGGCCGGCAAGGCCGTCGACGTCGCGATCCTGCGCGAGGGCAAGGAGATGACGCTCTCGGTGACCACCGGGTCGATGCCGACCTCGGAGAAGGTCGCAAGCCTGCCCGCGAAGCCCGCCAAAGAGGGGCTCGCCGGCACCGGCATCACGGTGGCGGACCTCGACTCCGCCGCGCGGTCCCGCTTCGGGCTCGACGAAGCGGCCAAGGGCGCGCTGGTCCGGCATGTCGCTCCGGACAGCCCGGCCTGGACGCGCGGCGTCCGGGCGGGCGACGTGATCGAGCGCGTCACCTACACCCGGGTCGAGACCGCCGCCGCCGCGGTCGAGGCGGTGGAGCAGGTCCGCAAGGACGGCCGCAAGGCGGTGCTGCTGACGATCGACCGCAAGGGCGAGGATCGCATCGTGGCGGTCCGCTTCGCCGACGCGTAGAGTATCGCGGTCAAACGGTCGGGGCCGGGGCCGCGCGGGCGGTCCCGGCTCCCGCCGTTCGGTCGTGCCGGTCCCGCGATGCGCGCATTGATCATCGAAGACGATACCGAGACCGCGGGGTTCATCGCCAAGGGGCTCGCCGAGGGCGGGTTCGCGGTCGATGTGGCCCATGACGGGCGCGACGGGCTCGTGCTCGCGCTCGGCACCGACTACGACGTGGCGGTGGTCGACCGCATGCTGCCCGAGCTCGACGGGATCGCCATCGTCGAAGCGATGCGGAGCGCCGGACGCGCGACGCCGGTCCTGTTCCTGAGCGCCAAGGGCGAGGTCGCCGACCGGGTCGCCGGGCTGGAGGCCGGGGCCGACGACTACCTGGTCAAGCCGTTCGCCTTCTCCGAGCTGCGCGCGCGGGTCGACGCGCTGCTCCGGCGCGGCGCGGCGCCGGCGAAGGAGACGGTGCTGCGGGTCGGCGATCTGGAGATGGACCTGCTCGCGCGCCGGGTCGCCCGGGCCGGCCGCCCCATCGAGCTGCAGCGGCGCGAGTTCCAGCTCCTCGAAAGCCTGATGCGCAACGCCGGCCGCGTGGTCACCCGGACGATGCTGCTGGAGACCGTCTGGGACTACCATTTCGATCCCCAGACGAACGTCATCGACGTCCACATCTCGAGACTCCGCCGCAAGGTCGATGCCGGCGCCGATCGCCCGCTCATCGAGACCGTGCGCGGCGCGGGATACCGGCTCCGTGCAGAGAATTCCTAGGCTGCTGCGCACCACCACCTTCCGCCTGACCCTGATCTATTTCGGGCTGTTCGGCGTCTCCGCCGTGGTTCTCGTCGGGTTCCTCTACTGGTCCACCGCCGGTTTCATGGCGCGCCAGACGGACGAGGCGATCGAGGCCGAGATCCGCGGGCTCGCCGAGCAGTATTCGCAGTTCGGCACCATCGGACTGGTGCGCGCGCTCAACCGCCGGACGTCCGAGGCGCGGGCGAGCCGCGGGCTCTACCTCCTGACCGACGCGAACCTCCGCCCGATCGCCGGAAACCTGAGCGCCTGGCCCCGCGAAGAACCGCAGCCCGATGGCTGGATCACCTTCGAGCTCGAATACGCCGACCGGCGCGGCGCGGTCGATCTGGGCCGCGCGCGGATATTCGAGCTCACCGGCGGGCTGCGTCTCCTGGTCGGGCGCGACATTCGGGAGAGGCTGGAGATCGACGCGCGGTTCCGGGAATCCATCGGCTGGGGGATCGCCCTCGCGCTGGTGCTCAGCATCGCCGGCGGCGTGCTGATCAGCCGACCGATGCTGCGCCGCATCGACACGATCAACCAGACCAGCCGCGAAATCATGGCCGGCGCGCTCGACCGCCGGATCCCCGTGCGCGGATCGGACGATGAGTTCGACCGGCTGGCCGGGAACCTCAACGAGATGCTGGACCGCATCGCGCAGCTGGTCGCCAGCGTCCGCGAGGTCAGCGACAACATCGCCCACGATTTGAGGAGCCCGCTCGCCCGGTTGCGCAGCCGCCTCGAGCTGACGCTGGCCGACGAGGGCGACGAGGAGGCCTATCGCCGCGCCATCGGCCGGACCATCGAGGAAGCCGACGCGCTGCTGAAGACCTTCAACTCGCTCCTGCGGATCGCGCGGCTCGAGGCCGGGGTCGAGACCGGGCAGTTCGAGACCTTCGACCTCGACCGGCTGATCGGCGATGTCGCCGAGCTCTACGCGCCCCTCGCGGAAGAGCGCACGGTCGAGCTTGCCGCGACGTCCGAAGGGGCGGGGCGGATCGGGGGAGACCGCGATCTCCTGTTCCAAGCGCTCGCCAACCTGCTCGACAACGCGATCAAGTTCTCGCCCGCCGGCGGAACGGTCGCGATTGCCGCTCGGGCGCTCGACGATCGCGTCACGGTGGTCGTTTCGGACGGCGGACCGGGAATCCCGGACGCGCTCAAGGACCGGGTGGTGGAGCGTTTTTTCCGCGTCGAAGCCTCGCGCAACGCGCCCGGGGCCGGGCTCGGGCTCAGCCTGGTCGCGGCGGTCGCGGAACGCCACGGCGGCAGCCTCGAACTCGGCGACAACGAACCGGGTCTCCGCGTCGCGCTCACACTGCCGCGGGAGCCCGCCCTGAGCGCTGCCGCCGGCCTTGCCGTCCCCTCCCGGGCGGCCCATATCCGTAGTCACGGCGCCTGACAGGCCGGCCCGCCGGGTGCCCGCAGGACCCGGTGGGAAACGAACGCGCCCCGCTCGCGACGAGGAGGCTCGCAATGACACGCATGTCGGTGTTCAACAGCCCGTTCCTGCTCGGCTTCGACCAGCTCGAACGGGTGCTCGACCGGGTCGCCAAGAGCGCGTCGGACGGCTATCCGCCCTACAATATCGAGCACGCCGGCGACGACGCGCTGCGCATCACCCTGGCGGTGGCCGGCTTCCGGCGGGACGATCTGGAAATCACGGTCGCCGAGTCGCAGCTCACCATCCGCGGCAGGCAGTCGGACTCCGACGGGCGCGTCTATCTCCACCGCGGCATCGCCGCGCGCCAGTTTCAGCGCTCGTTCGTCCTCGCGGAGGGAATCGAGGTGGTCGGCGCGGAGCTTGCCGACGGTCTGCTCCATGTCGATCTGGTCCGGCCCCCGCCCTCGAGCCGCGAAAGGACGATCGAAATCCGCATCGCCGACGACGGCGAAGCCGCGGACGCGTAGAGCCTGTCCGTTTTAGATGGAACCGGGGTGGCGTAGCGTCCCTCGATACGGCGCTGGCGCGCCTACTCGGGATGAGGGATTTCTTTCTTTGAAATCAACGATTTCCTCACCCTGAGTAGGCGCGCCAGCGCCGTATCGAAGGGCGTGCTACGGCTTCGATCGCGGTTCAAACTAAAACGGATACGCTCTGGGCAACCGCTTCCCGGGCACCGGGTACGCGGCGCGGTCGACCGGATCGCCGAAAATCAGGCGGCGCGGTCGCGGTTCTCCGACGTGAGGACCGTATAGAGCGCGTTAGCGTCCGCCGCGGCGCGCAGGCTGTCCCGGACCGCGGGATCGCGCATCAGCCGCGAGATCCGGGCAAGGGCCTTGAGATGGTCGGCGCTCGCCCCCTCCTGCGCCAGGAGGAGGAAGACGAGATCGACCGGCCGGTCGTCGATCGAGTCGAAATCGACCGCGCGATCGAGCCGGACGAACAGGCCGCAGAGCCCGTCGAGATCCGTGATTTTGCCGTGCGGGATGGCGACTCCTTCGCCGACGCCGGTGGTCCCCAGCCGCTCGCGCTCCAGCAGGACATTGAACACCGTACGTTCGTCGAGCCCGGTCATCTCCGCCGCCCGCCGGGAGATTTCCTGGATTACCTGTTTCTTGCTCGCGGCGGGCAGCCGGTCGACCACACCGTCGCTGGACAGCAAGTCCCCGATTTCCATCCTAGCCTCTCCGCGGACCGGCTTCGGTCCCGTCCGCGCCCGACGGGTCGAGCCAGCCGAGATTCCCGTCGCCGCGGCGATAGATCACGTTCACCCCGCCGTGCGCGGCGTTGCGGAAGACCACGACCGGCTGCGGCGCGAGATCGAGGCGCATGACGGCCTCGCCCACCGTCATCGACTCGATTTCCGCGACCGTCTCCGCGATGACCAGCGGACCGTCGCCTTCGGGCTCGTCGTCCGCCCGGTCGCCGGGGTCGGCCAGAATGACGTGCTGCGCGGTGAGCGCTTCCTCGCGGCGCGCCGATCCTGACTTGCGATGGTGGTCGCGCAGCCGGCGCTTGTTGCGTCGCAGCCGCTTCGCGATCCTTTCCATGGCGAGGTCGAAGGCGTTCTGCGCGTCTTCCGCAGCCCCATGCCCCTGGACCTGGATTCCGCGTCCGACATGGACCGAGATGTCCGCTCTCACCAGCGGTCCTTCCGGCTCGAAGACCACGTGCGAGTCCAGAGCATGGTCGAAATACTTGGCGACACCGTCGTTGAGGCGGGCCTCGACATGGCGGCGAAGCCGCTCGCCCACGTCCATGTGCCGGCCGGTAAGTCCGATTTTCAAACGCTTACGCGCCCGTCGTCCGGACGCGCTCCCTTCGGGTCTGCCGCCCCGGCGCCGCTCTCCGCCGGATCTGCGCGGGCGCGGAACCTATTGTTCGGTCCGCCGCGGAGTCAAGCGCAAGCGAACCGGGTGGGGAGTCTGCATGCTTTCCCGGCGGTTCGCAACAGAACAACGGG
>JAJDVM010000173.1 GCA_022826125.1 Defluviicoccus sp.
AAAACGAGAAGATTTTAAATAGACTGCCCCATCCGACCGCCTTCCGAATCCAACATAAGAACGCAACAAGACGGTTCCCCATCCCGGATGCGGGACGCCCCCCCCGGACGGTGGCTTCCCGCCCGCCGCCAGATACAAGACGCCGAGGACGGAAAAAGATATCGACGATATTCCTGTATTTCACCTAAGATCACGGCCACGGCGTATGGCGCGGACGATTTGCCAGAATGCTTCTTGTCGACAAGAGGCATTCTCCTTCGCCAGCCATTCTCAAGCATACGCATATCCCAAATTTCCCTCGATGCCACTCGACCCCCTCGGACCTCCACCTTGTGTCCCAAAGTATGTCAACAAGAAATGCCTCGACAAACCGCCTAAGCCCTTCTAAAGTAAAGACCAATCACGGAGAGAGAACGACCCCGACCCATCGTGACCCAACCGACCCCTAGTCCATAGGGAATGCACACCAGCTTGTCGCACACGTCGAAATCGGTGCTCACGGTCTCCGGATTGTCGTTGACCATGACGGTCTCGTAACCCAGCTCCCCCGCGGTGCGGACCGCGTTGACGCAACACCAGTCGAATTCGACGCTGGAGCCGATGCGGTAGGGACCCGAGCCGACGACGATGATCTGCGGTCTGCCCGATCGCGGCACCTCGTCGGCCATGGCGGCGAAGGTGGCGTACAGATAGTTGGTCTCGGCCGGGAACTCCGCGGCCGTCGTGTCGATGCGTGCGAGGCGGCGCGCGATGCCGCGGCTCTGCCGCGTCTCGCCGGTCGTGCCCGGCGCGACGCGGGCGAGATCGTCGATCGTCTCGTCGGCGAATCCCAGCGCCTTCGCGCGGGCAAGCCGCGCGGGGTCGTCGATCCCGTCGGACTTGAGCGCGGCGCGCATGTCGACGATGTCGCGGATGCCGTACAGGAACCAGCGGTCGATCCCCGATAGCGACGCGATCTCGTCGATTTCGATCCCCTCCATCAGCGCCCGGGCGATGGCGAACGCCCTGAGCGGTGTCGCGTGGCGGATCTCGTGGCGCAAATCGTCGAACTCGAAGGCGTCGGGATCGACCCCTCCCGCGCCGATCTCCAGCATCCGGACGGCTTTCTGCAGCACCTCCGGGAAGCTGCGGCCGATCGCCATGACCTCGCCGACGCTTTTCATCTCGGAACCGATCCGGTTCGAGGCGCCGCCGAACTTGGAGATGTCCCAGCGCGGGAACTTGCACACCAGATAGTCGAGCGCCGGCTCGAAGAAGCTCGTGGTCCGCCGCGTAATCGCGTTCGGGATGTCGGGAAGCGTGTAGCCGAGCGCGATCTTGGCCGCCACGTAGGCAAGCGGATAGCCGGTCGCCTTGCTCGCCAGCGCGCTGGAGCGCGACAGCCGCGCGTTGATCTCGATGACGCGGTAATCCCCGGTCTCCGGATCGAGCGCGTACTGGATGTTGCATTCGCCGACGATCCCGAGATGGCGCACGGTGTCGATCGCGACGGATCGGAGGTTCTGGTACTCCGCGTCGGTCAGCGTCTGGGACGGCGCGACGACGATCGATTCGCCGGTATGGATCCCCATCGGATCCATGTTTTCCATGTTGCAGACGGCGATGCAGTTGTCGCGGAGATCGCGCACCATCTCGTACTCGATCTCCTTCCAGCCGCGCAGGCATTCCTCGACCAGGACCTGGGGCACTCCGTCGTCGAAGGAGCGTTTCAGCGCCAGTTCGAGCCGATCCTCCGTGTCGACGATGCCGCTTCCCTTGCCGCCCAGCGCCCAGGCGCCGCGCAGCATCACGGGCAGTCCGATCTCTTTGGCCGCCGCCCGCGCCTCCTCGACCGAGCGGCAGGCGATGCCGCGCGCCGTCTTCACCCCGATCTCGTCGAGCCGGCGCACGAAGCGCTCGCGGTCCTCGGTGTCGATCACGGTCTCGACCGGGGTGCCGAGTATCCGCACCCCGTAGCGCTCCAGGATGCCGGAGCGGTCGAGCTCGAGCCCGCAATTGAGCGCCGTCTGGCCGCCGAAGGAAAGCAGGATCGCGTCGACCTGCTCCTCCCGGATGACCTGCTCGACCCGCTCCGGCGTGATCGCCACCATGTAGATCCGGTCGGCCATGCCCTCGCTGGTCTGGATCGTCGCCACGTTGGGATTGATCAGGACGGTGGCGATGCCCTCTTCGCGGATCGCTTTGATGGCCTGTGAGCCGGAATAGTCGAACTCGCCGGCCTGGCCGATCTGCAGCGCGCCGGAGCCCAGCACCAGCACTTTCCGGGGACGCGCGGGGAGGTAAACGCCGTACATCGCTCAACCCGCCTTCATCGCCGCGACCCGGCGCAGGAAGTCGTCGAACAGCACCCCCGAATCCTTCGGCCCCGGGCTCGCCTCGGGATGGAACTGGATGCTGGAATAGGGCGCGGACTGGCTCCTGATGCCCTCGTTGGTGCCGTCGTTGAGGTTGACGAACCAGGGCTCCCAGCCTTTGGGCAGGCTCGAATCGCGCACCGCATAGCCATGGTTCTGGCTGGTCACGAAGCAGCGCCGCGTCAGCAGGTCCTGCACCGGTTGGTTGATGCCGCGATGGCCGTATCTGAGCTTGTAGGTGTCGGCGCCCGCGGCGAGCGCGAGGATCTGGTTACCGAGGCAGATCCCGAACACCGGCTTCGGGTAGTCCCGGATCAGCGCCCCGATCTGGGCGATCAGCGATTTCGCGTCCTTCGGATCCCCCGGTCCGTTGCCGATCAGCACCCCGTCGGCCTCGCGCGCCAGCGCCGCGAGGTCATGGGCCGGGCCGGCGCGGATCACGCGCACCTCCCGGTCGAGGAGCGAACGGACGATGTTGTCCTTGGCGCCCGCATCGACCACCAGAATCGCGGTGTTGCCCTCGCCGTGGCGGCTGATCTCGGCCGGCGAGACGAGGTCGTGGACGCCCGCCATGTCGACCGCTTCCGCCTCGTCCTCGCCCGCCGCGCCGGGCAGCAGCCAGCCCTTCATGGTGCCGACCTCGCGCAGCTTGCGGGTCAGCGTCCTCGTGTCGATCCCCTCGACGGCCGGCACGTTCTCCGCCGCCAGCCAGTCGCCCAGGGCGCGCGCCGCCGAGGCATGGCTGTGCGTCCTCACATGGGTCTGGACGATCAGACCCTGGGGCTGGATCCGGTCCGATTCGAACGGCCCGTCGATCGAACCCGATCCGCGCGCTTCCGGCACGCCGTAATTGCCGATCAACGGGTAGGTCAACATCAGGATCTGCCCGCGATAGGACGGATCGGTCAGCGCCTCCACATAGCCCACCATGGCGGTGTTGAACACGACCTCGCCGGCGACCGCCCTGGCCGCGCCGAAGCCGCGCCCGGCGACAGTCGTCCCGTCCTCGAGGACGAGGCGCGCGGCGTCGTCCGCCATCCGGTTCCCCTGTCGAATATCGGTTATGCCGGCGCGGTCGCGCCGCTGCGGCGTTCTAGTCGGCTGACATGGAATCCGTCAATCCCGCCGCGCTCCGGGAAGTGGCAGGGAAGCGTCCGGAGGTCGCCTTCCGGCGTCAGGAAATCCTCGATTCCGGCGATTTCCCCTGCCTTGACGGGAAGCCGGCGGAAGTCCGGCGCGGCGGAGAGGAACGCATCCACCGCCTCGGGCCCTTCCTCGGGCTGGAGGGAACAGACGGCATAGACCAGCCTGCCGCCCGGCCGCACCGCTTTCGCCGCCGCGTCGAGCAGCGCTCGCTGGAGCGCGGCCATGCGCGCCACGTCGTCCGCCGTCTTGTTGCGCGCGATGTCGGGATGCCGCCGGATCGTCCCGGTGCCCGAGCAAGGCGCGTCCAGCAGCACCGCGTCGAACGGCGTGGGGGGCGTCCACCGAAGAAGGTCCGCCTCCACGAGTTCCGCCGTCAGCCGGAGCCGGGCCAAATTCTCCTTGAGCCGTTCGAGGCGCGCGGGCGAAATGTCGAGCGCCGTCACCCGCGCCCCCGCGGAAGCGAACTGAGCCGTCTTGCCTCCCGGCGCCGCGCAGAGGTCGGCGACGTGCGCACCGTCCAGACCCGCGAGCAGCACGCGGGCGGGGAGCGCCGCCGCCGCGTCCTGCACCCACCAGCCGCCCTCGCGGAAGCCCGGAAGGGTCTCGACCGGGGCCGGCGCGCGCCGCAGGCTCCCGGTCGGCAGGATTTCGGCTTCGAGCCGGCGGGCCCACGCGTCCGGCTCCGACGCGACGGTGATGTCGAGCGGAGGCTCGGCCAAATGAGCCTCCGCCACCGAGCGCGCGATGTCCTCGCCATAGGCTTCCACCCAACTCCGCCAAAGCCAGTCCGGCGTGTTGAGCGGCGCCGCGTCTTGCTCCCTCGGCAATGCGCCGCTCTCGCGCGCCAGGCGGCGGAGAACGGCGTTGGCGAGTCCGCGGTAGCGGCGCGCCGCGGGCGTGCGCAAAAGGCCCACCGCCTCGTTGACGGCCGCGTGCGCCGGCGTGCGCAGGAACAGGATGTCGGCGGCGCCGAGCCGGAGCGCGTTACGCGCCGAAGCCGCGCGGTCCGGCAGGGGGCGTTCGACGAACCCCGCGAGCAGGGCGTCGATCTGGCCTAGCCGGCGCAGCGTCGTCGCGGTCAGGTGGCGGACCAGCGCCCGGTCGCGTTCAGAAAGCGCCGAGAAACCGGCCGAACCGGCGAGCGCTTCGTCGAGCGGGCGACGGTCGCGGAGTACCGCGTCGAGAAGCGCGTGCGCGACCTCGCGCGGTCTCTGTCGCCGGGTGGATGCCGTGCCGCTCATGGCCGGTCCGCATTGCTGGGTTGGCGGCCCGGCGCGCGCCGAGCATAGTGCCGGGATGACGGCAACAGACCCCAAGACCGCGCCCGAGTCCACCGGCAAGACCGGAGAAAAGACGCGCGAAGACACCCGCCCCGACCCCGAAACCGTCCCCGAGATCGGCGGCCGCAAGGGGCCGGACCCCACCCGCTACGGGGACTGGGAAAAAGACGGCCGCTGCATCGATTTCTGAGTTCGCCGGTTCGAGCGGTGTACGGCACGTCCGCGGCCAAAGATCAGGCGATATCGCTCCAGAGTGCCGCGTCGACGAAGCGGGACAGATGTCTCGTGTTCGTCGTCGCAACAATCACATCCCTCCGGTCCAACGTGGCCGCCTGCGCCGCCAGTATCACGTCGCCGTCCAGCGCGGCGTCGGCGGCTGTCGGCCTGCCCTGCTGACGGGCTTCCGCCCAGAATGTCGCCGCCTGGCGCATCGCCGAGGTCGTGATTGCCAGATAGTCGATGCGAGCGATCAGGGCATCGAGGCGCGCGATGCCAGTGGTGCGCCGGGCCCGGATCAGTTCTCGCCGCACTTCGTAATCTGCGATCTCCGGGACCACGACCGACGCGCCTGTGCCCGCTGCCTCACGCAGCCATTGCGCGCAGTCAGCCGCCGCTGCCGACCCGCCAGGATTGGTTGCCAGACCGAGAGGACCGCTATCGAGCAGTATGGTCCGGCTCACCAGCTCTTGCCCTTCAACTCCTTGGGAAAGAGCTTCCGATCCGACAAGCGATTTTCGTCCAGGGCGCGGACGAGGTGCTCGATCGTTTCCCGCTGGTCTTCCGCATCTTCGTCGCCCATCCACGACTCGATCAGACCGTTGAGATCTCCCGGGCGCGCATCCGGAAACGCACTTCCATCGGGTATGTCCGCGAGTTCCGTATTGGTGAGGTTGAGCCCGCTCTTGGCGCAGAGCAGCCAAATGGCGTTGTCCACGAATACGACGCGCTTATCGGTGGCCTCCGCGAGTTCCCGAACCGCCCGCATCGCCGACAATTGTCTCTTCGCGGTTGGATTCGGCGCTGCCCTGACGTTCTTTTCCTTTTGCGTTTTCGACCGACTCTTGAAATCGACGAGCCCGAAGGAGCCTATTGCCCGCATGACGTGGCGGTCGGGCTTGGCCACGTCGAAGCCCAGATTCTTCAGTGCCTCCGCGGCCAGGGGTACGCCGAGCGTCGGCAGCTTGTATGTGCCCGCCGTTCCGAGGCGCAGGGCGGCGAGAATCGGATCCGCCCCGCAATCGTGCACGAGAGACGTGAAATAACTCTCCGCGGTTCCGTGACTCTTGCCGTGGTCGAGGAGTATCCGGGCGGCGCCGGCCAGACCGACGAGATTTACGTCGAGCGCCATCGATCCCGCTCGCCGGTCCCGGAACCACGACGGGAAACGTTTACCGATCTGGGCGTCCGTCAGCCCGGCGTACCATTTCAGGCTGAACCCGCGAAAGAGGTGTCCCAGGTCCCCTTGAATCTGCTCGATCTTCGACCAGTCCGTGTGGGCGGACAGGACGGCCATGACGAGCGCTTCGAATACTTCGTCGTCGTTCCAGTTCTCGCCCGCCAGCCTCCGCTCCACAGCCGTCAACTGCCCCATCCCGTCGATCCGTTCTCGCCAGGTCGGCAGCCGTGCATCAAGGCGGGTCTGGATCTCTTTCCACAGGGTGCGAAGATTTGTCGCTGTGCGCGTCACGGCGGCTCACGCCTTTCACTCGGCGACGGTAATGTGCGGCTCGGCTCGCCGGCAACCGGACCGCATCGGGTTATCGACAATCGGGACAGAGATGTCCAACCGTTTCGCCGAACCGCCCCGCGACTGTGGAGCGGAGCGGCACGCCCGCTCACACCACCTGAAAACGCAACGGCTCCCCCGCGGCGAGGCGGCGGCAGTTGTCGAGCGCGACTTCCAGGCTGCGCTCGATGGTGTCCATGGTGAGCCAGGCGACGTGCGGGGCGAGTGCCACGTTGTCGAGCCGGAGCAGCGGAGTGTCGGGCGGCACCGGCTCGCGCGCGAACACGTCGAGCCCCGCCGCCCCGAGGCGCCCGCTGGCGAGGGCGTCGGTCAGCGCCGCCTCGTCCACCAGGCTCCCGCGCGCGGTGTTGACCAGGATCGCGCCCGGCTTCATCCGGGCGAGCGCGGCTTCGTCGATCATGCCGACCGTCTCCGGCGTTTCCGGGACGTGGAGCGAGACGATGTCGGACTCCACCAGCAGCGCGGGCAGCGTCCGCCACTCGGCGAGGCCGTCGGCCTCCGGTTTCGGCGCGCGGGCGGTGTAGAGGAGGCGCGCGCCCAACGCCTTCAGCACCGGGGCGAGCGCCCGGGGCACCGCGCCGAACCCCACCAGGCCGACCGTCCGCCCGCCGATCTCGCCCAGGCCGTCCTGCAGCGCGCTGTCCATCCGCCAGCCCTTGCCCTCCCGCGTCGCGCGCCCGAAAGCCGGCAGCCGGCGCAGCGCCGACAGCATCAGGGCGAGGGTCATCTCGGCGACCGCCGGGGTGTTGGTCCCCGGCATGTTGCACACGGGGATCCCGCGGGCGCGCGCGGTGTCGAGGTCGATGGTGTTGACCCCGACGCCGATCTTCTGGATCAGCCGCAGCCGGGGCGCGGCCTCGATGTCCGCGGCCGAGACCGGGCGCAGCACGTGCCAGAGCACGTCGGCGTCTCTCATCAGCGCCCTGAATCGCTCGTCGTCGGCCTCCCCGCACGCGGCGATCTCGATCCCGTCGCCGGCAACCTCCTCCAGCCGCCGGGCGAGCGCCGGGCCGGTGTCATAGTGGAAGATCACCCGCATCGCGTGCCCCACGGGAACGCCGCGCGCGGCGGCAACCGGCCGCCGGACGGCAGGGCCTCGGCGATGCGCAGGCCTTCGTTCCACTTCGCCGTGCGTTCGCCGTGGGCGATGGAGCCGACCTTGAGCTGTTCCACGCCCCAGCCCAGCGCGAGATGGACGACGGTCACGTCCTCCGTCTCGCCCGAGCGCGCCGAGACCACCGCGCCGTAGCCGGCCGCCCGCGCCGCTTCCAGCGCCGCCCGGCACTCGGTGAGCGTGCCCGCCTGGTTCGGTTTCAGGAGGACCGCGTTGCAGGCGCCCGCCTCCGCCGCCTGCCGCACGCGGGCGGCATCGCTCACCAGCGCGTCGTCGCCCATCACCTGGACGCGCGCGCCGAACGCGCGGGTAAAGGCGGCGAGCCCGTCGAAATCGTCCTCGGCCAGCGGGTCCTCGACCGAGACGATGGGAAACCGCTCGATCCAGCCGCCCAGCAAGTCGCACATCCCGTCGGTGTCGAGCGTCCTGCCGTCGCGCGCGAGGCGGTAGCGCCCGTCGGCGCCGAACTCGGACGCGGCGACGTCGAGGGAAATCCCCACCTGTCCGCCCGGCTCCAGACCGGCGCGCTCGATCGCTTCGACGAGCGTCTCCAGCGCCTGCTCGTTGCCGTCGAAGGCGGGCCAGTGGCCGCCCTCGTCCGCGGTGCCGGCGAGGAGGCCGCGTTCGGTCATGATCGCGCGCGCCGCGCGGTAGACTTCCGCCGTCCAGTCGAGCGCTTCGGCGTATTCCGAAGCGCCGACCGCAATGACCATGAAGTCCTGGACGTCGACCCGCCGCGCGGCGTGGGCGCCGCCGCCGAAGATCTGGATCTCGGGCAGCGGCATGACCGGTTCGGCATCGTCCGCGAGATGGCGCCAGAGCGGCAGACCTTGCGCGGCGGCGGCGGCGTGGGCGACGGCCATGGACGCGGCGACCGTCGCGTTCCCGCCCAGCCGGGACTTGTCCGCCGTGCCGTCGAGCGCGACCAGACGGCGATCCGCGCCCTCCTGATCGCGGGCGTCGAGACCTTCGAGCGCGGCGGCGATCTCGCCGTTCGCGGCCGTGACGGCGCGCTCCACGCCGTAGCCGCCGAACGCCTCCCCGCCGTCCCGGAGGTCCACGGCCTCGCCGCTCCCCCGCGAGGCGCCGGCGGGGGCGATCGCGCGGCCGCGCGCGCCGCCCGCAAGCGCGACCTCGACCTCGACGGTCGGACGGGCGCGGGAATTCCACACCCGGCGGCCCGTCACCGAGGAAATCGCCGTCGCGCTCATATGCCGAGCTCCACCGCCCACGCTGCGCGGACCGCCTTGAGCGTGCCGACCGGCGCTTGGAGCAGCGCGCCCGCGACGCGGCGGACGCGGGCCTTGTCGGCTTCCTCCGTCACGTACTCGACCGGCGACTTGCCGTCGATCCGCGCGAGGAACAGCCCCGCCAGCAGGGGCGCCGCGCGGGATTCCAGGGCCTCGCAGGATTCCCAGTCGACCCCCGCCAGATAGGTTTCCGCCAGCACGTCGAAGCAGTCCAGAAATCCGGGCGCGGCGTCCGGCGTCCACAGGCACTTGAGCAGCAGGTGGTTGAGGCAGAAGGCGAGGTCGAAGGCGGGGTCGCCGTACCAGGCGCATTCGGCGTCGAGAAACACCGGCCCGTCCGGGCCGATGAGAATGTTCTTCGGGCTCACGTCGCCATGGACCAAAGCGAGCCGGGCGGACGCCGTCCGCTCCACGATCCCCGCCAGCGTCGCGGCGAGGTCGGGATGGGTGCGGGCGGCGGTCTCCAGATAGGGCTCCAGCCGGATGGCGTGGAAGATCGCGTCCGATGCGAAGCGCCGCGCGACCCCGTCCCTTCCGGCGGTCGCCGCGTGGACGGCGACGATCGCGGAGGCGACGCCGCGCGCATCCTCCGCCTCCGCCCGACCCTGGCGGAGCTTTTCCTTCCACAACAGGAAATCGCTTGGGTCGAGATACTCCATCGCGATCAGGCCGGCTTCCGCGTCGTGGCCCAGAAGGCGGGGCGCGGCGGAGGGAACAATCGCGCCGGCGGTCTCGATCCACGCCGCCTCGAACGCGTTGCGCCCGACCGGCGCCCGCCAGTCGGCGGCGACCTTGAGCCTCGCGAGCGCGCGCTTGACGCAGACGGTGCGCGCACCGGTCTCGACCTTCCAGATGTCCGACGATACCCCGCCGGACAGAGCGGTCGCCCTCGACCCGGCGCCCCCGAGGCCCAGCCGCTCCAGCGCGGTGCGTATCTCGTCGGGGAGGTCGCCCCCGTCGCGGCCCATTTCGCCTAGCCCCGGCGGACGGCGCTTGCCTCGCGCCAGGCCCGGCGGAAGCGCAGGCGGCATTCGGCGGGGTCCCAGTTGCGCTGGTAATCGGCCGGCGGGCCGGGCGCGACGCGCACGCAGACGAAGCGCGGCCCCGGCGCGTCCTTCAGGAACGCCGCGGCCTCGCCAAGCCCGGCGGCATCCGTAACGGTCATCGACGACGGCAGCCCCGCGCCTTCCGCGAGCCTGGCGAGATCGGTGCGCCGGGCGGTGTGGCCGAGCTGCCCGCCGGTCTCGCCGTGGCGGCCGTTGTCGATGCAGACGATGGAGAGATTCTCCGGCATCGTCGAGGCGATGGAGGCGAGCGCGCCCGCGTTCATCAGGAGCTCCCCGTCGCCGGTGATCACCGCGACCTTCCTGTCCGGCGCGGCGAGCGCCATGCCGAGCCCCATCGGGACCGCCCCGCCCATCGCGCCGCCGAAGGCGAAGAGATAATCCGCCTCGTCGGTCAGCGCCGCCGCGTCGCGCGCCGAGCCGGCGAGACCGGCGACCATCAGGTAGTCGCCCGGATCGGGGAACAGCGCGCCGAGCACCTCCCTCCGGTCGAGCGACGGTTCGGTCATGGTCTCCCGCACCCCTCAGAACGGCTTGGCGCCGAGGAATTTCTGCGACAGGACGAGGGCGACGCCCTGGCCGCCGCGCCACGCCGCGTCGACCGCCGCGCGCGCCGCCGGTTCGAGGTCGGCGTCGTCGTCGACCCGGTAGGTCAGGATCCCCATCGCCTCAAGCACCGGCCCGACCGCCTGCCCCATCGGGTACTGCCACGGGTTCATCTCGCCGTAATCGCCGCGCATGGTGACGATCAGCAGCATCGGGAATCCGCCGCCTTTGACCAGCGACAGCATGTTGGGGCAGTTGCCGACGCCCGAGGACTGCATGCAGACCGCCGCGCGCGCGCCCACGAGATCGGCGCCGGCGGCGAGCGCGATCCCCTCCTGCTCGCTCGAAAGGAGGACCGCCCGCGTGTCGTTATGGGCATCGGCGAGGTCGACCAGCGCCCGGTTGCCGGCGTCCGGCACGTAGGCGAACAGGCTCACCCCCGCCTCGACCAGCAGGTCGAAGACGCGTCGGGACCAGTCCGGGGATTCGGGTCCGGCCACGCGGCGGCGCTAGCGGTTCATCCGCTGCTCGACCAGATCGTCGACCACGGCGGGATCGGCGAGCGTGGTGGTGTCGCCCAGCTGGTCCTGCTCGTTGGCGGCGATCTTCCTGAGGATCCGGCGCATGATCTTGCCCGACCGGGTTTTCGGCAGGCCGGGCGCCCACTGGATCAGGTCGGGGGTCGCGATCGGGCCGATCTCCTTGCGCACCCACTGGACGAGCTCGCGGCGCAGGTCGTCGGTCGGGTCCTCGCCCAGCACCAGGGTGACGTAGGCGTAGATCCCCTGCCCCTTGATGTCGTGCGGGTAGCCGACGACGGCGGCCTCGGCGACCTTGCCGTGGGCGACCAGCGCGCTCTCGATCTCGGCGGTGCCCAGCCGGTGGCCGGAGACGTTGAGCACGTCGTCGACCCGGCCGGTGATCCAGTAATAGCCGTCCTCGTCGCGGCGGCAGCCGTCGCCGGTGAAATAGCGGCCGGGATAGGTCGAGAAATAGGTCTCGACGAAGCGCTTGTGGTCGCGGAACACGGTGCGCATCTGCCCCGGCCAGGAATCGGCGATGCAGAGATTGCCGGTGCACGCGCCCTCCAGCGCGTTGCCGTCGGCGTCGACCACCTCCGGCCTGACCCCGAAGAAGGGCCGCGTCGCCGAGCCCGGCTTGAGCGGCGTCGCACCGGGCAGCGGGGTGATCAGGATTCCGCCGGTCTCGGTCTGCCACCAGGTATCGACGATCGGGCAGCGCCCGCCGCCCACGACGTTGTAGTACCAGAGCCAGGCCTCGGGGTTGATCGGCTCGCCGACCGAGCCCAGCAGGCGGAGCGAGGACCGGTCGGTCGCCGCGACCGGGCCGTCGCCCTCGCGCATCAGGGCACGGATCGCGGTCGGCGCGGTATAGAAGAGGTTGACCTTGTGCTTGTCGCAGACCTGCCAGAAACGCGACGCGTCGGGATAGTTGGGCAGCCCCTCGAACATCAGCGTGGTCGCGCCGTTGGCGAGCGGGCCGTAGATGATGTAGCTGTGCCCGGTGATCCAGCCCACGTCGGCGGTGCACCAGTAGACGTCGCCGTCGCGGTAGTCGAAGACGTATTGGTGGGTCATCGACGCATAGACCATGTAGCCGCCGGTGGTGTGCAGCACCCCCTTGGGCTTCCCGGTCGAGCCCGAGGTGTAGAGGATGAAGAGCGGGTCCTCGGCGCTCATCTCCTCGGCCGGGCAGTCCTCGGATGCCCCTGCCATCGCCTCGTGGTACCAGACGTCGCGGCCGTCTTCCCATCCCACCTCGCCGCCGGTGTGGCGGACCACGATGCATTTCTCGATCGACGGGCAGGATTCGAGCGCCTTGTCGACATTGCCCTTGAGCGGGATCAGCCGGCCGCCGCGAACCCCCTCGTCGGAGGTCACGACGATGTTGGAATCGCAGTCCTGGATGCGCCCGGCGATCGAATCCGGCGAGAACCCGCCGAAGATCACCGAATGGACCGCGCCGATCCGCGCGCAGGCCAGCACCGCGACCGCGATCTCGGGGATCATCGGCAGGTAGATCGTTACCCGGTCGCCCTTCTTCGCGCCCTCCGCCTTGAGCACGTTGGCGAACCTGCACACCTCGCGGTGCAGCTCGTTGTAGCTGATGCGCTTCGAGTTCGCGGGGTCGTCGCCTTCCCAGATTATCGCGGTCTGTTCGCCGCGCGCCGACAGATGCCGGTCGAGGCAGTTTGCGGACGCGTTCAGCGTGCCGTCGTGGTACCAGCGGATATGCACGTCGTCGGGCGCGTAGGAGACGTCCTTGACCTTGGTATAGGGCTCGATCCAGTGGATCCGCTTTCCCTGCTCGCCCCAGAATCCTTCCGGATCCTCGATCGAGCGCCGGTACATCTCCTCGTAGCCCGCGGCGTCGACATGGGCGCCTTCGGCGACGCTGTCCGGGACCGGGAAAAGCTCGTTGTCGGCCATGGCCGTGACCCCCTGATCGTGGCGCGGCGATTATGGGGTCGATCCCGGAGAGTGACAAGGAGACGGGGCCCTTCGATACGCCGGTTCGCGGCTACTCAGGGTGAGGGTGTCTCGGGGATTCCCTCATCCCGAGTAGCCGCGAAGCGGCGTATCGAGGGACGGCAGCCCCCTCAACCCTCCACCACCATTCCTCCCGCCACCGCGACCGGCACCGGGCGCAGCGCGCTTCCCAGGCACGGGCCGGACAGGCACTCTCCGTCCTCGATGCGGAATTGCGCGCCGTGGGTGGAGCACTGGATGACCGACTTGTCGACGCTCAGGAACACGTCGGGGCGCCAGTCGAGCGGCACGCCCTGGTGGGGGCAGGCGTTGACGTAGCCGTGGACCCCCGCGCCGCGGCGGATCACGAAGATGCGCCGCCCGTCGCCCAGCACGAACCCCTTGCCGCCCGGGTCGTCGATGTCCTCGAGCGCGCAGAGGACGGTCGGGCTCACGCCTCGATGCCCGCCATCTTGCAGAGCAGCGCCCATTCGTCGTCCGCGACGGGACACACCGAGAGGCGCGACTGGCGCACCAGCGCCATGCCCGAGAGCGCCGGCTCGGCCTTGATGTCGGCGAGCGTCACCGGCGACTTCACCGGCATCAGGGCCTTCACGTCGACCATGCCGAAGCGGCCCTTGGCGTCGGTCGGGTCGGGGTAGTGCTCGCGGACGATCTCGACCACGCCGACGATCTCGCGCGCGTTCACCGAGTGGTAGAAGAACCCGCGGTCGCCCACCTTCATCGCCTTCATGTTGTTGTCCGCCTGGTAGTTGCGGACCCCGTCCCACTCGGCGGTGCCGGCCTTCACCTGGTCGTCCCACGACCACGCGCCCGGCTCCGACTTGAACAGCCAATACGCCATCTCATCCCTCCCCGTCCGGTCCGGCCCCTATCATGCCTCGGCGCGGCGCGGTCTGGCGAGCAGCCCGGCGACCGCCGCGTCGATCTCCGCGCCGCGATGGAGGATCGCCTCGACCGCTTCCGCGATCGGCATCTCGACACCGTGGCGCCGCGCGAGCCGGACAAGCGCCGCGCTGGTCGCCACCCCCTCGACGACCGCGCCCTCGTCCGCCTTCCGGCCGGCGGCGAGCGCGAGCCCGTGGCTGTAGTTGCGCGAGGTGCGGCTGGCGCAGGTGAGCGTCAGGTCGCCGAGCCCGGCGAGCCCCATCATGGTCTCGGCCCGCCCGCCGCGCGCGCGCGCGAGCCGCGTCATCTCGGCGAGCCCGCGGGTGATCAGCGCCGCGCGCGCGTTCTCGCCGAGCCCGCGCCCCTCGACGATGCCGCAGGCGATGGCGAGCACGTTCTTGACCGCGCCGCCGATCTCCGCCCCCGCCACGTCGTCGGTGTGATAGGGCCGGAAGGCGGGGGTCGCGAGCGCCTCCGCCAGCGCCTCGGCGATCCCGATGTCGCGGCAGGCGAGCGTCACCGCGGTGGGCTGCCCACGCGCGACCTCGGCCGCGAAGGTCGGGCCCGACAGGATGGCGGCCGGGTTGCCGGGAAGCGCCTCGCCCGCGACCTCGCTCATCGTCCTGGCGGTGTCCCGCTCGATCCCCTTGGCGCAGACCGCGACCGGCACCGCGGGCGCGAGATGGGGGGCGAAGAGCGCGCAAGTCTCGCGCAGCGCCTGGGCCGGCACGGCGAGCAGCAGCGCGTCCGCGTCCGCCGCCTCGGCCGGGTCGGCGGTCGCCGCGATCCCGGGGCCGAGCGCGATCTCCGTCAGATAGTCGGGATTGCGGCCGGTTTCCGCGACGGCCCGCGCGAGGCCGTCGCGCCTTGCCCACAGCACGACCTCGCGCCCGGCCTCGCGCGCGACCTTGGCGAGCGCGGTGCCCCAGGCGCCCGCCCCGATGACGCCGATGCGCCTCACCGAAGCCCTGCCCGCCCGGTCAGAGGTCGCGGTGTTTCCTCAGGAATTCGAGCACCGGCGGGTTGTAGTCCTCCGGCAGCACGATGGGCACGAAATGCCCGCCGCGCTCCAGCACCACCGTTTCCGCGTGCGGGATGCCGGCCGAGAGCTCCTCGGTCATATGGATCGGCGTCACCATGTCGTCGCGGGCGACGATGATCTGGGTCGGCATCGCGATCTCGCCCATCCGGGCGCGGCGGTCGAACGCCATGATGCCGTCGATCCGGCTGATCATGATCTCGACCGGCGCGGCGTTGGCGAGCGCCGCCTTGGCGCCCGCCGAGATCGCCGCGTCGTTCTCCGCCACCCAGAAGGGCGGGTTGAGCACCAGCGCGGTCATCTCGCTGTAGCGCTCCAGCCCGAAGGTCTCGAGCAGCGCCTTGCGCAGCTCGAAGGAGCGCCGGAAGAACGGG